>RDXI01000321.1 GCA_004292795.1 Bacteroidota bacterium | reverse complement strand
GTAGCGGTATAGCCCATCTGTGCCACCTACCCAAATCGTTTTTTGATTGTCCACGTACAGTTTAGACTCGCTAAATTCGGGCAGGCGTTTCATGATGCCTTCTTGCCATTCGTATTCGTTGTTTTTTTGAACCCTGAACGCGCCTATGCTGTGCTTGCGCGTGTCGTGGTCTGCCAGCCAAAGGTTTTGTTGGTTGTCAGTCGTGAGGCTATACACGCCCCTTTTTTCGTTTGGAAAACGCTTTGCCCACATGGGACTGATGGCAAATCTATCTTGTTGGGCATCATACACAAACAAGCCTTCCATACAAGCGACCAACATTTCGCCCTTCCAAGCATACAAGCGCGAGTCGCGCATGGCAGGCAAGCCTTCCGAGAGGCGGTAGGGCTTGAGGCGTACTTTGGGCGTGTCCTTTTCTATCAAAATCTTATAGACACCATCAGTAAAAGTGCCTATCCAAAGTTCTTGAGGCTTCGAGGGTGTTTCGAGCAAGCTAATTATATCTTGGTTTACTTGCTCAAAATGGGCATCAAGTACCCAACTTGCCTGCGTGTATTTCAAACGCAATAGCCCGCTCTTTTGCCCCACATACACACATTCGGGCAGATGTATAGACTGTTTCAGGCTTCGAATGGCTTTTTTGCTCGAAAGGATAGAAAATGCTGTATTGTTTTGTATTTCTACCACGCCATCATTTGTTCCCGCGAGTAGTTTTTCTGTGCCATAGCTTGTTTTGAATATTTCAAATGTCCACGCTTCTATGTTCGAAACGCCTTGCAAGGCTTCGAATTTGTCGGTAGTTTTATTTAGCACAAACAGCCCTAAGTCTGTAGCCAAGTAGGTTTGCCCCAAAAATTCATGAATATCATGGATAGTTCCATCGATGCCTCGTGTGTCGTCCCAAAGACGAATAGGTGAGTAATAACTCACGTGATTGATGCCATTGTTGAGCGCGAACCACAAAATATTGTCATTACTTAGGAACGTAGCCCGCACATTCTCGTCAGTTAGTCCAGCTTTTTTGTCAAATACTTCAACAATTTTTCCATAATGGTCAATCACGATTGCCCCTGCACGTCTGGTGCAAAGCACTATTCTATTTTGGGGCAAGGTATTGCCGCTATAAAGTTGGTTTTTTAGTAGGAAAGTATTGGCTTCGCAATCCCATTTTTCTACAGAAACCTTGCCTGTAGGCGAGTAATCGAGTAAAAATAGCCCTTCTTCGCGTGTGCCTATCACAATCTTGGTAGGCGAGAAGGGGAGCATGGTATAAATGCGACTACCCGCAAAAGTAGCTCCCGCATTGGACAACATGAACTTGCCTTTTTCCAATACAAACAATCCCGACTTTCTGCTATGCACAAACAGTTTTTTATGCACCAAGAAGGTAAGGAAAAAATCGCTATCAACAGCAGGCAAGTTCCAAATCTTGAGGGGCTTTTGCGTGTGTGGCTCATAGCCAAAAATATAACTGTCTGTTTGGAAATACACCATGTCAGGCGTGGCTTGTATGCTCCAAACGTCTTCGAAACGCACACTACTGGGCAGAAATGGCTTCAATGACACGAACTCCAACGAGCCTACAGCATTAGGGCTAAGATACCCAAACTCGCCTACCCCGCCCACATACACCGTATTTTCTTCGGACACGCGAATAGAGCGCACAGGCTCATAATGAGGCAAGACGAACAACCGCCAATCGCGCCCATCATATTCCAACACGCCTTGGTCATTGGCAAAATACATAATGCCTCGTTTGTCTTGCCCAATGCCCCAATTCTGCACTGCACTTCCATACACTCTGGCAGGATAGGCTTGCACAAAGGGTTTTCCTATTTTTTGCGCACTCACGAGTGCAGGCAAAAGAAAAAAGAAAAAAAGTAGAAGTTGATACACAGACGTTAGCAAGTAAACCTGTAATGAGTAAATAAGGGCGGGCAGTAGGCAAGATAGCTAAAAAAAACTTTTGTCCCAAAAACGGCAAAGCCATTGCCCTACAAGCCTTATTATTCCACAATATTAGCCTTTTTTTTTTATTTGGCAATAAAATTTTGCAATAATACTTTTTCTGTTTTTTTTTGCATACGGCTAACCCCTATCTCCTTATGCTTCCTACCAAACCGCTCAATACCGACTACCTCCACAACTACAGCCGCGACCTCGCGCTGTTGTTGTCCAATAAGTTCTTTGCCAATACAGACATCATCACAGGAGAGCAGATTTTGGAATTTTCAAACATCAAGCAAATCAATTTCTTGATATTCAAAATCTTGGAAGAAAGATGGGAAGCCGAAGCCTCGCGCTTAGAAAGTCCGTTCTTTGACTACAGCCAGCCCGAAGTACAAGATGGCTTGCGCACTTTCCTCAATGTACTGTCGCGCCATATCCGCGTGCAGAAAAAAGCCTTTACCGCCATTTTGATAGAAGCCATTTATGGCACATTGCAGTTGGTCTTAGACCCGCGCTCTTTCTATGAGCAAGAAATCCAAAAACCTGCTAAAATAAAACTCACTGCCGAATACTACAGGCGAAGTGTGAAATACATTCAATACAACCGCGAAATTTTCAAAACCTTCGTAGGCGAGTTGGCACTCCGCTACAATGACACCTTTCAGGCAGAGGACGCGCTCACGGTGTGGCAAAATACACTCCGTGACCATTGGCGATACATAGAACCCATCGAGTGGCGTGTGAAGGCGTTTAACAGTATGCTGGAGTTGAGCATAGACTCTATCTATACCCGCGCTACCGAAGCAGAGGTAGAAGTGCAAACTGTTGTTGTTGAAGATGCCAAAGTTGAGGAAAAAGAAGAGGAAGAAGAGGCGAAAGAGGAGGAAGTTGTGGAAAATATCGCGCTTGAGTCCTTGCCTACTGCAGAAGAAGAGGAGGAAGAAACAAAAGAGGAGGAAAGCATAGAAAACGTCACACTTGAGTCCTTGCCTACCTTAGACGAAACAGCAAAAGAGGAAGAGAAAGAAGAAGAAAAACACGAGGAGGAAACCGAAACTATAGACGCGGTGCTTGAAACCTTGCCTACCTTAGACGAAATAGAAAAAGAGGAAGAGACGAAAGAAGACGAAACTACACAATATTTTGCCGAAATAGGCAAGGAAATAGAAACGCCTGCCGAAACCGACACAACGCCCACCACAGACAAAGAAAACACTGCCCCAGAACCTGATACCATTGTGAGCAAATACAGGCAAGAGCGCGTAAGCAGTTTGCTTGATGCTATTCCTTTGCACGAAAAGTTTACTTTTATTGATGAATTGTTTGGTGGTGATAACCTCGCCTTCCAAGATGCCCTCGAAAAAATAGACAAATCACCCAATTATGAAGATGCCCGCCGTTTGACAAATCAATACATCTTACAATTTAATTGGGACTTTGACCGCGACAGCACGCAAGACTTCTTGGCGTGGCTCGGCAGACGTTTTTAGGCAAGGACATTATCTCTTAAAAACAAAAAACTTTTTCATCACAAAATTCCAAAACAGCACAATAAAAACCGCTAAAATCTTAGCTGTTATGTAGTCCAACATCAACGAACCCATACCTATCCACAAAATAGTGTTGCTCAATTTGATAGCCACCATACCTACTGCCACGAAAATCAAAAATTCTTTGACCAAACTATGCCTGCCTGCCTCAAATACCCAAAAACGACTCACGATATAATTGAGCAATAATGCCATAGAAATAGCAAAAACATTGATATGATAAATATACTCTTTACCTAATATTTGGCTTAAATACACAAACAACCCCATTTCTAACACAAGGCACGTCCCGCCAATAAACGCAAAACGCATAAATTGCCCATAACGTGGGTGATAAAAAGTCTGTTTGAAAAGCGTAGCAATCATACAAAAGAGAGCAAAAAGATGTGAAGAAGTGAAATAATGCACAAAGATAACCCAAAATCCCCATTTCCCCAAACCTTTTCCACCTCTCCACCCTTCCACCCTTCCACCCTTCCACCTCTCCACCCTTCCACCTATCAACC
>RDXI01000320.1 GCA_004292795.1 Bacteroidota bacterium | reverse complement strand
AGGGCTTGCAACTGAAAGACGACAAGCGCGTGATAGAAGTGATACAAGACATTGCCGACCAACTGCCCGCTTCGGGTGGGCGCGTGCTTTCTGCTTCGCAATGGCTTGAGCGTTTTTTGTTTCCGCCCAAACGCCAATATGCTTATGTTTCCACACTGTCGGGAGGCGAGCGCAGGAGGTTGTATATGCTCACTATCTTGGTGCAAAACCCTAACTTTCTTATCCTTGATGAACCTACCAACGACTTGGATTTGATAACCTTGCAGGTTTTGGAGGACTTTTTAGAAGATTATGAAGGCTGTTTGGTGATTGTTTCTCACGATAGGCACTTTATGGATAAATTGGTGGAGCATATTTGGGTATTGGAAGGCGAGGGCAAAATCCGCGATTTTCATGGCACGTACAGCGCGTATCGGGCTATGCTCGAAGTGGAAGCTGAAGAACAGGCGCAAGCTCTGAAAGACAAAAACAAGCCGAAAGAAGCCGAAAAAGCCTTGCCTACCGCCACCGCAAACAGCACCAAGCGCAAACTTTCCTACAAAGAACAGCGCGAATATGAAACGCTTGAAACGGAAATAGCGAACTTCGAAGCGGAAAAGGTGAAACTTACTACTGAACTCAACAGTGGCAAACTCGCCTACAATGAATTGGCGGAAACTGCTAAAAAAATAGAAAACCTCGTCGAAGCCATTGACACCAAAACCCTTCGATGGCTTGAGCTTTCGGAGTTGGTGGGGTAACAAACAGTTAAAAAATAAATCTGTAGCGTACCCTTTCTAGGGTGCGCACCCTAGAAAGGGTACGCTACAGATTTTTGCCATAAATGTAACAAAACAGCCCAAAAAACTTATGTCAATCACTATAGGAATAATAGGCGGAGGGCAGTTGGGGCGTATGTTCATTCAGAACGCGCTCAATTATCCCTATCAAATCCACGTACTCGATGCAGATGCACACGCGCCTTGTGCCACGATTGCGCACCGCTTCACAGTAGGCAAGCTAACCGACTACGAGGCAGTGTATCAATTTGGTAGGCAAGCTGATGTCATCACGATTGAGATTGAGAACGTGAACGTGGAGGCTCTCGAACAGCTTGAGCGAGAAGGCAAGCGCGTTTTTCCGCAACCGCACATCATTCGCTTGATACAAGACAAACGCGAACAAAAAAAGTTCCTCCAAACTATAGGCGTACCCACTGCCGATTTCGTGCTGATAGACTCGCCTGCTGACCTCGAAAAGCATATTTCGTTCTTGCCTGCTTTCCTGAAAGTAGGCAAGGGTGGCTATGATGGCAAGGGCGTACAGCGTATTGGCTCGCCTGCTGACTTCGGCAAAGCCTTTGCCGAGCCAAGCCTGTTGGAAAAAGCTGTAGAAAATATGCGTACCGAAGTAGCGGTAATGGTAGCTCGAAATGCCCAACGCGAAGTGGTTGTGTATCCGCCTGTAGAAATGGCATTTGACGCAACGCTCAATTTGGTAGATTACCTGCTTTCGCCTTACCTGCTCGAAGCCGAAGCCCAACAGCGCGTAGAAGCCATTGCGCACAAAATAGTAGAGGAATTAGACTTTGTAGGCTTGTTGGCGATAGAGTTGTTTATCACTACAGCAGGCGAGATTTTGGTCAATGAACTTGCGCCACGCCCACACAATAGCGGACACCAAACCATCGAGGGCAATGTTTGCTCCCAATTCGACCAACATTTGCGGGCAATTCTGAACTTGCCTTTGGGCGATACGGCTTCGCGGGGCTTTTCGCTCATGTATAACCTCATTGGCGAACAAGGCTACGAAGGCGAGGCGTATTATGAAGGCTTGGACAAAGTGCTGGCTATGCAAGGAGCTTACCTGCACTTGTACGGCAAACGCATTACCAAAGCAGGGCGCAAAATGGGGCATATCACGCTCTTAGGCAATACACCCGAAGAACTGAAAAACAAGCTCACCTTCATAAAACAGAATTTTCGTGTGATAAGCGAGTCGTAACACATAAATAAATCGCAAAAACCGTATAATATATGCTTTCAAAGCGAGCTTAGCAAAAACTATTTGGCTTTATTTGTAAGAGGCAAAATTTTGTATTGTTTTTTGAAATATTTTTGAAATATTATACAATATATCAAAGGATTGGGCGTAATATAGATAATTCAGTACATTTTGTATTGATGCTCACTCTATACCCTTTCCTACTTTTATGAAAAAATTGACTTATTTCTTCGCGTCAGCACTTTTAGTGCTGGCTATCGGCTTCGGTACAGTAGCTATGACTTCTGCTACTTCACCCAATAAGAAACTAATCAAAATCAAAAACACTACAGACTTCAACATTGATGAGATTTACATCTCGCCTAATGATGAAGCGCATTGGGGTTCTGACATCTTAGACCCTAACGAAATTTTGACACCCGGCGAAGTTATCACGTTGGAAGTGGATTGTGGCGAATGGGACGTGAAATTGGTTGCTGAAGACAATTCGGAGTGTATTGTGCAAGATGTGGATATTTGCGCCGCCGCTCAATGGAACATTACAGCAGATTGTGGTAAATAATCCTGTAATCATACTAAAACAAGTTTTAAAGTGCATATAAATTTTGGTAAATATTCGATAGGATAGAGTTTAAAACCTTCTACTTTATACCAAAATAAAACTTAAAATGCGCCGAAAACTTAACACGAAGAAACACTAAGTTCTTTGTGTAGCTCCGTGGTTCTCCGTACCTCCGTGGTGTTTTTTTTACGCAAGTTAAGAATTATTTTAGTATTACTTTACCATTATAGTTCTTTGCACTGTATTACAAGATAAACAAAAAGGCTCGCCTTCGCAGGCAAGCCTTTTTGTTTATGTATTTTTATTCAACCCTTCAAGGGTTTGAAACCGCCTGAAGAGTTTGGAGTATTACTCAAGCGTTATCTCAAGCGCCAATCCACGCAATTCGTGAACCAATACGTTGAACGACTCAGGCACACCGGGAGTAGGAATGTTCTCGCCTTTTACGATAGCTTCGTAAGCCTTAGCACGCCCTACCACATCATCAGACTTCACAGTCAGGATTTCTTGTAGTACGTTTGCCGCACCGAATGCTTCCAAAGCCCACACTTCCATTTCGCCAAAACGCTGTCCACCGAATTGTGCCTTACCTCCCAACGGTTGTTGTGTGATGAGCGAGTAGGGTCCAATAGAACGGGCGTGCATTTTGTCATCAACCAAGTGACCGAGTTTGAGCATATAGATAATACCTACTGTTACGGGGTTTTCAAACTTATCGCCTGTCAAACCATCATAGAGGTAAGTACGCCCAAAGTGAGGCAAGCCTGCTTCTGCCAACTCTGCGGATACGTCTTCTTCAGTCGCTCCATCAAAGATAGGTGTTGCATATCTACGTCCCAATTTCTCGCCTGCCCACGCCAATACAGTTTCGTATATCTGCCCCAAGTTCATACGCGAAGGTACGCCAAGCGGGTTCAATACAATATCTACAGGCGTTCCATCAGACAAGAACGGCATATCTTCGGGTGGAACAATCTTCGCTACGATACCTTTGTTACCGTGTCGACCTGCCATTTTATCACCCACTTTTAGTTTACGTTTTTTGGCAATATACACCTTCGCCAATTTCACGATACCTGCGGGCAATTCATCGCCTACTTCTTTCGCAAAACGTTCACGCTTGAACTCTGCCGAGTATTCATTGCGTTTGCGTTGGTAGTTTTTCGCCAATTCCACCAAAAGTTTGTTCGTATAAGCGTCATCAGTAGCATTCTCCAACATTACGTCAATGATGAAGTTTACTTCTTCTGCTACTGCATAGTTGCTTTCATCGCGGTAAGGGTTCTGCTTAGGGAATATGTTTTGGCGAATGTTGTTCGCGTTAAACTTCATTCCTTTCGAGATAACCTCGCCTGCAAATTTATGCTTCAAGTTCACGCAAGTCTTGCCATCAAGTAGCTCAATCATTTTTTGAATCATGCGCTCTTGGAGTTCGGCAAGTTCACGGCTGTAGCGAACCATCAA
>RDXI01000319.1 GCA_004292795.1 Bacteroidota bacterium | reverse complement strand
CGCCCCGCTGGGGCTTTGGAAGACTTAAACCGTTGTGCTACAAAGATGTCGCCCCGCTGGGGCTTGTATGCAACCTTTTTATTTCCGAACTCACGTTATTTTAATTCCAAACTCACGTTAATAAAAGGTAGTGGTAAAGATGTAATGCTATTGTTTGCATAGCGTAGGGGTTGCAACCCCTACGCTACGGATAACACAAAGGACAGCATTACTTATTTAGCACTACCTAATAAAAAACAACTTGCCTAAAAAAACTTACCCACACACCACAATCCCCAATATTTTCACAATGCGGTTCGTGTGGTCTGTCAAAGGATAATAGGCTATAGTGGCTTTTGCGTGGCGTATTTCTACCGACTCGTTTTTGTTGAGGCGTTTCCACAAGTCTTTGTAGGCATCTGTTTCGGTATAGGCTTTGTCGAGCAAAACGCGGTGATGCTTGCCTACTACAGTGGTGGGTAGGCAAGCCATTTTTTTGGCGAATTGGTCGTTGATGTTCAGTATTTCGCCATCAGGCGTTAGTTCTATAGTAGCCGAGCTTTGGGCAAAGGCACGCATACGCCCTTCGAGTTCGCGGTTTCTTTCTGTGAGTTGGCTACGCAATACTTCGAGGTCGAGCAAATGCGCTTTAGTCTTTTCATCTTGTTTTATTTCTTCGGTAATGTCTGTAGAAAGTTGCATAATTTTTACCAATTTCCCGCGCTTGTCCGTAACGGGATAATAATTGCCACGCAACCAAATCAGTTGCTTGTTTTTGGAAATAAACTCAAATTCGCCATCTATAAACTCCTTCGCATAGAGCCTATCCCAAAATTTTTGATATGACTTCGATTCTGCAAAGCGAGGCTCGACCAAATCCTTGTGCAACTTGCCTAATAATTCGGGTTCGTGGAAGCCCATAATCTCATAAAAACGTTCATTCGCAAACAATACTTTGCCGTTTTGGTCATATTCCACCAAAGCTGTAGAAAGGTTGAGCGCGTTGAGTTGGTCTTGTAATTGTGTCGTTTTTTGTTCGTTTTCTTCTTGCAAATTGTGCAGGGCTTCGAATTGTTGGTGCATCAATTCTTCATTGGCTTTCATGATTTTGATTTGCTCAAAAATCTTGCGTTCTTGTTCCTTTTCAGTCGTAGCGTTGTATGCCAACACGCGCACTTTCTTGTTTCTGCCTTCGCCAAACGCATAATAATTGGTATGCAACCAGAACGTATTGCCATCTTTAGCAATGCCTTCGTACTCGCTTTCCACAAAATCATTGTTGCGTATCTTGTGCCAAACTTGCCTGTATTCTTCCGAATTTACGTACCTTTCGGACAAGAAAACGCTGTGATGCTTGCCTACCAATTCCTGCTTTTGATACCCCGAAATGTCCTCAAAATTATTATTCACGCCCAAAATATCGCCATCAATCGTATATTCCAACACGACCATTGCGTGATTGATAGCCTCAAACTGACTGCGCAATTCGTTGGCTTTCTCTTCGGCTTCTTCTTGCGTTCTTTCTAATTCTATAGCATTGACTTGCAATTTTTTGGCTATTTCTTGCGATTGTTCGAGCAAGCGTTGTGTGCGCATAATGCCTCGAATACTTTGGAGCATAGTCGCCACATTGCGGGCAAGGCGTTGCAAAAATTCGCTGTGCAGTTCGTCCATGTCTTTCAAAACCGCAATTTCTATCACGCCCTGAATGTCCTCATTGTAAAGCATAGGCACAAGCACCAATGTTTTGCTGTGTACTTTCGTGAGGGCAGACTCTACAGAGGCACTTTCAGTAGGCAAGTTCTCAAGCGTTACGAGCTTTTTGGTCTTGACCAACTGCCCGACGAGTCCCTCGCCTGCTTTGAAGCTGTTTTTTTTGACGGTTTCGGGTGTGCAAGCATAGCCTGCAGTCATATAAAGGATTGCCTGTGCCTCGTCATAGACATAAAACGCTCCTTGTGTGGCTTTCAGCAATTCGGCAAGTTTGAGCATTATCGCCTCCGAAAATTCCGACAAAGATTTGTCGTAATATTGGCGCATCAAGTCATCAAAGTTAGATAAATTGGACTCAAGCCATTGTGACCTTTCCATGAGGCGTTGTCTTTCGCGCAATTCTGTATCTACTTTCATCATTTCCACCTGATTTTCGAGCAGGCGTTGGCGTTGCGTTTCTATTTCGTCTTGCGTTGCTTGTAGCTCCTCCATATTTTGGCGCAATTCCTCTTCGGTAGCTTGCGCGTTTTCCAAAGACTCTACAAGGTCTAAGGTTTTGAGTTTTACGTTCTTTTCAAGTTCCTTGTTTGCCTTTTCTATTTCTTGTTGTTTTTGTAGCAAGGTTTGTTCGTTGCGGGTTTCGCGGAGTGTGTTGAGGCGCAAAAAGTACGCCCAAAGTCCCGCCAAACTTACCTGCATACACGAAACACCCACATATAGCCAAAACGCTTGTGCGTCTATGATAGTCGTGCCTGCTACGCGAGGAATGAGGCGCAAAATAAATTCTTGATACTCTTGTGTGAAAAAAGGCACTGCCGACACATAACTACCCAAATAGGCAAATGCCAACATTTGCCCAAAAAACAGCATCATGCTTGGCCACATTGCCTTCCAATCTTGATATACAATCAAAATAACGAAAGACGTAAAAAAGAAAAAGCGTACCTCTGACAAGCCTTTCAACTGAAAAATATACAACAGCACAAACGCCTGTAGCACAATGCCCGCCCAAGCTCGCGTAAAGAAGCTACGCGGTCTGTAGCGCACTGCGAGCAGGAAAGAAAGCAATGATATAGTGCTGACTATCAAGGAAGTAAACCAAGTATTGTAGAAAGATGCAAAGACCAATGCCAACAAAAAATGCAAGCCCACAAAGCCAATCATCACCCTATCGCCTCGCTTATAAACATCTTCTAAAGCCTGTGCCAACACCTTCTTATCTAACTTCTGTTCTTCGTCAGCATCAAACTTATCATACAAGGCTTGCGCCACATTCAACTGATTCAATAAATCGGTGGTATTCTGTAACATACTACTATTTTGGTGGAGTCCTAACGGATTATGAAGCGAAAATACGCAATGTTTTGCAAACACAAAGAACTTTCTACATTTTTTTTGTCCTTGCCTACAAAAAACTGTAGCGCACCCTTTCTAGGGTGCGAACCAAAACTGTAGCACACCCTTTCTAGGGGCGAACTAAAAAACTGTAGCGCACCCTTTCTAAGGTGCGAACCAAAACTGTAACTTTATAAGGCGTGCTACAGTTCTTTCAAAAGGGCATTGATAAACCAAAACCCTACTTTGGTAAACCAAAATGCGCTTTTCGTAAAATCAATGCGTTTCGTTTTGTTTTTAAGTGCATATTTGCATAAAATATTCGAAACGTATGAAAAACCTACTCCTTGCCTACTTTTTCCTTGCCTGCCCCTTCCTCGCCTTCGCAGACCCTCACGACTGCATGACCAAAGAAGAAGCCGAAACCCTCGCCAAAAAAATCCTGAACCAATACATCATGGATTATTGCGACTGTTGCGACTCTGTCAATCCTGAAGCCAATTCACTGACTACAAGTGCCAAACTTTTGCTGGTAACCTCTGCCCAAATCGTGCCTTGTTCGTATGATGAAACGCGCTATGCTGTCAAAATTAGCTACACTTTTGTAGGCGCGTTTGATGTAGAAAAAGGCAAGCTCAAAGGCGAAAACTTAGCCAAAATTGCTTCTACTCCCTTGCACATCTTCGAGAACGTATCTTTGAATTATCACTTTTATTGGTCGGCAGGCAAGGTAGATAGATTGTATGGCTTGCTCCAAAAATCACAAGAATACGGCGGTTGCGAAGGCTTAGACCGCTTCCCCAATGCCAAAGAAGCAGACGATAAAAAATATAAAGCCTATATAAGCAAAAAATAAAGAAAAAGCTAAAGTTGTGAAAGTAATACTAAAATAAAAATTAACTTGCGTACAAAACTTTACCACAAGGACACAAGGTCACAAGAGAAAAAGGTAAAATAAGCTTTGTGACCTTGTGTCCTTGTGG
>RDXI01000036.1 GCA_004292795.1 Bacteroidota bacterium | reverse complement strand
AAAATAGCCTTTTTTACAAAAATCAGTATCATTTTTTTCCAAAAGCATATTCATAAAGTTTTTCAAAGCTAGCAATAAACTAGAAAATTATCAATGATTAAATTAGGCAAAAAACTTGTAGAAAAATGCACAGAAAAATCACAAATTCGAGGTTTTTCTTGCGTTTTTTCGTAATAATAATATTTTTTTGTAAAAGGATCGATGAGCAATCCGCTTTCAAAATCGGGTTGTGCTTGCCAAATTTTTTCCATTTTTGCAATTTCTTTGTCCAAATCGTCTTCATTGCTCAACATTTCCCACAAAAAAGTTGGCGTTACATTCGCAATTCCTTTCCAAGCAAGTTGCTGCTCCAAAGAAGCCTTAAAAAAAGATACAAAAGCCCCGTCAGGCTCTGCCCAAGTACCAGAATCCAAACGAAAACCTGTGTCGCAATCGTAAACAAAACCCAACTTATTTTCTTCGTTCCAACGATCTACTTGCGAAGAACAACGAGTATTCATTCGGGCTGAATAAGTGTTGTGTGCCATAAATTTAATAAATAAGGTGTTTGCAAAAAATTCTAATTTATAATCGTTTTTGGCAATTAATAAAATAGCCTTTTTTACAAAAATCAGTATCATTTTTTTCCAAAAGCATATTCATAAAGTTTTTCAAAGCTAGCAATAAACTAGAAAATTATCAATGATTTGCCCTAAATTTTCATAAAATAGCTACCTTTGTAAAAAAATAAACCAAAAAAAATGAATCAATCCATGCCTAGTCCTGAAGAAATGCGTCAAATGATGGCTTTCAGACGTTTATTGACCATTATGAACGAGTTGAGAATGAAATGCCCTTGGGACAAAAAACAGACTCTTGAATCGTTAAGGCATTTGACCATCGAAGAAACCTACGAACTTTCTGATGCCATTTTGGAAAAAAATATGAACGAAATCAAAAATGAATTAGGCGATTTGGTTTTGCACATTGTTTTTTATGCCAAAATTGCTTCTGAAGAAAAAGCCTTTGAAATTACAGACGTTTTGCACCATATTTGCGGCAAACTTATTCGCAGACACCCGCATATTTATGGCAATGTTTCGGCAGAAACCGAAGATGATGTCAAACGAAATTGGGAACAACTCAAACTTCAAGAAAAGGACAATAAAGGCGTTTTGGGCGGAGTTCCGAAGTCTTTGCCTGCACTTGTAAAAGCCATGAGAATCCAAGAAAAAGCTCGAAGTGTGGGTTTTGATTGGGAAAATAAAGCAGACGTTTGGGCAAAAGTTCAAGAGGAAATGCAGGAGTTTAAAGACGAATACGAAAACAAAGCCGAAGCAGAAATCGATGCCCAAAAAGCAGAATCTGAATTTGGAGATTTGCTTTTTGCCTTGATCAACTATTCCAGATTTATTGGAATCAATGCAGAAACGGCTTTGGAAAAAACAAATATCAAATTTATAAAACGTTTCAACTATTTGGAAACAGAAAGCCAAAAAGATGGCAAAAAATTGGCAGACATGACTTTGGCGGAAATGGACGAGTATTGGAACGCTGCCAAAAAATTATAATTTATTTAACAACAATTTTCATAGGTTTTCAAGTTTTATGAAAATTGTTGTTAAATAAAACAGATTATTTTTACCTTTTGATCATCAATTTCGCAAAATTCATGAGCAAAGTTTTTTCTCCTTCACTTTCAAAATTTACTTTGATTCTTAATTCTCCTCCGCCAACTTCTTTTTTTAGCACTACGCCGTCCCCAAATTTTGGGTGTGTAACCGCCATTCCAACTTCTATTTTTGTAGGATCGCTGGCAATAAAATCACTTGCTGCCACTACTCTGGTTATCGTGTTTGGCGATCTCATTAAATTGGGTTTGACCAACATACTTGCAGGAGTCGGGTTGCTTTTTCCAATAACATTGTTGTTGAAAGTTCGGACTTCTTTGGCAACCAAACCATAATTTGTATGAATATAAACAGGATCAATTTCCATCAAAAAACGGCTCGCTTCGCAAGGTTTCAAATTTCCAAAACGGTAGCGTAGTAAAGCATAAGAAAGCGTCAATTTGATTTCGGCACGCGTGATCGCCACATAAAACAAACGGCGTTCTTCTTCCAAATCTTCTCGGCTTGCCAACATCATTTGTGAAGGAAACAAATCTTCTTCCAGTCCCACCACATAGACATATTTAAACTCCAAACCTTTGGCAGCGTGAATGGTCATCAAAGTAATTCGGTCATCATCTTTGTCGTCATCTGCGGAAGTAAGCAAAGAAACTTGTTGCAAAAAGGCAGACAAATCCAAATTTTCACTTTCAGGATTGACTACAAACTCTTTGATTGCGTTCAATAATTCTTGTACGTTTTCGTAGCGGGCGCGACCTTCGATGGTTTTGTCGTCAAAAAGTTCTTGCAACAAACCCGAATGTTTGGCAATATAAGTAGCGGTTTCGAAGGCATCTTTTTTTTCTACAATGCCAATAAAAGCATCAATTAAATCCGAAAATTCTTTGATTGGGCGTGCAATTCTGGTATTTCCTAACAAAACCGTAGCATTTTTTACGACCTGCCACAAACTTAAACCTGCTTCTTGTGCTTTGGCTACAATTTTCAGAACCGTAGAGTCCCCGATTCCTCTTTTGGGCAAATTAATAATTCTTTTTAACGCCTCCTCATCGTTTTGATTGACCGTAAAACGCAAATAAGCGATCAAATCTTTGATTTCTTTGCGCTGATAAAACGAAAGTCCACCAATAACTTTATATTTTAAACCAATTCTTCGCAACGATTCCTCGAAAGCCCTTGATTGTGAGTTGGTTCTATACAAAATCGCAAAATCTTTGTTTGCCACAGAAGACTGCATTTTTTCCTCAAAAATTACGTTTGCAATTTGCTTGCCTTCGTCGTTGTCTGTTGCAGTTTTGATCAATTCTATCAAATGCCCTTTGTCATTCGAAGTCCAAACATTTTTTTTGAGTTGTTTTTGGGTAATTTGCAATTCTTGCAATGTTTTTTCCAAGCTTGTTTTTTGTGTTGAAATTACCTCTTGCGTAGCCTGTAGTTCCTCTATATTTTGGCGCAATTCTTCTTCAGAGGCAAGGAGAGCCTCATTTTTTTCTTGCAAATGGAGCGCGTTTTGTTCGATGGTTTCTTTTTGTTCGTGCAATACTTCTTGTGCCGTTTGCAGTTCCTCCAAATTTTGGCGCAATTCTTCTTGAGTAGTTTCAAGTTGATTGTTTTGTTCTTGAATGAGTCGGTTATTATTTTCAATCTTGTGCAAATAGGTTGTGATGGCTTTGGTCGTGGGGCGAAAAATGAGCAAAGCCTCCAAGACCAACAACATCAACGTAACGCCCATCATAATCCATTCTGTTCTCTTTACGGTTTGTAGGCGTGTGCTTGCCTCCTTGTCTAACTGAAAAGTGATTTTATTCATCAAATCCAAAAACAAAGGTTCATTTTTCAGAATATCGCCCAAACTGTTTTGGCGTTGGGCAGGCGAGGACTTGGTTTGCAAGGCGATAACGCCCTGATGAATACTTGCCAAAAAAGGCGATATTCGAGCATACATTTCTTGGAGAGCCGCGCTGTTTTGAGGCGAATTTTTGAGCTGTTCGTGGGTTTTTGTCCACAACTTCACAAGCGAGTCAATCTCTGTCAAACGCTTTTCTTCGTGTTGGTAGGCAAGGAGCAAAGCTACTTTAGTTATCTTTTGGCTCAACATACGTTGCCTCCCTGCCAAATTGATAAGGCGCGAGTCTGACTCTTGGTTAGATAATGAAACTTGCACCAGCCATTGCGAAGCTATCGTAAACAATGCTATCAACATAAGTGCGATAGCATAACTTATAATCAATTTTTTGGTTTGAGACATAGACACACGCAAAGAAGGAGCAAATATAAGCACTAATTGTTGCACAAGGTTACAAATAATCCTTGCCTACCAACTTCGCCGCCTTCATAGCAGGCAAGAGGGAGGAAAGCAACGTAATGAAAATGATAGTCAAAATCGTGTAAAAAAAGTCGTCTGCCTGCAATTTCACGGGGTACGCATTCACGACCATAGTAGCCGCGCCCATCTGCACGAAGCCGTACATTTGTTGCAACACACAAACCGAAGTACCCACCACCAAACCCACCAATGCACCCACAAACGCAATTATCGCCCCTTCGAGGAAAAATATCTGCCCTATAGTCTTGCCTGTCGCGCCTATAGACTGCAAAACGGCTATATCCTTCTGTTTTTCTATCACCAACATCATCAACGCAAAAAAGATATTGAACGAAGCCACCGCCAAAATAAACGAAAGCGTGATATACATAAAAAACTTCTCAATTTTGATAGCCCGCAAAAGCGTAACATTCTGCTCGTCTGAAGTGCGTACCACAAAATCCTTGCCTAATGTGGCGCGTAGGCGAGTTTGGACTTCGGTAATGTCTGCAGGGTTTTGCACCTTCACTTCTATAGCGGTTCGCAGGTCTTCATACTCCAATAATTGCTCGGCAAACGTCAAAGGCACAAACACATATTTTTCGTCATAATGTTGCTCAAGCGAGAAAATACCTGCAGGCAAGATGCCTTTCTTCGTAAAATTGCGCTCCGCATTGGCACTGCTCATGATTTTGTCCATGCTTCGTGTGCGCTTCGGATACCAGAGTTGTAAGTGGTCTAAGTGATTGCGAACCGAAATGCCCATTTTGATTTGCACGCCCCGCCCCAATACCGCAAAGTTGCGCCTGATGGTGTCCTCGCCTACAATGGTATCTATCTCAAGCCTAAACTTGCCTTCCAACAACGCTGTATCTATCCTGCTTTGTGCCGTAAAATTTTTGCTCACGCCTTTGATAGTAACGACCATTTGCTCGTCTTTGTAGTTCAGCACCGCATTGTCTTCTATCACTTCGCTGAATTGGGCTACACCTGTGGTCTTTTGGATTTTTTGGCGCATTTCGTCTGTGATTTTGAAAGACTTGCCTACTATGGCGGTGATTTGCAGGTCAGGATTGAAGGTATGATGCAAACCGCGCACTACGCCCTCCAAGCCATTGAAAACAGACAAGGCAATGATGAGCGCGGCAGTTCCCACCGCCACGACCAACATAGAAATAACCGAAATGAGGTTGATAAACTGTGTTTTTTTCTTAGAAAAAAAATAACGGCGTGCTACACGCAAAGGCAAAAACATAGAAGGAGTAGGCAAGATAGGTAGCTGATTTTTGAGGCGTGTGTTGCAAAGGTACAGAAAAGGGGTTTTAAAGCAAAATTTGGTAAGAAATATCTTTTGTAGTATATTTGTATGTCTTTTCAAGCCAAAGAATATGAACCAAACAACGCCTTTTGTGGGTAGAGAGAAAGAAATAGCCCTGTTCAAACAGTGCTTCGAGGCTATCTTGCCTGAAAATGCAGACAAGCCCGAATACGCCCACTTGCCTAAAGTCCTTTCCTTCTATGGCGCGGCAGGGGTAGGCAAGACTGCCCTCAAGAATAAGTTTTTGGAGATTGCGCAAGAGATGTATCCTGATGTGGTTTTAATGAGTTTTTTTTGTGCTGAAAAGGAAAGGTTTGAGTTTAATGATGGAAGTTATGGTGATATTTCATTGAAAGTTTTAGAAATTACCCAAAATTCACAAAGAACAGGTGTTTATAAAAGTAGAATTGATACCCAAACTAAGCAAATAGACTCTAAAGAAATTTACTATGCAGTGCAAAATATACAACTTGATTTTAGTCAAGATAATTGGGAAATAGACGAGAACGAATACAATAAAACTAATAAAAAGAACCCTTCAATTTGCATTTTTGAAGACATAAACGAAGATTGGAGCATATACATTCAGTTGTTAAATAATAGTAATGTTATTTTTTTATGTATAAACACATTTAGTTTGTTTCAAGATACAAACTATCAGGATATTTCAATAATTTCAAATGATCAATTTTATTTTGAACAATCAGATTTTGAAGGTAAGCCATATAAATTATTTGTAAATTTCAAAGAAACACATCTAAAGCCCTTTGATTTTATCGAAAGCAAGGAGTTTTTGAATGGATTTTTTAGCCAATTTAACGATAATTATATAAACAAAATCTACCAATACACACAAGGTTATCCTGAAAATTTAAAATATTTATTAGATTTGGTAAAAGAAAACAGGTTTTCAGCAGAAGCTATTATAGCCCAGTTGATTGATAATAAAGGAGAAACACTAACAAAATTACAAACAGCCGACAAAAACAACGAAAATTTAACTGAAAAGGTTATAGCCGTTATGACACACAACTTAAACAACAAATTTGCCAGCCTTATGCTTGATTTTGATTACTTAAAAAAGAAATTGAATAAGTTAGAACAAGACCAAGAACTACAAGATGTTTTAGGCTCTTTTTACAAAGGGTTGCGCGAGTCGGCTGATATGTTCGCACTCACAGAGCGGTATTTGCAGAAACAACAGCCACATTTAGTAGAAACGAATCTTATTCATTTTTTGGAGAAAGAAATACAGCCTTTGGCTCAAAATAAAAACTATACTATTGAAATACTAAGCAAACAAAGCGTTATCAAACTTTTGTTAGATTATGAAGCATTTAAAGAAGCTATCCGCAACCTATTGAGCAATGCCGAAAAACACGGTTTTGTGCAAGTAGGCAAGGAATATAAGATACAATTCGAGTGCCATATCGTACAAGAAAACGAGCAAAATTTTGTGCAAATTTTGTATAAAAACAACGGCAAACCATTTCCACAAGGTTTTGATTTTGATAGTTATATTTTGCTTTCTTATGCTTCAGGCAAGACTAAAGGCTCTGGCATTGGCGGATTTTGGATAAACAAAGTTATCAAACTGCACAAAGGCAAGTTTCGCGCTATTGCCTTGCATGATATCCAAGCCGCATTCCCTGTTATTTTAGAAATACTTTTACCTATTTTATAAAATAATTCTTAACTTGCACTCCTGTAGCACACCCTTTCTAGGGTGTGTTCATAAAAATAAATACCCCGCACCCTAGAAAGGGTGCGCTACAGTCTTTTGTTAAATGCACTTTAAAATTTATTTTGGCGTTATAAGCTGACTATATGAATATCAAAGTTTTATTGATTGATGATGAGGAAGAAGCCATCTGCAAAAAACTGCAACGCAATGCCAAAGACGAAGGTATTGAAATTGTCTATTTTTGCAATTACGAAGCAGGTTTTGCAGAACTCAATCGTAATTTTACCCAATATCACGCCCTTGTGCTTGATGCCAAATGTTGGAAAACACAAGCGGAGCAAGACAATGACCATGACCCAACAGATGATGCCATTTCAGAAGGTTTACGTTTGTTAGGAGAGTTTGAGCATAGAACCGCGTATTTCTTGCCTGTGGTAGTGAATACAGGTTTTAGCTTTCCAGAAAGCTATTTTTCGCCTCAAATCAATGCTATCAAAGCACGTATTTTTAGGAAAGGTACAGATCCTGACAACCTTTGGGCGCACCTGAAAAATATTGTAGCCAACAGCCAAACCTATCAAATAGAACGCAAATATGCTGATGTGTTGGTAGTTTTCGAGAAAAGTGAGTACGCGAGTGTAAAGTCTGATGTGCTTGCTTTCCTAAAAGATATAGAAACTGAAACCATTACACGCGATACGTTGGTAAGTATTCGCAAGGTATTTGAAACATTGAGCAATGACTTTCCTACCTCACAACCTGATAACATTCACCCTTTAACAGGCGTTATTTGGAAAATGACAAGTTGGCATTTACATCCAGATAAGAGAGATAAGAAGCAAAGACCTTTGCCAAGTCCCTACTTAGTAAAGGCTATGGGCTACGCGCTTTTAGATGTGTTGCTATGGTTCAAAAACGAAATGAAATAAAACACAAAACGCCCTTTCTGCACAAAAGAGAAAGGGCGTGTATTATTTTGCTTTGAGCGTCTTGACCGCGTTTTCAATGGCTTTGATGTGTTTGGCGGGTTTTTGGTAAATTTCCGCTAAGTAGGCAATGTATCGTTTGCCATTAGCTTCTATGAGCATCAATTTCATGTACTTATACATTTCCGTTCCGTTATCAAGTTTCATGTAAAGCGCGTCTTTTTCGAAGATTTGCATTTGCAGTTTGCCCTGAACTACCTTGCGGGGCGTGCCTTGCAAGTCGCTTGGCTCGAGTTTGTTTTCTTGCATAAAGGTAATGGTCGCTTTGGCGGCATCAGAGTCATTGCTTGCCTGTAGGTCGCGCAAATCCATCACACCCACGCCTCCCGAATTGGGATAGGCATAAAAGCGCGTGTCGCTGTTCTTTTCAGGCGCGAGTACCCACGTGTCGGGCAGTTCCCACGCAAGCCCCAATTTTGCGTGTTTTTTGCTCTTTTGGGCTACTGCAGTCAGTGCGCAAAGGCAACAAAGGAAGGTAAGGAAATAGATTTTTCTCATGTTAGTTATTTTTTTGCAAACCTATAACGAAGTTGTGTCTGCTTTATTGGGTGGCAAATGTTATTTGGGCATATATCGCTCGCCTGCCCCTGCACGTATGCTTTCGAGGTTTTTGATAGCTGTAGAACTGATGTGTTCGTATTGGTCATCACACGCAATAAAGATAATGTCGAGCATAGATTTCATGTCTTTCATAAAACGCCATTGGTTAATTTCATAATCAAGGTCTGCGCCATTGCGAAGCCCGCGAATGAGGGTAACTTGTGCATCTTTTTCTTTGGGCGTGATGTAGTCAGTCAAAAATCCTTGAAACTGCTCTAACTGTCTGTAGCGCAATACTTGCAAATTGATAGGCTTTTTGGAGTCTGTTTTTTCGGGATTGATGCCTTGCGCTATGATAACTTTGTCAAAAATCTTTTCTGCTTTTTCCACAATGTTCAGGTGTCCGTTGTGAAAGGGATTGAACGAACCCGCATACACGCCTATTCGGGGGCGTAGTTGCTCTACGTAGGCACAAAGGGCAGTCAAGTTTTGGGCATTTTCGGGATAGAGTTGGCAAAACTTCTTCAAAAGTTTCAAACGACCTATTTTATACATCGAAAAGTCAATCCATTGATATTCCTTAAAAATTTGCCTTTCCCACTCCAATAGCTCCGCAAAAGACGAGTGCGTTACTACGCGCATATCTAAAGCGCAAAAAATACGCCCCAATCTGTCATGCGACAAATGGTCTTTGGTAGCCAAGATAATATCGCGGATAGCCAATGCGTTAGGGTTTGCTTCGGCATATTGCATAAACACTTGTGCCGACTGTTCTTCGTTGTCGTTGGCTTTCACATCATACACCCAATCGTGAAAAAAGGCGGTAACTTGCAAGATTTCTTTTTCCTCTTGCGTCAGGTCGCCTCGCTGGGCAAGGTCGGCTATGTCGTGCAAGAGTTTTTGCAAGTGTGCCTCTGTGTGGTAATGCCTGTGCGGTTCGCGCCAAGCCGTTGCGACTTGGGCAATGTCTGTGATGCCATATTCGGCAAGTAGGGAGCTATAAGGGGCGTACAATTCCATGTGCCAAATATAGCGTTTTTTTTAGAATTTAGACATTTTCAAAAAACTTGCCTACAAAATGCAAACAAAAAAGCCCCGTACTACTACGAGGCTTCGCACTATTTGGCGTTGGCTTTGATTTTTGCTTTCAAAGCGTATTCTTTTACTACTGCGTCAAAACCTTTGCGGTTGATGCTACGGATAGCCGAAGAAGCTACTTTAAGCGTAATCCATATACCTTTCTCTTCAGAGAAAAAGCGTTTCTTTTGCAAATTGGGAGCGAAAAGACGTTTGGTTTTGTTGTTAGCGTGAGAAACGTTATTACCTACACGAGCGCGTTTCCCTGTTAGTTGACAAACTTTCATAAGTGAAATATGTATTTAGAATTCGTAAAATGACACGATTTGAGTTTAGGAGCGCAAAGGTAGGCAAGTTTTGGGACATTACCAAAAAAACATAGCTTTTTCTAAAAAAAGCTATGCAAAAAAACTGTACAGCACAGTTTTTTCTAAAAAAAGCTATGCAAAAAAAAGACACTGCCGTGGTTTGTGTCCTCACAAACCGTTTAGAGCCTGTTCAAAAATAACTTTGCTTGGTAGCCCCGTAGGGGCGATATCTTTGTAGTAATGACATTGTTAGGATTATCAAAGCCCCGTAGGGGCGACATCTTAAGATTTCACCCCTACGGGGTTCTTGTTTGTGGAACGGTTTTTCTACAAAGATGTCGCCCCGCTGGGGCTAAAAATGCGTTACAAAAAAATTCTGTTGTGGTTTGTGGGGACACAAACCACAACAGAAAGGTTTTATTTTCTCATAAACTATTGGCTTGTTCGGCTAACTCGCGCTTCAACCCTCGCCTATACATCACTTCCATCATACCATCTTTCAAACCCAACTTAGGCACTAAGATATGGTCTATGTGCGCACATTCCATCGCATACAAATAAATGTTCGTGGCGGGGACTATAGTGTCGGCTCGGTCAGGGTTCAGCTCCAAGATATTGACCTTCTCGTCAAAGCTAAAGTTGTTCAGATAATCCAAAATGCGCGTAATATCAGTTTGAGAAAGCAGTTGGTCGCCTTCTTTGTTTAGCATACTTTGCACCTTGTTGATGTTGCCCCCTGTGCCTACGGCAGTTATTTCTTGGTTCGGGCAATACTTTTTGATGTTTTCTTGTAGCCACGCCTTCATTTGCAGGCGAGGAATTTCGCTGTCTTCGGCTTCGCGGATAGAGCCTACAGGAAAGGAACGTGCCGCTACTTTTTGATGCTTGTGGTACAAGTTTAGCTCGGTACTGCCTCCGCCTACGTCTATGTGTAGGTAGTTTTTGTCATCATCTAATTCCTTGATAATGATTTGATTCAGTATTTCGGCTTCTTTTGCGCCATCTATGATTTCGAGGTTGATGCCTGTTTCGCGCCTTAGCCACAGCCCCACTTCTTGCCCGTTGGAGGCTTCGCGGAAGGCGGAAGTAGCCAATGCCATGTAGTCATCAACTTCGTGAAGTTCCATGAGCAGTTTGAAGACTTGAAAAAGCTTGAGCATTTGGATTTGCTTCTTCTTGCCTATTTTTTGTTTTTTGAATACATCTTTGCCCAAACGAAGCGGGAAACGTACATATTCAACATCTTTGAAAACCACCTGCTCGGAGGTAGTGTCGGGGTGCAACACACTGCTAATCAGCAATCTTGCACCATTTGAACCTATGTCTATTGCGGCGAGTTTCACGGTAATTGGAAATGGTTTTTCAAAGTTAGCCACTTTTTTAGTAAAATTGCACACACAATATTTTTCATGTAACATTTAGCAAGGAACATTTAACACTGCCCTTGCCTACAAACCTGCTTTCTTAAAACCCGCAAACCCGCTTCCCGCAAACCTCATACCCCGTAAACCCGCTACCCGAAAACCCGTAAACCCGCTACCCTAAAATCTCCATGCACATTTCCCTCTTAGTTGCTTCTGCCCAAAATGACGTGATAGGCATTGAAAACCGCTTGCCTTGGCATTTGTCCGAAGACCTCAAACGCTTTCGAGCCTTGACCACAGGGCATACTGTATTGATGGGGCGCAAAACCTTTGAGTCTATAGGCAAGGCATTGCCCAAACGTAGAAATATGGTGCTTTCAAGACAAAATAGCACTATAGCAATAGATGTCGAAATCTTCGAAAATCTTACATCTGCAATAGAAAGTGCAAAAATGCAAGGCGAAACAGAGCTTTTTATAATCGGAGGGGGCAATATTTATGCGCAGGCTTGGGCGTATGCCACACGCTTGTATTGGACAAGAGTGCAGGCAAGCATAGCAGGCGATACTACGTTCTCGCCTCCCGATTTGCAGGGCTGGCAGTGCAAAAGCCAAGAAACCTTCGAAGCCGATGAAAAAAATGAATATCCGTTTGTGATTGAATGTTGGGAAAAAGTAGCGCGGTAGGCAAGATTGCACGCTGTCGAGATTGCCCTCGCCTACACAAGCCTTTCAAACGAAAATCTTGTTTTTCAAACGATAACATAAAGAATATTTTTCAAAAAAAGGTTTTGGCTTTGAAAAATTTGTTTTTTTAGCCTAACTTGCAAAGAGATATTTTAAAATATCTCCCTATTTTCAACATCTACTTATGAAACGTATAGCAGTATTTACATCTGGAGGCGACGCGCCCGGTATGAACGCTTGTATTCGTGCAGTGGTGCGCTGTGCGATTTACAACAAGTTAGAAGTGTATGGCATCAAACGAGGCTACGAAGGAATGATTAGCGGGCAAATCCAAGCTATGAACTCTCATTCGGTAAGCAATATCGTACAAAAAGGCGGTACTATCCTCAAGTCTGCCCGTAGCAAAGAATTTATGACTCCCGAAGGTCGTAAAAAAGCCTTTCAACAACTGAAAAATTTTGACATCGATGGCTTGGTGGCTATTGGTGGCAATGGCACTTTCACAGGTGCAAAGTTATTCTACGAAGAGTTTGGTATCCCTACAGTGGGTTGCCCTGGCACTATAGATAATGACCTTTATGGAACAGATTATACCATTGGCTACGACACTGCTGTTAATACTGCCCTTGATGCTATAGATAAAATCAGAGATACTGCCGACTCGCATAACCGCGTTTTCTTCATCGAAGTAATGGGGCGCGACTCTGGCTATATTGCCATTCAATCGGGCATTAGTGGTGGAGCGGAAATAGTGATGGTGCCTGAAACGGATACTTCTATAGAAACGGTTATCCATACATTGGAAAAGGGCAAACTACAGCACAAAACTTCTGCTATTGTCATTGTGGCAGAGGGCGATGAAGAAGGAAATGCGACAGAAGTAGCGGCAAAAGTAGGCGCGAAATTGAGCGACCTCGACATCAAAGTTACGATATTAGGACACATTCAACGGGGTGGCTCGCCTACCTCACGCGACAGAATCCTCGCCTCCCGTACAGGCGTGGCGGCGGTAGAAGGACTTTTGAAAGGACACAAGAGCGTAATGGCGGGTGTGGTAAATGATGAAGTGGTTTTCACACCTTTTGTTGATACTATCACAAAGCACAAGCCTATCAGCAACGACTTAATTCGTTTGGTGCATATTCTAAGTATTTGATTGATAACGATTTATATCGAAATGAAAAAGGCTACCTTTTTGGATAGCCTTTTTTATTTTATAGGCACTTGCCTACTTTCTTTTGTAAATATGTTTTTGGGGCATAGTTGTAAAAATCAATACCAATTCTTTGTCTGTAATAGACATCACATTCCAACTTGTTTCGCCTTCACCTTCGCCGTTAAGCACAAGACAATCAACCGCGCTTTCCTCATTTTTGAGTTTTGAATCAAGTTTCCACGTACCCTTTATAGCGCGTTCCCCTTCCATACGTGTGAAGCCTGTTTTGGTAAGGGTAAGAGAACCTTTACCACCATCTTCCGCACCGCTTGGGTCAAAAGATTTTGTGATTACCCACTCGCCTATGAGTTGGGAGGCAAGGTCTTTCTCTACGGGTGCTTCAGGTTTTTGTTCAGGTTCAGGCTTTTTGTCGGTGGCTTCCGTTTTGGGTTCTTCTTTTTTGTCAGTCTTGTTTTCAGCTTTTTCGCCTCCGCAACTTGTCAAAAGTGCGACAGCAAGGGCGCAAGCCCCGTAGAAACGTACAAACATAGGTAAGTAGGGGTTAAGTTCATGCAAAGGTATTGATTAATTTGGTTACAAATCTATTTTACGCTTGACTATTCACAAAATACATATCTATTTCGCCCTTGCCTTTGGCGGTTATCTTGCCTCTGTGTTCGCAAACGAACAAATCTTTGACCAAGTTGTAGGTATCTGCCGAGATGTTGATGCGGTTTATCTCGCCTGAACTCTCCATGCGCGAGGCTATATTTACAGTGTCGCCCCATATATCATACGCAAATTTTTTCTTGCCTACCACACCCGCCACGACCTTGCCCGAATGAATACCCAAACGACATTCAAAATAAGGCTTGCCTTCTGCTTGGCGTTCTTTTTTGATTTTTTCCATGAAGGCTTGCATCTCAAGCCCTGCCTTCACTGCGTCCACAGGGTTTGTTTTGTTGGCAGTGGGTACGCCTCCTGCACACATATAAGAATCGCCTATAGTTTTGATGCGCTCCATATTGTATTTTTCTATAATCTCATCAAAGCCCAAAAAGCATTTATCCAACTCTTGGATAATGGCTTCGGGGGACATTCCTTCGGCTACATTGGTAAAGCCTTTGAAGTCCGTGAATAGGACAGTGGCGAGTTCGTATTGGCGCGGGGTGGCGGTGCCTTTGTCTTTCAGTTCTTGGGCTATTTCAGCAGGCAAGATATTGAGCAAAAGCGATTCGGATTTGTGTTTTTCTTGGGCTATGATTTGGCGGTCACGGTAGGCAAGATAAGCCGTGCCTATACCGAGAAACGCCAACAAGCTGGCGGCTATGGCTATGTAGAAATTGGTACGTGCATCAGCTTCTGCCAAACGCTCTTTTGATTCTACAATGTCAAGTTTTTGCTTGGCAATGAGGGCGTTCTTCTTGTAAAGCGAGTCGCGTTGTATGAGTGTGAGGTTCAGCCCTTTTATTTCATCTTCGGCTTTGCTTTGGTCGAGTTCGTATTGTTTTTTGAGGGATTGATAGTCTATTTTGTTGGCATCAAGCATTCCTTCAAGCTGTTTGATGTAGTTTCTTAGGTTTTCTGCTTGTTTGTCGGTAAGGGCTTTTTCGTTGGCGGCTTTGTTGAGGAGGGTTTCTTGTTCGGTCATTTCGGGTGCTTCGCCTCCGCCCTTGCCTGTTCGAATGCCTGTTTCTGCCTCGCCTTCTTTGTCGTTATCTTTGGTAGTATTGTTGTCTTTTTTTATCAAATTGTTTATTTTCTCTCCTATTTTGACGTTGTTGGTTTCATAGCCTTTCACTTTCACATTTTTAATAATAGCACTTGGCATCTTGCCTGTGTTCAGGGCTATGCCCACTTTTTGTACTTCAGGCAAGTTTACTTCGTATTGCGCCCCACCGTTCAGGAGATTGATGTGGCTACCTTCTTCGAGCATACCATTTTTGGCTGTAACGACAAGGGCAGGAAAGCCTCCTTTAGTAGCACGTTCTACGACCTCGCCTATGAAAGAATTGCGTGTACTTTCGCCATCTACGAATATGATGTTGGCGGGTTTTATGGCATACACAGCATTCATTTTGCTTATTTCGATGGGCTTGCCTGCAATTTTTTTATCTTTCAAAAGTGCTTCTAATTCCTTCACAATGGTTTTATTGTCCACCACGCCAATCGTAAAGGCATCGCCTTTGAACTGCGTCCAATTTGCGCCTTGTGCAATTTCCCAAATTTTCTGTGTGGGCAGGCTTTGCGCCCAAACAGGGGTAAGGGAAAGCCAAAAAATGAAGGTTGCTACTAAAAATCTCATACTTTTTCTGTTTTTCGTTACAAAGTTAGGCAATTACTTCTTTAATTCCCAAAATAAACGTAATGTTGTTATATTTGCAAAAAAAACTTGGTAATATGAAAAAAGTTATCCTCCTCTCCATTTTTTTGTGTCTTGCTTTGTTGGCTTATGCGCAACCGCCTGCGGGATACTACAGCACCGCTACGGGTTCGGGCTACACGCTCAAAACGCAACTCTACAATATTATCAAGGGGCATACAGATATTGGGTATGGAAGCCTTTATGCCGCTTATCAAGGAACTTACCAAAACAAGCCCGCTACAGACAAGAAGCCTAATGGCAAGGTGTGGGATATGTATTCGGACAAGCCCAATGCAACGCCTGCTTATGAGTTCACATGGACACAAAATTGTGGAAACTACCAAGTAGAAGGCGACTGTTTCAACCGCGAACACTCTTTTCCGCAAAGTTGGTTCAATGAAGTAAACCCTACAAGAAACGACCTCTTTCACGTCTATCCTACAGATGGCAAGGTAAATGGTATTCGTTCCAATTTTCCGTTTGGTACGGTAGCCAATCCCAGTACCACGACTACGAATGGTAGCAAATTAGGCCCTTGTTCTTTTTCAGGGTATTCAGGAACAGTATTTGAGCCTATCAATGAATACAAAGGCGATTTTGCACGTAGTTATTTTTATATGGCTACACGTTACGAAAATGTAATAGGCACTTGGAAAAATAATGGAAATGCAGATAACGTGCTTGATGGCACATCAAACAAAGTTTTTGATGATTGGCAATTAAACTTGCTTTATCAATGGCACATACAAGACCCCGTGAGTCAAAAAGAAATAGACCGCAACAATGCAGTGTATCAAATTCAGGGCAACCGCAATCCGTACATCGACAATCCGCAATGGGTGGCGAATGTGTGGAGCTTGAGTGGAGGTGCGAGTTATACAGTGCAGTTCAGCCAAACTTCAGGCAGTGTTGCAGAAGGAAATAGTGGCTCGGCTACCTACAATGCTACGGTGAGCATCTCGCCTGCCTTGCCTACAGGTGCTACGGCTACAGTGCAAGTAAGTTTGGGAACGGGTACGGCTACCGCCAATACGGATTTTACGTTTACGCCTGTTACGCTTACTTTTAATTCCACGACTGCCTCTCAGCAGGTAAGCATTGCTGTAACAGGTGATACACAAGTAGAAAGCAATGAAACGGTTGTGTTGCAACTTGCTTCCCCATCCTCGAATACGCTTGTGGGCGCGAACAATGCGTATACGCTCACTATCACAAATGACGACACAGGCGGAAATCCTGTAGTACAATTTACCAATATTTCAGGAACAAGCAACGAAGGAAATAGCGGTACAACGGTTTACAATGCCACAGTGAGCATCTCGCCTGCCCTCACTACAGGCTCGGCTACGGTTCAAGTGGGTTTGGCTTCGAGTGGCAATTCGGCTGATTCGGGTACAGATTATAGCTTTACGCCTACTACGCTTACGTTTACATCTGCCTCATCTTCGCAACAAGTAAGCATCAACATCACAGGCGACACGCAAATAGAAAGCAATGAAACGGTAAGGCTCGAACTTTCGAACCCTACAGGTTTGGTATTGGGAAGCACTACGCAACATACGCTCACGATTTTGAATGATGATGTGAATACTACGCCCACTGTTAGCTTTGTGGGGGCTATAGGCGAGGTGCCAGAAGGAAACACAGGCACAAACAGCAATTACAGCATTTTGGTAACGGTTAGCCCCGCGCCTACAGGCAATGCTTCGGTGCAAGTAGCTTTGGGTGGCAATACTACAGCGCAAAGCACTGACTACGAATTTGCACCCATGACGCTTGAGTTCTCGCCTACCATTACAGCCCGCAATGTGAGTTTGACTATCAAAGGCGACAACACGCTGGAAGATACAGAAGTAGTGGAATTGCTGTTGCAAAATGTGCAAGGAATGGTATTAGGCACAGAAAAAGTGCATACAGTTTATATTGAAAATGACGAACCTACTGCAGTAGAAGACATTGCGCTTGCCTCCCAGATACAGATATTCCCCAACCATACGCAGGAAAGGGTGTCTATTCGTTCCGAAGCTACAAAGCCCATTCACACGCTCCAAATCACAGACTTGTGCGGAAAGACCTTGCAAACGCTCTCGCCTGCCCTGACTGACAAAGAATTTTCGTTCTCTTTGAAAGATTTGCCAAAAGGAATTTATATATTTGCACTGCACGTAGGCAAGCAAGTAGTGCATAAAAAAGTGGTAAAATATTAGATGAAAGATGAGGGTTGAAAGATGAAAGTTGAGAGGTGAAAGATGAACTTTTAACTCTCAACCTTCAGCTTTCAACAAATCAACCTTCAACCTTCAATCTTCAACAAATCAACTTTCAACCTTCAGCTCTCAACTTTCAACCCATGAAAACCTTTTTCCTTTCTGCTACCTTTTTTTGGGCTTTGGCAGTGCCGACATTGGCACAATCGCCTTCACAAAAAGCCTTTACAGATAGTTATACGTATGAGTATGCGGGCAATGTAGGCAAGGCTATCGAAACGCTGAAAGCCGTACACCAAAATACTTCGTATGAAACAAGTTTGCGCTTGGGCTGGTTGTATTATTCGGCTAAGAACTACACCGAGTCGGTGAAATATTACAAAATGGCTACCGATTTGATGAAAATGAGCGTTGAGGCGCGTTTGGGTTATGTGATGCCTTTGTCGGCTTTGGCAAAGTGGGACGAAGTGATTGTGGTTTATAAGGAGATTTTGGCGATTGAGAAATACCATTCTTCGGTAAATTACAGCCTTGCCTCCATTTATTACTACCGCAAAGATTATACGCTTGCCAAACAATACATAGACAATGCGCACAATGTTTATCCGTTTGATTATGATATTGTGATATTGACCGCTTGGACGTATCAAATGTTGGGCAAACGCGAAATAGCCCGCACTTTGTTCGAAAAAGCCCTGCTCATTCGCCCCAATGACGCAAGCGCGTTGGAAGGCTTGAAAAATTAATTGTACTGTTAAATGCTTCTTTTCACATGAAATACATCGGATTGATAATGATTATTGCGGGTATGCTTACCACATTAGGAGGCTTCAGCAGAATGGCGGTTTTCCAAATGATAGCGGGCGCAGTGGCTACTTTTGTGGGTAGCCAATTATACAATAGACAGCAAGAAGCCTTGCCTGCCCCCAAACAAGGCTCTACGTCCAAAGGCAAGTTTGAACTAAGCGATGAAATGATTATTCGCCTTGCGAACCGCTTATCGAACAAACTTTCGGTTGATGACCTTGTGCAACAAACCAGCCTTACCCGCGACCAAGCCAAGACGCGCCTCGAACAACTGCACCAAAAAGGCGTGTGCCAAATAGACCTGAACAAGGTGGAGGAGAGCGGAAAGATTTACTACTATTTTTAAGCCAATACATTTATGAAATACATCAGCCAGCTAAGTATATACCTTTTTTTGTGGGGCGCGATGGGCAGTTGTGCCTTGTTTCGCGCTGTTCCTGACTATCCGCAAACCTCGCCTACCGTTACCGATAACAGCAATTCCACGAATTTCTTGCCTATGCAAAACAAGCCCATGACAGGCGAGAGCAAGGTATTGGAAAATGGCGATAGCTTGCAGGTAATGGTTGGCTTAGATATTCCACGCCTTGCGCAAGAAAAGGATAGGCTGAACCTTTTGCTACAAGATTTTACGGTGCAGTATGGCATCTTGCCTGCCTACAACAGCCCTCAATACACCGAAACGGCAGTAGTGAAGCTCGACACGAAAAACCTTGCCTACGAAAATGAAATGTTTTATTTGCATTTCAACGCACCCAAAAGGCAAGGCACAAATGCTGTGATGATTTTGGAAATAGTGGACAAGAAAAGTGGCGAGAAGGTAAAATTAGACCTTTTGCTTCCCTACGTTATTTTGAAAATGCGCGAAAAAATGGGCGTTTTCGACAAAACAGGCAAGCTACCTTATTTTACCAACTATCTACACACCCGCGACACGCTCCAAGTGCGCGACCTGCTCAATTCGTCCCAAAAATTGTATGTGCGCTACTATAGGCAAGCCTTCGAGCCTGCCTCGCCTCCTATGATAGCAGGCGACAAACTGCCGAGCAAACTGATGAAAAGCGATTCTACATTTATGTTAGACACCAACAAACCTTTTCAGTTCAAAACGGCAGGGTTGTATTTGTTGCTCGTTGATACTACGCAATACTACGGCTTAGGGCTTCGAGTGGTGGATAGAAAATATCCCAAACTTAGCTATGTCAAAGACGTGATAGAGCCTTTGCGCTATTTGACTACTGATGACGAGTTTTTGCAACTTCGAAATGGCGAAAATACAAAAGATGAATTGGATAAATTGTGGCTACGTTTGATGGGCAACAATGTTCCATTGGCACAAAAGACCATTCGAGAATATTACAACCGCGTGAAATTGGCAAACCGCTATTTCACAAGCTACAAAGAAGGCTGGAAAACGGATATGGGTATGATTTTCGTGGTCTATGGTCGCCCAAGCCGTATCATTCGCACCAACGATATGGAATTTTGGTTCTACAACCCAAGTGCTATCAACCCTACCGAAATACGTTTTACCTTTACCAAAAAGCCCAATCAGTTCACAGATGAAGCGTATGGGGCTTTTTAAGGCAAGAGGTATGCGTGCTTTAGTTTAGCGGATTATATCAAACCTATAAGATTTTTAAAAACCTTATAGGTTTAGCCATTACCCAATACTTACACAAAATTCTTCTTCAAAAATTGATGCAACAACATCAACACCCACACTCGATTGTAAAAATATGTATTGCCTTTTAGATACTTCGTTTTGAGCATTTCGACCATTTCGGGCTTCACAATGCCATAATGTTTCACAATGTCAGGGTTCAAGTTCTCATCTATCAAATATTTCAGGTCGCCCTTGAGCCATTCCACAAGCGGGATAGCAAAGCCTTGTTTAGGGCGGTCAAAGAGCTTTTCGGGCAAATAATCATACAACAGTTGTTTGAGCAAATACTTGCTTGTTCCCTTATGGAATTTCAGGTCAGGATTTAGGTTTAGCCCAAATTCTATCACCCTATAATCCAACAAAGGCACACGCGCCTCAAGCCCATAACGCATCGTGGCGCGGTCAATCTTGACCAACAAATCATCAGGCAAGTAATATTGCAAATCGAAAAAGGCTTGCTCCTCCATGTGGTTCAGCCTGCGCGGTAGGTTAGGCGTGCTGTAGTTGAAGGTAGGCAAGGACTTAAGCAGTAAGCCATCAATTTCGCGCTTAGAGAAAAACTGTTGCTCTTGCGAAAAAATGTGCGAAGGCTCAAGTTTGCGCCCATAATTGAGTAATGCCGCCGCTTTTTGGTAACGATTGGCACGCGAAAGGCGGAAACTTCCTGCTAATGGACTTCGAAAACCGCGCCATAGCGGGCTGTGTAGGCGAGATGCCCATTGATACATACCATAGCCCAAAAACAGTTCATCGCCTCCATCTCCACCCAATGCTACCGTTACATTTTGCCTTGTGAAGCGCGACAATAAAAGCGTAGGAATAGCCGAAGAGTCCGCGTATGGTTCATCATAAATATCGATAAGCGTAGGGATAATTTTCTTTGCCTCCTCTACCGAAATGATGAGTTCGTGGTGTTTTGTGCCAAGCGCGTTGGCTACCGCTTTAGCATACGGAGCTTCGTTAAATTTGTTTTCTTGAAACCCGATAGAAAAAGTTTGCATTTTGGTAGTAGCTTCTTGCGAAGCAATCGCCGCGACCAAAGACGAGTCAATCCCTCCCGACAAGAACACGCCCACAGGCACATCACTAATCAGGCGATAATTCACCGAGCTATGCAATAATTTCTTGAGTTGGGCTTTGGCTTCAGGCAAGCGATTCAGCAGAGCCAATTTTTCTTGTGTGTCGTTGTCGTATATTTTTTCGTTGATATTCCAAAACTTGCCTTCATGGATTCCGTCCTTGCCTACCTTCAGCCAACTGCCCGTAGCGAGTTTATAGATGTTTTTGTAAATGGTATGAGGCGCGGGTACATAGCCCAAATGCAGGAAAGAACTTACGGCTGTTTCGTTCAGTTCTTTGTGAAAATTAGGCAAGTCGACAAGTGCTTTTAGCTCCGAAGCGAAAGCGAAATTTTGCCCATCCCAATAATAATAAAGCGGTTTTACGCCAATCCTGTCGCGCACTACATACAAGGCTTGCTCCTCTTTGTCATAAATACCAAAGGCAAACATACCATTGAATTGATACACAGCCCGCAAATTTAGCTTCGAAAAAAGCTCCAAAATTACTTCTGAGTCGGAGGTAGTGCGCAAGGGCGTTTCTATCTGCTTGGCGAGTTCTCGATAATTAAAAACTTCGCCATTGAAAGCCAACCAATAGCGTTTGTTATAGGATTGCATGGGCTGGTTCGCACTTGCCGAAAGGTCAAGAATACTCAAACGCCTATGCCCCAAACCGCACACGCCATCAAAGAAAAAACCATCAGCATCAGGACCGCGATGCGCAATAGCCGTAGTTATGTGTTTGAGGGTACTTTCTGAAAAATTTTGTTGTAAGGAAAAAAAACCTGTTATACCGCACATGGGAGTGAATGAGTGAATGAGTGAATGAGTGAAGGAGGGAGTGAGCGTTATTTTTCTATACTTTGAATATTTTTTCTATGTCTAATTCGAAGCCTTGCAGGACTGTCGATTGTATCTTGCCTACTTTTTTGGCTTCCGAAAAAATCTCGTAGGTAGGTTTGCCATCAGCATCTTGTGTAAGGGTTTCTATGGTTATTTTTTGCTTTTTGGGGTGGATTTCCCAATATTCTTGTACGCCAAATTGGGCATATTGTGTTTTTTTCTGCTCGCGTAGTTTTTTGTAATTCGCCCTCGAAATCACCTCTACCACAAAATCAGGGGCTTCTTTTGTGCCATCTTTAGTTATGATGTGCTTGCGTTGCACCGCCACAAACAAAATATCAGGCTCAAGTGTAGTGCCTTCTTCTATGTGTACGCCCACAGGCGCAACGTAAATGTCGCCCAAATCATTTGTAAAAGCATATACTTCCATAAAAGCACTCAAACGAGTAAGGATTTTTTGATGAATGGCAGAAGGTCGCATAATGTAAATTTTGTATTTTAAAAGTTCTACCTTAAACTTCACTAATTCGGGGAAATAGAGCGGGTTTTGTAAATCATGCCAAGTCCATTTTTTGTTTTTGGGAAACTTGGCTATGATGTTTTTGATGTCTTCCACTGTATATTCTACCTGATTAGGGTTGTAATAAGGCTGGAGAGGCGAGGCGTTCTCTTTGGCTTTTTTCAATAGGCTATTTACATATTTTAATACTTCTTTTTGCTGTTTTTTGGACAGTGAGGCTATTTTATCGGTTAGTTGGGCTATCATAGATTGATGAGTGAGGGAGTGAATAAGCGTTATTTTTCTATACTTTGAATATTTTTTCTATGTCTAACTCGAAGCCTTGCAGGACTGTCGATTGTATCTTGCCTACTTTTTTGGCTTCCGAAAAAATCTCGTAGGTAGGTTTTCCATCAGCATCTTGTGTAAGGGTTTCTATGGTTATTTTTTGCTTTTTGGGGTGTATCTCCCAATATTCTTG
>RDXI01000318.1 GCA_004292795.1 Bacteroidota bacterium | reverse complement strand
GATTTATATTCCACTCATGATTCAAGAGAAAATGATGGGAATTTTGATCGCACAAAGCTATGAAAAAAATGCTTTTGATAATTTTCATATAGAAGCCTTGCGAAATTTGTCTTCTTATGTGGCAATTGGCATTGATAATGCCTATGCTTATCTCGAAATTACAAAGGCTTATGACAATATTAAAGTCTTAAAAAAAGTAGGTGAAGACATAAACTCTACCTTAGATGTGGAGCAAATTGTAAAAATTGCTTACGAAAGTAGTCGACAACTGATAGATATTTCAGGTTTTGGAATTGGAATGTTGGACAAAGAACGTAATGAATTAGAATTTATTGGTTATTACAATTTGGGTGGAAGTTTGCAATTAGATGGCAATATTGTGCCTTTGGGAACTCGAAAAAGTTTGCTTAAATGGTGTGTAGATCAGCAAAAAGAAGTTTATGTAAACGACTATGCCAAAGATTATGTAAAATATTTTGACGAAAAACCCGATTTTGATATCACAGAAGCTCCAAAATCAGTAATTATCATTCCTTTATTGATTCAAGATAAAATAACAGGTGTGATGTTTGTCAGAAATGAACGCAAAAATGCCTTCAACAATCTTCATTTAGAGATTTTAAATAATTTGGCTTCTTATGTTGCCATCGGAATCGATAACGCCTTCGCTTATAATGAAATAAAAAATGCAAACGAAATTATCAACAGCAAAAATAACCAAATTATGGATAGTTTGCGTTATGCGCAAACCATTCAACACGCTATTTTGCCAGAAGCTAAAAAACTTTCCGAAATTTTTTCTGAATATTTTGTAATTTATAAACCTAAAGATTTAGTTTCAGGCGATTTTTATTGGCTTGCCGAAAATCCGAATCAAGTCATTATTGCATTGGCAGATTGTACGGGACACGGCGTTCCTGGTGCTTTTATGTCTATTGTGGGTAGTAATTTGTTAAATTCTATTGTCAATTTAGAAAAAATTACAGAGCCTGCCGACATCATTTACCGAATGCACTTTGGAATTATTGGCACATTAAAACAAGAAAATAATCGAAACAATGATGGCATGGATTTGAGTATTTGCAAACTCGATTTTCAGGGCGAACAAACCAAACTTACTTTTTCTGGCGCAAAAACTTCTATTTTATATTTTCAAAATGGACAAATTCATGAATTAAAAGGAGAACGACAAACCGTTGGAGGAGCTAGAAAGAAAGAAATCCAAGCATTTAGTAATCAAGAAGTTATGTTACAAAAAAATGATTTGGTTTATATGACCAGTGACGGATTTACAGATCAGCACAACGCAGAAAAACAAAAAATTGGCAGAAATAGGTTGAACGCAAAACTAGGCGAAATCGCATTCCTTTCTTTGGAGGAACAAAACAATATTTTAACAGAATTATTTGTAACGCACAAAGGTCAGGAATTGCAAAGAGACGACGTAACATTGATCGGTTTGAAAGTATAAATACGATTTTTTGAAAATTTCCTCACAAAAAAATCTTTTTTGCAAATAAAAACGATAAATTAGCGTAATGAATATGCTTTTTAGAAAAAACCATGCAAGATTCTTTCAAACATAAGGGAATGAGAATAAAACTTATCGAACAAATCCGAGAAAAAGGAATTGTTGATGAGCAGGTTTTGCAAGCAATAGAAAAACTACCACGACATTTTTTTCTGGAAAGTGCATTTTTAGAACACGCCTACCAAGACAAAGCATTTTCTATTGGCGAAGGACAAACCATTTCACAACCGTCAACAGTAGCTTTTCAAACAGAATTACTAAACTTGACCGAAGGCGAAAAAGTCCTCGAAATTGGTACAGGATCAGGCTATCAAGCGTGTATTTTGTTAGAATTGGGTGGCCTGGGGAAAGACAACTAAATATTGCTAAAAGTGTAATAATAAAAAGAAATCTTGAAAGAAAAAGGGAATATCAAAACACACATCAAAGACAATTAAGCATTTTTCCTGATACGATTTTTAAAAATTGTGTCAGGATATAAATATTGCTTTCACCGCCGTTCGAGGGCTGTGCCCTCGTAACTCCCTACGGGCCAGGCTGCGCCTGGCGAATGGCAGAGAAACAGATAAGGAGATACATCTATACACAAAAGTCAGACAAAGGGCCAAATGCCAGGCACAGCCTGGCCCGTCCCAAAGTTCGAGGGCACAGCCCTCAAACAGCAGAAAAAAGCCCCTCTCCCCGACAGGGGGAGAGGGGTTGGGGAGAGGGGGCCGAAAGTAGCCAACGACTCTAGACCCATGCAGATGTCTCGTCCTGCAATAAGTTGACACATCCCCCTTGTGTCTTATGCAGACTAGAAGTTTTAAAATTCACGATTCTTGGTATAAAACCGAGGTTGTTTGTAGATTGGAGAGCAGTACTTATTCGGTTGGTGACCTTGCCGCTGAGGTCGGTATTCATACCAACACGTTGTACCGTTGGGTACAAGAGTATCGGTCTGGCAAATTAGACAAAACCAATTCTACATCTATGGCAAACAAGCGTTCAAAAGGATCTGTAACGGCCCGCAAAAAGGCCACCTCTACGTCTTTAGAAAAAGAAGTAGAATTGCTTCGTTTAAAGGTTTTGGCCTTTGAGACGATGATTGATATTGCCGAGTCCGAGCTTGGTATTGTGATCAGAAAAAAGTCCTTTGCCAAACCATCGACAAGCTCCGTAGCGAGCACAGCGAGCACGCCGCTTTCTCCAGCATCGGGCGCGTCTGTGGATGGTTTGGCTACAGCCGACAAGCCTACTACAAGCGCCAAACAAGCACCCAAAAACGCCAAGAAAGGAGGCAAATAATGCTGGGTTTTGTAGAGGTCATTCGCAGCCGGCACCCCAGGCTTGGCGGGCGTAAACTGTTGCATTTGATTACCCCCATGGCCGAGGCCGAAGGGGTAAAAATGGGTCGAGACACGTTCTTTGACCTGCTATCAGAACATGGGTTGCAGGTGCGTAGAAGGCGCAGAACAGCTCCTAGAACGACAGATTCGCGGTTTTGGCGCAAACAATATCCCGATTTGCTCAAAGATAGAGATCCTGCCGACACAAGCCCCATTTGGGTGAGCGACATCACCTATCTGCGCCTGCAAACGGGCTTTGCTTACCTGGCTCTGACGACCGATTTAACGACTCGAAGAGTTGTTGGCTACCATCTGTCGACGAGCATGCAGACGCACAAACTTTGCCTGCCCGCCCTGCAAATGGCCCTCCAAAATGTACCCGAAAATATGCGTCAAAATTTGATTCACCACTCCGACCGTGGCAGCCAATATTTAGACGCCGCTTTTGTGCGGTTGATAGAGAAATCGGGCGGGCGCATGAGCATGACGCAGTCTGGAGACCCGCGCGATAATGCCGTAGCCGAGCGGCTAAATGGGATATTGAAGCAGGAATATTTTCCTGTACAATTTGCTAATTTTAGCCATGCTCACAGGCTAGTAGAGCATGGCATAAAATTGTACAATACCGAGCGTCCACACCTAAGCCTTTTGCTAGCAACACCCCAACAAACTTGGAATAACCTCCAAGAAAGTTTAGCTTTGGAAAAGAGAAAAGAAAGCACGCAAGACCAAAGCCTGCAAGAGTACCCATTTGTAACCCCCACACAGGACTAGTGTATAAAGTGTCAACCTTTTTCCGTATTAACCCTTAATCCTGTCAACTAAAATCAGGACGGGACAAACTCCTCTCACAACTCGCAACCCGCAACTCACAACTCCTATGTTCCTAAAGACTACCTAGCCCGCACCACAGGCCGCTATGCCGAACGTCAAAACCAGCTCTACCCGTGGCTGGTGCACCGTTTGGGGGTAGACGTGGCCAACCATGTAGCGGCTATGTATCAACTAGGTACGGCGAGTAGCACCGTGCCAGGCACCGTTATTTTTTGGGGAATAGATGCCCACGGCCAAGCCCGCTACGGCCAACTGGCCAACTTGGCCCAGACGGCCACCGGCAAGCCCCCACCAACCATGTATATAGATGGCTGCACACCGCTCTAGCCTACC
>RDXI01000317.1 GCA_004292795.1 Bacteroidota bacterium | reverse complement strand
ACCCAAAGACAAGTTATTGTGCTTGCCACTTCCGTTGATGCCTGCAAAGGGTTTTTCGTGGAAAAGTACCTTGAAGTTATGACGCTCCGCTACTTTTTCCATAATGTCCATGAGCAGAATATTGTGGTCGACAGCCAAATTCACGTCCTCAAAAGTAGGCGCGCACTCAAACTGCCCAGGTGCCACTTCATTGTGACGAGTACGAATAGGAATCCCTAATTTTTGCGCTTCAATCTCAAAATCGACCATAAAAGCACGCACACGCGAAGGAATAGAGCCAAAATAATGGTCTTCCAACTGTTGTCCTTTCGCAGGAGCATGACCGAAAACAGTCTTGCCTGCCATTACGAGGTCGGGGCGAGCATAATACATAGCTTTGTCCACCAAGAAATACTCTTGTTCGGGTCCCAACGTTGCCATGACGCGCTTCACGTCCTTGTCAAAAATCTCGCATACTGCCGTAGCCGCTTTGTCCACGAAGGCAAGCGATTTGAGCAAAGGCGTTTTGTAGTCAAGTGACTCGCCTGTGTACGACACAAAAATAGTGGGAATACAAAGCGTCTTGCTACCCTCAATCTCCATGATAAAAGCAGGCGAGGTAGGGTCCCACGCTGTATAGCCACGCGCCTCGAAAGTTGCACGAATACCACCGCTTGGGAACGAAGAAGCATCAGGTTCTTGTTGTACCAAAGCACTGCCTTTGAATTTCTCCAGCACGCTAAAGCCTTTCTCTACTTCGAAGAAGGCATCATGCTTCTCTGCCGTTGAGCCTGTGAGAGGCTGAAACCAGTGCGTGTAGTGCGTTACGCCTTTCGCCATAGCCCACGTCTTCATAGCTGAAGCGACTGCATCAGCAAGTTCCATGTCTATTTTATGCCCTTGGTCGATGGTACTCATCAACTTTTTGTAAGATTCCGCGCTGATAAACTTGCGCAAAGTGGCATCATGAAAAACATTCACACCGAAAAAATCGGATACTTTTTCCGCAGGGAGTTCTACCGAAATGGTAGGGCGGTTTTGTGCATTTTCTACAGCCTTAAAGCGTAGTGTTGCCATTGGATATGAGTTTTTTGTTGAAAGTCCTTTATTTTTGAGGGCAAAATTAGGCAAAACTTGTGTAATTCCAAAAAATAACCTCGATTTTTAAGGCATTTTCGATAAATATTGAAAATCGTTTGCAAACGTTGTACGCATTGTGCAGTTTTTGTTTCTTGCAAAAAAGGCGTAATATTGCCTTTATATTCTATCGCTTCTGCTAATCACCATGAAAAAAATAATATGCTTGTTGCTCCTGCTATTGCCCTTGTACGAAGGCATAGCGCAAGTAAAAGACACACTTAGCCCTGATGAAAGATACGCACAAGCCCTCAATGTTTATCAAAAAGCCGAATATGCCTTAGCCGAAAAACTGTTCCGCGAGGTAGGCAAGGCATACCCACCCGCCACCGAAAAGAAAACAGCTTGCGATTTGCAAGTGGCAAAGTGCCTCATCAGGCAAGGAACGCTTGCCGAAGCAGGCGAGTTCTTAGACCGCATAACCGTTTCGAGCAACAGCCTTTTGCTTGCCTCCCTCGAGAACACTGTAGGCGAGCTACACCTGAACAAAGGACGAAGCGACCTCGCTATGAAATCTTTTGAGAAAGCCTTGCAGTCTGCAGTCGCTACGCAAAGCCCCATCGAGGAAGCACAAGCCTACGCTAACTTGGGCTTGGTGTATTGGAACACAGGCAATCAAGACCTTGCCTACGAATACCAACAAAAAGCCCTCGACATCAGGCAAGCCAAATTGCCCGCCAATCATGCAGACATTGCCGCGTCATACAACGACTTAGGGCTTATCTACAGCACTACAGACGCACTGCAGGCAAGGACATATTACGAAAAAGCCCTTGCTATTTACCAAAAAATCTATGGAGAGAAACACCCCAAAATAGCTATAGCTTATACGAACATTGCCCTTACCTACAAAGCCGAAAAGAAAACCGAAGAAGCCCTCAAACAGTTGGAAAATGCTACTAAAATTTGGGAAGAAGTGTATGGTTTGCAACACCCCAACACTGCCTTTGCCTACACAAGCATTGGGCAGACGCAAGCCGAATTGGGCAATGACTTTTTAGCTGAAAATTATTTGAAACAAGCTAAAGACATTTATGAAAAAAACTACGGCAAAAAACACCCCGAAATAGCCAATAGTTACAATCTCTTAGGCAATCTTTTTAGAAGCCAAGACAGGCTCAAAGAAGCCTTGCAAGCCTATCAAACCGCCCTGCAAGCCAATGTAGCGGACTTTGAGAACAGCGACATTTACACAAACCCAAGCGGAGAAACTGCCTACAATTTGGATATTCTGCTCAACTCGCTTTTGGCAAAAGCCGAAACCTTAGAAGACCGCCATTTTATAAAGTCGGCAAGTATGCGCGACCTCAATGTTGCCTTGCAAACCTTAGAACTGTGCGATAAACTCTTAGACCAAATCCGCAGAACGCGCCAAAGCAAAAACGATAAAATTGCCCTTAGCCAAACCTCCACACAAATATATGAATATGCCATTCGCCTCTGTTTGCAACTGCGCGAAGTGAATTTGAACAAAAAATATTATGCCCAAAAAGCCTTTTATTTTGCCGAAAAGAGCAAATCAGCGGTGCTTCTCTCTGCCATTGCCGACACCGAAGCAAAGGAATACGCGGGCATACCTACTGCCTTAGTAGCCCAAGAAACGGATTTGAAAAACGACATGACGCGCCTCGAACAGAAAATTGCGCAAAGCCCCACCGACAGCAAAACCTACCAAGACTCGCTCTTTGCCCTGAAGCGCGTATATGAAAATTTTATCCAAAGCCTCGAAAAAAACTACCCCGATTATTACAACCTGAAATACAACAGCCAAGTCGTGAGCCTCGAAAAATTGCAGGCAAGTTTGGGCGAAAATACCACGTTGCTCTTGTACTTCATAGCCGAAAAAGCGAAACGAATATACGTCTTCGAGGTGTCGCCTAAGCATTTGCAGATATGGGACTTGCCTAAAGCCGAGCTATTGGACAAGCACATCAGCAGTTTGCGCAATGGCATTAAGTTCAAGTCTGCGAAGGTCTTTGTGCAAAGTAGCCGTTATTTGTATGAGAGCTTAGGCTTGGCTCGCCTACACAGCAAACAAACGCAAGTAGTCATCATTCCAGACGGCAGATTAGGCATTATTCCCTTCGAAACCTTGCTTACCGAAGCCACTACAGCCTCCACCGATTACAAATATATGCCCTACTTGTGCAAAGAAAAAAGCATCAGTTACGCCTTTTCCGCCACGCTTTTTGCCCAAAACCAAAACAAAACAGCCTCCGAAGCGAAGGGCGAAGTGATTTTGTGCGCCCCTGTAGATTTCAGTATCCACAAACAAGCCACCCTCAACGGAAGCGAGTCGGAAGTCTTGCGTTTGAAGGAATTTTTCAGCGAACAAGGCTTTCCTGTGAAGTGTTATTTGAGAAAAGACGCGAATAAGAATTTGTTTGCGCAAATAGCGCAACCTAAAATTTTGCACCTTGCCACGCATGGAGAAGTGAACGAAGCAAGTCCCGAATTTTCACAAATTTTGCTCGCAGGCAAGACTGTAGAGGAGGCGCATTTGTACTCAAGCGATATTTACAATTTGCGCTTGCCTGCCGACTTGGTGGCACTTTCGGCTTGCGAAACGGGCTTAGGCAAGGTTTATAGAGGCGAGGGCATCATTGGCTTGACGAGGGCGTTGTTTTATGCAGGCGCGAGGAATATTGCCGTATCGCTTTGGACAGTTTCCGACAACTCGACTGCCGAATTGATGTTCAAATTCTACGAAAAAAATATCAAAGAAAACCTAAGCTACAGCGAAGCCCTGCGCCAAGCCAAAATAGCCCTGCAAATGAGCGAAGACTATGCCGCGCCTTATTATTGGGCGGCGTTTATTTTGGTAGGCAAGTAGTTTTTGAGCTAAAACTCGCACCTGAAAAAATAATACTGGCATAAAAATAAAAATACCACAGAGGAATAGAGGCACACAAAGCTACACAGAG
>RDXI01000316.1 GCA_004292795.1 Bacteroidota bacterium | reverse complement strand
CTATCCGAGAACGTGCCGAAAGAATGTTTACCAAAGTTTTATACAACTATGCAGATTTTTCCGTAAGTACGATTGACAAATTTGTGAATAAAGTTACCGCCGCCTTCACACGCGAGCTGGAAATTCCTTATAACTATGAAGTGGATTTGAACACTGAACAGCTTTTGCAAAGTGCCATTGACCGCGTGATTGAGAAAGTGGGGCAGGAACAGAAGGTGTATTTGTCGGGTTTTGTGGTGGATTGGGTGAACCAAAAAGTAGAGGAAGGCAAAAATTCAGGCAAGATTGCCGAAGATTTGGTGGACTTCTCGAAGCAACTAATGAACGAAAATGCGTACCCGTTCATTCAGCTTATCAAACATTTGGATATACAAGATTTTAAAAAAATTTACATCAAACTCGAACTATACCAACGCGAAGTAGAGCAAAAAATGGTCAAAATAGCCAAAAGAGGCGAAAAGATTTTGGCAGAAGTCAATGCTGATGAAAAGGATTTTGCAGGCGGTTCGAAGGGCGTATATGCTTATTTCAAGCACTATCTCGATGAGCCAGACATTGCGCGGGGCATTGGCGCGTATGTGGAGTCGGCTTTGAATGAAGGGACTTTTGCCAAGAAAAAAGCGAAAAATATGGACGCGGTATTGGCTATAGATGCAGAATTGATAGCTTTAGTAAATGAAATGGAGGAAGTGAAGGAGCAGAACAAAGGGCATTATTTGCTTATCAATAGCCTAAAACCGCATTTATACAAACTCGCCTTAGTCCACGAAATAGAGCAGGAACTCTCGCAAGTGAAGCGCGAAAATAACACCATTCACATCTCGGATACAAACAAAAAAATAGCGGACATCATCAGGCAAGAACCTGTGCCGTACATTTATGAAAGGGTAGGCGAGAAGTTCAATCATTTGTTGATAGATGAGTTTCAAGATACCTCCATTTTGCAGTGGCACAATTTGATGCCTTTGGTAGAAAACAATTTGAGCGAAGGACATTTTAACCTCATTGTGGGCGATAGCAAGCAAGCCATTTATCGTTGGCGCGGAGGCGAGATGGAACAACTCGTGTACCTTTATAAGAATGAGATGCACAAATTGTTGGAGCTTGAACCCAACGATAGCGACATTTTGAGGGAACGCTACGCGGTTTTGGAACAAAATTATGAATCGGCTAACTTGAATTTCAATTACCGAAGCACACGCGAAGTAATAGAGTTTAATAATGACTTTTTTCAGAAAATAGTAGATACAGATTTTGGGAAATTATACGAACTCTTGCCTGCCATTTATGATGAAGGTTTTGCGCAACAGATACCCGCAGGGGCAGGCAAGACAGGTGGGCATATCCAAATCAATTTTATAGAAAAAGGCAATGCCTATCAACAAAGTACCTTAGACCAAATACTCAAAACCATTTACGAACTGAAAGAAGACGGCTTCGAGTACAAGGATATTGCCATTCTCATTCGGCGCAATGTGGAAGGTTCGATGGTGGCTAACTTCTTGACAGACAAGGGTTTTAAGGTTATTTCGCAAGACTCGCTTACGTTGGTTTCTGATGAAAAAGTGCGCTTGATTATCTCGCTCCTGAAAATCATTTACCGACCAGAAGACCGCATGGCGAAGGCGGAAATTTTGTATAGTTTCTACCGCGTAGTGAAGGGGCAAAACCCAAGCGAAGACCTAAACGAACAAATACAAAGCATTGTCAATCAACCGATTATTGCCTTATTCGAAAAATTAGGCGAGGAAGGCTATCCTACGAACTTGCCTAAACTACAATCCTTGCCTTTGTACGAATTGGCGGAAACCTTGATAGGCGTTTTCGACCTTCTGGCTACCCAACCGCGCTTAGAATATTTGTTCCGTTTGCTCGATATTATCTTAGAATTTACGAAGCAAAACAACGCTACTTTGGGCGATTTCATTGATTATTGGGAGCAAAACAAGTCGAAACTAAGCGTAAACAGTCCGCCAGATGGCGAGGCTATCACTGTAACGACCATTCACAAATCGAAGGGTTTGGAATATCCTGCGGTCATTGTGCCGTTTATTGATTGGCGCGTTCACCCCAAAATTGGCAGTCCGTTGTGGGTTACCTTGCCTACAGAGGAATTTACGTTTGAGATAGAAGGCAAGCAACTGACCTTGCCTGCGGGGTTGGTGAATATGACCAAAACCTTGATGGAAACGGCAGTCGCGCCCCAATATCATAGCGAAATGCAAAAGGGCTTCATCGAAAACCTCAATATCTTGTATGTTGCCTTCACGCGCCCTGTGCATCGATTGTATATGCTCACGAAGTTAGAGGACTTTAGCAAGGCAACGGGGCAGGAAAGGGCGGGCTTTTTGTTGTATTTGTACTTGGTAAATAGCTATCTTTGGAATCCTGACAAGACAACCTACGTGCTGAAGCATGGCGAACCCTTGCCTGCCTCAACGGAAGCCTTGCCTACAGAAGACGAAGACGAGCATACGTTTTGGGTGGACGAATTGGTGGTTACTGACGTACACAAGAAGCTCAAAATCAAGAAAAGAGGGAAACAGACGAAGGAGTAGGGTAACCTTATACTCAAAGTGCATAAAAAATATAATAAATGCTCAATAGGATAGGGTTTGAAACCCTATCCTACGAAGCGAATAGGCAAGAATTCTATGATTCAAAAAGCTATGCCCATACCCGTAAAATTTGTCATATTAGTAGCATTAACTTACTTCTTTAATTTTCAAGTCATTACAGCACAAGATAAAGTTTTTGTGTTGGATACGGCTTTGTACGGTTATAAACTGAACGCGCACACCTATTTTTTAAAAGATAGTGCAAACGCACTTACCTTCGAGCAGGTAAGCTCGCCTACCTTCACGCCCAAGATGCAACAAGGCATAAAAGGCTACCAAACGAACCACAAGCCCAAAATAACCTATTGGTACAAAGTTACGATAACCAATCAACTGCGCACCCAAACCCAATTTGTGTATGAGCCTTGCTTTGTGGGCAGGCAAGAATTTCGTATCTATGACACCAAAGGAAAGTTACTGAAAACCCAACAAACAGGCAAAGATATTCCTTACAGCCAACGCGCTTGGTACATAAGCCCCGATGTGATACCTCTTTCGCTTGCCTACCAAGACACGATTATGGTAGTAACACGCGCCTACGAAGATAAGCGCGAAGTCTATCCCATCAAAGATATTTGGTTAGGTACGCCTTCTGCCTATTATGATGCCTACATTACCAAAATGCTGTGGCAAATCATGTTCCAAGGGGCATTGTTGTTGATGTTCCTATACAATATTTTGTTTTATTGGATAGTGCGTGATAGAGCATATTTGTACTATGGCTTGTATATTTTGTTTTCCTCGCTTGCTTTTTTCCATGGCAATTCGCCTGATTTATTCATCACACGCGATATGCCACGCCTGACAGGTTATGTGGAACTAAGCAGTGTTTTCATCACGTTGTTTTATGCCCAATTTGTACGCTATTTTTTGAATATTCCGACTATAGCCCCTAAACTCCACCAATATTTTACGTATTGGGTGTATGGGCGTTTGTTGGTCAATGTATTATTGTTGCTGAACTATGAACAAAATCCTAACATTTTGGCTAACAATAGTTTGGTAGCTCCTATGATTATGATAGAACTTGTGATAGGTTTTGTCTTTATAGCCGTAGCACGCAAAAAAACGCCTGTTTTGGCGTTGTATATGATAGGCGGGTATTTGGCGATTGCCTTGCCTATAGCCGCCGCGCTGATAGCCCAATCACATACCGACAACATGGAAGCCAATGCTTTCGTGATACAGATAGGCATTTTGGTAGAGCTTATTTTGTTCTCGCTTGGTTTGGGCTATCGTAGCAAAGAATTGGAAAGAGAACGCTTCGAAGCCTTGCAAGAAAACCAACGCATCATCGAGGAACAAAACGCACTATTGGAGCAAAAAGTGGAGGAAAGGACGCAAGAACTCAACCAACAAAAAGAAGCCATCGAGGAACAAAACAAAAACATAACCGACAATATCAACTATGCCCGCAGAATACAAGAATCGTTCTTGCCTAAACAAAGCACCATAGCCAAGCACTTGCCTGAAGCCTTTATTTTCTTCCAACCCAAAGATATTGTGTCGGGTGATTTTTA
>RDXI01000315.1 GCA_004292795.1 Bacteroidota bacterium | reverse complement strand
GTTGTGCAAGATATACCTTGCCTACGCCCCCCTCGCCTAAGAGGGACTCTATTTGATAGTTCAAAATACGCTCACCAATCATAGTGGCGCAAAGATAGCTTTTTTTTGAAAAAAAGTTATGCAAAAAGCTATGCAAAATAGCTTTTTGAGAAAAGTTATGCAAAAAGCTATGCAAAATAGCTTTTTGAGAAAAGGCTGTAGGCAAGGTTTATAGATTCCTTACATCATTGAATACCAAACATCTGGCACGCCTTTTCGGAAGCGGATTGCTCGGCTTTTTTCTTGTTTAGTCCTGTTCCTCGAATGGTCGTTTCATTGTCTATTATCAAATGTATGACAAACTCGCGGTAGCCGTTGCGGTTGTTGATTTCCTGCACCAATTCGAAACGAAGTTCCTTGCCTTCCCGTTGCGACCACTCGATGAGCGTACTTTTGAAGTTTTTGTTATTCGCAACAACCTGATTCATATCATAATAGTTATGAATAAGGCGATTTATCACAAATTGTTGGCAGAAGGCAAAACCGCGCTCCAAATACAACGCCCCTACTAAGGCTTCGAGAGCATCGCCATTCATAGAACGGTGCGTGCCATAGCCTCGCCTGTTTTGGTCGTGTTGTATCAGTTCGTCTATGCCCATTTTCCGCGCAATGTCGTTCAACGTTTCGCGGTTCACCATTCGAGAGCGAATTTCAGTCAGAAAACCCTCATTTTCGAAAGGATATTTTTTGAAAAGGTACTCGGCTACTATCGCGCCAAGCAAGGCATCACCCAAATATTCGAGGCGTTCATTCGATTCCTTCAAGCCTGTATGATGTGTGCGCAAGGAAGCGGAAGCGTGGCTAAAGGCTAATTTATAAAGCGAGATTTTAACAGGAAACTTGCCTACAATTTGGTGAATTGCTTGGGCGAGTTCCTTATCGGCTTGCGAATATCGCGTAAAAAAGTTAAAAATGCGTTGCCACCACACAGATACAATAAACAGCTTTTTAGGATATGATAGAGGTTGATGTGTTTGAAAAAAGCCCCTTTGTGGGGGGTATTGTGTTTGAAAAAAGCCCCTTTGCGGGGGTATTGTGTTGAAAAAAAGCCCCTTTACGGGGTATTGTATTTAAAAAAAGCCCCTTTATGGGGGCTTTTTTTTTACTCTTCGTATTTTTTGAAAATGATAGAACAATTATGTCCGCCAAATCCAAAGCCATTGCTCATGGCATATTTGATATCGCGTTGTTGCGCTTGGTTGAAGGTAAAGTTCAATCTAGAATCAAAAGCCTCATCATCAGTAAAATGGTTGATGGTTGGTGGAATGAGTTGGTTTTTGATAGCCAAAATAGTCGCTATCGCCTCCACTGCTCCCGCCGCACCGAGCAAATGCCCTGTCATAGACTTGGTTGAACTAATATTCAAGTTATAGGCTTGCTCTCCAAATACTGCTTGGATAGCTTTTACTTCTTGAGGGTCGCCTATGGGCGTAGAAGTTCCATGTACATTGATATAATCAATCATATCCGTTGTAACATTGGCATCTTCCAGCGCATTGTGCATTACTTGAATAACGCCCAACCCTTCGGGGTGTGGTGCAGAAATATGATAAGCATCAGACGACATACCGCCACCGATAAACTCTGCATAGATTTTTGCTCCACGCGCCTTTGCGTGTTCCAATTCTTCAAGAATTAGACAACCTGCTCCCTCTCCTAACACGAAGCCGTCCCTGTCCTTGTCAAAAGGACGCGAAGCGGTTTCAGGCGAGTCATTACGCTCCGATAGGGCTTTCATAACGCTAAACCCACCCATACCCGACTGCGTTACGGCGGCTTCAGAGCCACCCGCTACGATAAAGTCAGCTTTACCGAGTCGAATGTAAGTAAGCGCGTCCATGAACGCATTGTTCGAAGACGTACAAGCAGATACTGTGGTATAGCTCACACCTTGCAGACCATATTTGATAGAAATAGTGCCAGAAGCCATATTTGCTATCATTTTAGGGATAAAGAAAGGATTAAAACGTGGCGTACCATCTCCTTTTCCGAAGGCAAGCACTTCTTCTTCAAAGGTTTTCAGACCACCAATGCCCGAACCCCAAATAACGCCAGCGCGGTTGCGTTTGATTTTGTCCAACTCCAAGCCACTATCTTTGATAGCTTCTTCGGCTACCACCATAGCGTATTGGGTGAACCAATCCATGCGCTTTGCTTCTTTGAAGTCGATATAATCTTTTACATTGAAGTTTTTGACCTCGCAGGCAAATTTGGTTTTGAATTTTTCGGGATCGAATCGGGTGATTCGGGCAGCCCCACTTACACCTTTTGACAGCCCTTCCCAATAAGAAGGAATATCGCTCCCAATAGGCGTAAGCGCGCCAAGCCCTGTTACTACAACTCTTTTAAACATCTTAGAAGCTGTTTGGAATATTACTTCGCGTTGTTTTCGAGGTAGGTGATTGCGTTGCCTACTGTAGCAATAGTTTCAGCATGCTCATCTGGAATAGAGATTTCAAATTCTTTCTCGAACTCCATGATAAGCTCTACAGTGTCGAGAGAGTCGGCACCAAGGTCACCATTGAAGCTTGCCTCTGGCGTAACTTCAGATTCTTCCACACCGAGTTTCTCGATGATGATTTTTTTCACACGATTTGCAATTTCGGACATTTGGAGTAAACGTAATTAGTGTTAAAGATTCGGGTGCAAAGAAAAGCAATTCACATGGATTTGGCAAACTTTTCTACAAAAAACTTTTTTTTAATGTGGTTATTTCTACAAAAATGCCCTTTTGAGGGTTTTGAGGCAGTTTTTTGGTGTAAAAAAAATATTTTGAAAAAAAGTAAAAAAAGCGTTCCGTTTTGCATCTCTCACTTAGTATATGGGAGTAATAGCTTTAATGTAATTTAATACGCAGTCGTAAGCAGTCGCAAGTGAGCGGTTGGTGGTTTTTAGCAAGTCAGCAAGATGTGTTTGCCCTTTGGGGTTACGTTTGTCAGTTTATTCACCTATTTTCCTATATAAAAGGAGGTGCTTGTGTATCAAAAACTCACTATCTTTGCAACCAATCGCCCTTGCGGTTTCTTATTTTTGTATGCTTGACTGGGTTCTGTGGGCTGATTCTGAAGCCTTGCTATTTTTCAATCACTTTCATGCGGTGTGGCTCGACTCGCCTGTGATGCTCCTTACCTCCGAATGGGTTTGGCTTCCTTTTTATGCTTTTTTGCTTTGGCGTGTTTATAAAACTTTTTCGTTGCAAGGTTTTGGCAAATGTGTAGTAGCTATAGTAATGGTGATTGTATTGGCAGACCAAACAACTTCGCGTTTTATGAAGCCTACTTTTCAACGCCTTCGTCCTTCGCATGAGGCAAGCCTTGCGCCTCGCCTGCATTTGGTGGCTGATTCTATGGGCAATGTCTATCGGGGAGGCAAGTTTGGTTTTGCGTCCTCTCATGCGGCGAATAGCTTTGGCTTGGCTATGTTTTTCTTTTTGTGTTTTCGCAAGCGTTGGCGCGGTGTGGGCTATTTGTTTGTTTGGGCGGGCATAGTGAGCTACACACGCATTTATTTGGGCGTGCATTATCCTTTGGATATTCTCGTGGGTGCTTGGGTGGGTATGTGTTGGGCGTGGGTGTGCTTTCGTTTATTTTGCCTGACCAGCAAGGAAGCCTTGCCTGCCCAACCGTAGGCAAGTTTTTTAGTCGTTGGCAGTTAGCTTGAAGCCAACCCTATGCACGTTCACGATTTCCACTTTTACGTCTGCTTTCAGGTATTTTCGTAGGCGAGAAATGAACACATCGAGGCTTCGACCATTGAAGTAGCTATCATCTCCCCAAATCACGTTCAGGATTGTGTCGCGTTCTACGACTTGGTTTTTATTCACACATAGCAGGCGCAACAATTCGGCTTCGCGTTGGGTAAGTTCTTGGGTTTTCGTGGCGTGGACGATAAGCAGGTTTTTGAAATCGAAGGTAAACTCGCCTACCGTAAACGAGTCCTTGTTTTGAACAGGTTGCCCTTCGCGTTTGCTACGTTTTAGGATAACTTCCACGCGCAAAATGAGTTCTTCGATGCTAAAGGGTTTGGTGATATAGTCGTCTGCCCCAAGTTGAAAGCCTTTGATGCGGTCTTCTTTGAGAGATTTGGCAGTAACAAATACTATAGGAATGTCTTGATTTTTTTCTCGAATACTTTGCGCAACGCTAAAACCATCTTTTTTGGGCATCATCACATCAAGGATACAGAGGTCAT
>RDXI01000314.1 GCA_004292795.1 Bacteroidota bacterium | reverse complement strand
CCACAAATCTTCGCCCCGAACTATAAAATTGATGCCCGCCTGTAGGTCATCAACCAAAGAAGCCAACTGGTAAGCAGGCTCGTTGTTTTTGCGCCAAATCACCAAATCGCCCGCTATTTCGGCAGGTTTTAGTAGGCAAGTTCCTTGTAGCGCGTCTTGCAAGCGCACCTCTGCCGAGTCGGGAACGTGCAATCGCAAGGAGTATGACTCGCCTACGTCCTTGCCTACTGTTTTGGGCAAGTTTTTGGCTACGCAAGTTTGTCCGTACAATCCATTCCTTGCCTGCGTTTGTATTTCCTTACGCGAACAAGCACACGCATACACGCCCCTTTGCCCCTTTTCGGTTTCGAGCAGGCGAGCCAAATACGAAGCGTACAACGGTTTTTGGGCAAGTTGCGACCTTGCCTCCGAGTCCCAATCCAAGCCCAACCAACGCAAAGAGTCGAAAATATCTTGCACGTATTCAGGTCTTACGCGGTCGCTGTCTATGTCATCAATGCGCAAATGGATTGTGCCTTTTCGTTGGCGTGCTATGAGCCACGTGAGCAGGAAAGAAAAGGCATTGCCCAAATGCAAAAAACCGCTTGGCGTGGGTGCAATTCGAGTTTTGAGCATATTCGTAAAATAAAAAAATATCACTCCAAAGTGCAAAATAATCAAAATAAATTCGTTCTTTTGCGCCTCAAGCGTATAAAAATTACATGAATAAACTCTTCAAACGCATCATAGGCAGGCGCAGAAGGCGCATAGAAACTCCCCCAGTGCGCGTAGCGGTCATTGGAGGCGGAAGCTGGGCTACTGCTTTGGTCAAAATGCTTTCCGAAAACAACACGAAAATAAATTGGTGGTTGCGCAACCGTGATGCGGTGAAGCATATACAAAAGTACCGCCACAATCCCGATTATTTGAGTGGCGTGCAAATTCACAAAACCAAAGTGAAGCCACAGGAAAGCCTACGCGAAGCTGTAAAAGATGCCGAGTTTATTTTTGTGGTAGTGCCTGCCGCGTTTGTGCGTGATGCCCTTAGCTCGCTTTCCAGCGAGGATTTTGTAGGCAAGGTCGTTATCTCGGCAGTGAAGGGCATTATTCCTGATGAGCATATTTTGCTTACACATTATTTGGAAAGGCAGTTCAACATCTCGCCTACGCATACGGCTGTGATTGCGGGACCTTGCCACGCGGAAGAAGTGGCGTATGAAAAACAATCGTACCTCACAATAGCCTCCGAAAAGAAGGAAACCGCCCAAAAAGTGGCACAACTCCTTGCCTGCCGTTACATCAAAACAGCCACAAACCCCGATGTGATAGGCATAGAATATTGCGCGGTGATGAAAAATATCATTGCTATCGCGGCGGGTATTACGCATGGATTGAACTATGGCGATAACTTCCAAGCGGTCTTGGTGTCAAATGCCATGCAAGAAATTAATCGATTCTTGACTCGCCTGAACCCGCTTGAGCGCGACCTGAATGGCTCGGCTTATTTGGGCGATTTGTTGGTTACGACTTACTCGCAATTTAGCCGAAACCGCACTTTTGGCAATATGATAGGGCGGGGCTATACCGTAAAATCGGCTCAAATGGAGATGAATATGATTGCAGAAGGCTATTATGCGGTGCGAGGTATTTATGAAATCACGAAGAACTTACAAGTAGATATGCCCATCACGAAGGCGGTTTACAAGATTTTGTATGAAAAAGTAAGCCCCACGCTTGAGATTATGATTTTGCGCGATAGGTTGGTTTAATGCTTGTTGCTTGCCTACTCATGCAAGTAGGCAAGGTTTTTAGGCAAGCATTTTTATTTTGTTGGAGGCATATCAGGAAATACTTGATGCGTCCTTTTCGCCATTTCGGTTGCAATCGCCTTGCCTGCTTCGTCTTGCTCTTTGAGCTTTTCTTGTATGTGTTGGTAGCTGTCGAAGTCGCGGTCTTGGCTTAGTTTGAAGATGTTTTTTATCTCTTTGACCTCAATCTCGAAGGCAATAATCGCACCCATTACCCTTTTGATAAGTTCGGGAGGCAAGTTGTCGTAAACTGTAGCAGAGTGCGGGTTGTTGTTCTCAAAATGTAGGCTCGTTTTGCGCAATAAATTTTCCAAAGCCTCATCATTCACAAAGCGAATAACGCCATGCGCATGAACGCTCATGTAATTCCACGTAGAAGGCGTGTGTGGGTTGGCGTACCACGTGCCACTCACGTAGGTATGATGCCCTGTGAAAACAGCCAATACGTTGGGGTTTTGCAGGAAAGCCTTGTGATGGTCTGTTCCTTTCATGATATGCCCACTTAGTATCATTTTGCCCTCTATTTCTTCCAAAAAGAGCGGTACTTGGGTAGCTACAGGCTTGTTTTCAGCATCACAGCCCGTCAAAAACGCAAACGGATATTGCGCCACGAGTTCTTTAACAATGTCGGGATTGTTTTCTTTGTGATAGGGCAGGTCGTACATGGGTAAGATGATTTGGGAGTTATTAGTCCACAAAAATACTCAAAAATCTATACAAATAAAAAGTTGTAATGAAATGTTGCCACCTCAAACTTATAAGGTTGTGCCTATCATCTCACGCCCATGAAAAAACCTTACATTTTCCAAACACCCCGCCTCACACTTCGGAAATTTACCCTCGAAGATGCACCTTTTATTGTTTCGTTGGTCAATAGCGAAGGCTGGCTACGGTTCGTTGGCGACAGAAACATCAAAACCATCGAAGACGCGCAACAATACATCACGAACTCTTTGATACAGGGCTATATAGACAATGGCTTTGGGCTTTGGTTGGTGGAGCGTACCGATGACCGCGAACCACTTGGTATGTGTGGTTTGGTAAAACGCGCCACGCTTGATTGTCCCGATATTGGTTTTGCTTTCTTGCCTGCCCACACAGGCAAGGGCTATGCTCTCGAAAGTGCAAAGGCTACTTTGACCTATGCGCAACAGACACTTGGCTTGCCTACCATTTATGGCATTACGCTTCCCGAAAATCAAAAATCTATCGCTGTTTTAGAAAAAATCGGGCTTCGTTTCTTACAAATCACTGCCTCGCCTACAGGCGAGGTCTTGTGGCAATATATAGCTTCATAAAGCTAAGAAGCCGTTTTGTAAAGTAAAAGCATAGTTTCATAAAAGTAGCGTCTTTTCGAGGTGGTCTTCAGCGTATTTTTGCGCAGTATTTATTACGCTTCCCCCCTATCCAATATGAAGAAACTACTTTTGAGCATGGCTTTTGTGTGCTTTTTGTCCTTGCCTGCTCTCCGCGCCCAAGACATTGGGAACTGCTCCATTATCATGTTCTCTGAACAAACAGAAGAAAATGGCAAGACAAACTTGTTGGGCGTGTTTTCAGGCTTCAATGCTAAGGCTATCAATAGCAGGTCGAGATTTCAAACATTGACTATTTTCCAAGGTTATACGCCTGATGTGGTACATACCTACAAAGGCGTTATCACTAATATGAAAGATGATTCGGTGGTGCTTGACAGTACCCCCAACACCTTCACAATGAAAAAGCCACCTTATCCACCTTATTGGCATCAGAATACCACAACTTGGTCTGTTACATTCCCAGAAGCAGGCAACTATTGTATAACGGTGTATGTAGATGACCTTGTCGCCCAAAAAAAATACATTAGCGTAGGCGATTAATCTTATTTTATCGTTTTCTCCCAACCTTAACATCAACCCCAACCTCTAATTTTATGAAAAAAAACATATTTCTGGCTCTTATAGGGCTGTTTTTGAATGCGCCCAATGTACAAGCCCAACTCTACGGCAACTGCTCTATGTTTTTGTGCAGTGAGAAGATAAAAGGCGAGCAAGGCACGAATTTGATAAACATATTTACAGGTTTTAACAGCAATGCTGTAAATACAAACAATAAGTTTGCGATATATACCATATTTCAAGGCTATGAAACCAATAAAGTGCATAGTCACTATGCAAGAATGGTGCATGTGGCTACAGGCAAAATTATTGATACCACAGAAAAAGGTACTTTTACACTAAAAGACATTGATGACAGCCTGAGTCATACCCTAACTTGGACACTGAAATTTCCTCAACTAGGTGTGTATGTTATCACTACGTATGTGGACGATAAGGTAGCCCAAAAGCTATACTTTGATGTAGGCGATTGATTTTTTAATGCCTATTATTTGCCCTTGCTTATGAAGTAAGGGCTTTTTTGTTTTTACCTTTTCATAACAGTTTGCTCAATGCCTGATAATCAAT
>RDXI01000035.1 GCA_004292795.1 Bacteroidota bacterium | reverse complement strand
CAGACACTACTTGCCAAAGCGAAATGGTATGATATTCTGCCAATTCGCGTAATTTATCGACTGTCGACTCGCCTATCCCGCGTTTAGGCAAGTTTATAATGCGTTTGAGGGCTTCTTCGTCATTGTGGTTTACAGTGAAGCGCAGGTAAGAAATGAGGTCTTTAATTTCCTTGCGTTGATAGAAGGAAAGACCGCCAATAATCCTGTATTTGATGTTTTTTTTGCGCAATGATTCCTCGAAGCTACGCGATTGGGCGTTTGTGCGGTACAAAATGGCAAATTCCTTGTTGCGCAAACCCTGATTCATTTTTTCCTCAAAAATCTTATCGCTTACCCATCTTGCCTCCTCTGTGTCGGACATAGTTTTGATGAGTTGCACGGGCATTCCTTCATCATTCGAAGTCCAAACGTTTTTATCTAATTGGTTTTTGTTTTTGGCAATGAGCGAGTTTGCGGCGTTTACGATATTGGCAGTAGAGCGATAATTTTGTTCCAAACGAATAACTTTCACATTTGGATAGTCGCGCTGATAGTTCAAGATGTTCTCAATGTCCGCCCCGCGAAAGGCATAAATACTTTGGGCATCATCACCCACGACACAGATGTTTTTGTGCAGTTCTGCCAACTGTTTCACTATCAAATACTGCGAAATGTTGGTATCTTGAAACTCATCAATAAGGATATAACGGAATTTTTGTTGGTATTTTTCGCGCACTTCTGCAAAGTCGCGGAGCAAGATATTGGTATTGAAAAGCAAATCATCAAAGTCCATCGCATTGGCGCGATAGGCGCGTCTTTGGTATATTTCATAGAGCTTGCCTAATTCGGGGCGTTGGCTTGCGCGGTCTTCTTCGTAATAGGCGGGATTGCTTAAATATTCCTTGTAAGACACGAGCTTGTTTTTCATCAACGAAATACGCGCCAATACGCCTGCGGGCTTATAGAGTTTGTCGTCCAAATTGCGCTCTTTGATGATAGACTTCAAAAGGCTACGCGAGTCTTCGGTATCATAAATAGAAAAGCTCGAAGTGTAGTTGAGTTTCTCTGCCTCTATGCGCAAGATACGCGAAAAAATGGAGTGAAACGTACCCATCCACAAGTTTTTAGCCCCATCGCCTGCTATTTGCTGTATGCGGTGACGCATCTCGCCTGCCGCCTTGTTCGTGAAGGTAAGCGCAAGGATATTGTACGCCTCCACGCCATTTTGCATCAGGTGCGCAATGCGGTGCGTGAGGACGCGAGTCTTGCCTGAGCCTGCGCCTGCTATAATCATGATGGCTCCGTCAGTGTGTAATACTGCTTCGCGTTGGGGACTGTTCAAACCTTCGATGTAATCCATTGCCCTTTTTGTTTTGTCTAAAACAACCTTGCTTGTTTTTTTGGCAAAGATAAACAAAAAAAGGCGGAAAAACAAATTTTGGCAGTGATTTGTGTGTGCTTCGAGCCATATTATATTGGGGCAATGCTTCACTTTGCGAAAAAAACTTTTGGAAGTTCAATATTTTGTATCTAACTTACACCCTTGTAGTAATACTTTGCTATTGAAAAATACTAAAGTGCTTATTATCAATACTTTAACCGCCATTGTTCCATTTTCAATTATTCATTTATTTTCTTTAATTTCCGTTGGTTCTTGTTACCGCAACAATCAACAAAGTGTTATTATTTATGAAAGTTCCTCGTTTTAATGAGCGCGAGCGCACAGGGTTCTATACCACATTACGCAAGCGCGTGGACAATTACTTCACGAGTCGCAACATCTCGAAACACGCCAATGGGGCGATGGTTTTCAAAACATTTCTGTTTTGGGGAGGCTACACAGCCTTGTATTTGGTCATCATTTTTGGTGGCTTGAGTCTTTGGTCGAATTTTGGTTTGGCTCTTATTTTGGGCTTTTTTGGGGCTATGGTTGGGTTCAATGTGTCGCATGATGCCATTCACGGCTCTTACTCATCACGCAAGTGGTTGAATGATTTGATAGCGTTTAGTTTTACTACCTTGGGGGCAAGCCCTTATATTTGGCGTATTTCGCACAACATTGTGCATCATACCTATACCAACATTCCTGGGCATGACGAAGACATAGACGTTGCCCCGGGCTTGGTGCGCCTCTCGCCTGCTGACAAGCTAACCTATATGCAACGCTTTCAGCATTATTATGCGTTTGTGTTGTATGGGTTGAGTTCTATCTTTTGGGTACTGCGCAAGGACTTCAAAAAGTTTTTCCAAAAAGGCATAGGCAATTATGCCCACAAGCATAAAACAGCAGATTATGTGCGTTTGTTTGGCTTCAAACTTATGTACTATATTTTGTTCATTGCAGTGCCGTTGATGGTCTTGCCTATTACGTTCTTGCAATGGTTCTTTGCTTTCTTTTGTATGCACTTCGTACAAGGCTTAACGCTTGGTTTGGTGTTTCAGTTGGCTCACGTAGTAGAAGACACTGCCTTTCCTGAACCCAACGAAAATGGCGACATAGACGAGGCTTGGGCTATTCACCAAATGCACACTACCGCCAATTTTGCCCGTAAAAGTTGGTTGGCGAATTTCTTGTGTGGTGGCTTGAATATGCAAGTAGAGCATCACTTGTTCCCTACAGTTTGCCATATTCACTACAGAGCCATCTCTGAAATCGTGAAAGAAACCGCTGAAGAATTTGGTATTCCCTATTTGGAAAATCAAACCTTCATGGGCGCGTTGGGTTCGCATTATCGTATGCTTCGCAAATTTGGCACAGAGGAATGGGCATTGCGCCACGCTGTCCAAACTACTTGATACAACTTTAATAAGAAGCGCGTTTTAATAGACGCGCTTTTTTTGTGTTTGTTATGGAACATTTATTTTTCTACATAGCACTTGCCTTCCTTTTCGTACATGAAATGGACGCTATGACACAAAAAGAGTGGTTGATGTTTCCGCTCACATTTTTCTTGAAAGACGAAGTAGGCAAGGTCGTTTTCATACTTGCACACATTCCTTTGTATGTGTGTATTTTTTGGGCATTGAGCACACCCAGCGAAGCCTTGATACAAGGCTTGGACATCTTTTGTATTGTCCATGCAGGGCTTCACGTTCTTTTTCTTTGGCACCCACAAAATAGATTTACCTCTTTTTTGTCTTGGTTTTTCATTGCAGGCGGTGGTTTTTGGGGCGCATTAGATTTGTTATTTTGAAAAAAGCGGAATATATTACATCTCCCATCACTTTTTTTTCCAAATACGTTATTATTATAAACCCAAAATAATAATGTGTTATGAAAAAAATCCTTTTAGTGCTTTCCTTGTGCGCTTTTGTGGCGGGCTGTAATGCTCCCCAAGAAAAAAAAACGCAAAAAGTGGTAGGCAAGCCCGCCTTCGTGCAGTCGCCATTGCCACAAGCAGACGTTCCGTATCAAACCTACACCTTCGAGGCAGAGAAGGGTGCGGAACTTACCTACAAAACGGGTACAAAAATTTCCATTCCTGCCCATGCCTTGCTCGACGAAGCAGGCAAGCCTGTTAGCGGGCAGGTAAGCCTTGCCTACCGCGAGTTCCATGATGCCCTCGATGTGTTGGTGTCGGGAATACCCATGCAATATGACTCCGCAGGCACGCGCCAAAGCCTCCAAACGGCAGGTATGTTCGACATTCGCGCCCAGCAAGCAGGCAAGAACCTACGCCTCGCCAAAGGCAAGCAAGCCAAAATAGACATGGCTTCGTGGCAAGCAGATGCAGACTATAATTTTTATAGCTTAGATACTGTTCAGCGTAATTGGACGTATAAAACCCGCGAAAAAGTAATAATCAACGAAACCAAACAACGCGAGAAAATAGCCCTCGAACAACTACGCGCCCAACTCCCCGCCACGCGCTTTGTGCTGAATGTGGGCAATGCCTTCGACATTTCGGTTGATGATGATGATGCCAAAATACAAAACAAAGTCTTGAAAAATGCCTTTATGCAACGCTTTCAGGGCTACAAAGTAGGCTATTTGGGCGAAGTGTATGGCTATCAAGCTGTGCAAGTAATGGGTTTGGGCGAACACCCCGCACATAATTTGGTGTGGGAATTGGTGGGTTCGAATGGCTTGCCTACCTTGCCTGCCACGAAGGACGAAAATTTGTTTGATACTGACGTAAAATCGTTGGGCAATGGCACGTATAGTATTGCTTTTTACAAAGGCTGGAAAAATAGTGATAAAAAACAAACGCCTATTGCGTACATAGTAGCCAAGCCCATTATGCGCATAGCAAGCCTATTGGCGCACTCGCCTGAAAAATGGCAAGCTGAAGAAACGCAACTTATGGAAAAAGTGCGCCAAGAGGAGGAAAGAATCAAACAAATGGCGGAAGTTTTTCGACCTATTGCCATCAATAATTTTGGAATCCACAATTTTGACCGTTATCTGAAAGATGATTTGGTAGGCAAGGTTATGTTCGTAGATGCTTCGTTCAAACTACAAGGCGAGTCGAAAAATTTGGGCGCGAAGGAATTGAAAAAAGTGTTTTATATCAATCCCAAAATTCGCTCCTCTGCCGAATATGCAGGCGGAAATTGGAATTTGTTTGGCATCGTGCCAGAGCCTACAGTGCGTATTTTGGCTATTTTGGATAATTATCGCATTGCCGTTGTGAAGCCCGAAGATTATACCAAAATTAACTTCCAACAGCTAAAACCCAACCCGAACAGTAAAGACCGCCCCGCCCATACTTTCACGCTCCACGAACAAAAAGACCTCGTGAAAAGCCAAGAAGAATTGCGCAAGGCGTTGGAAATGAATTAGCGTACATTTTTGCTTTAACCTATCAGCTTGCCTCCCTCTGTTTTGGAGCGGAGGCAAGAGGTTAAAGAAACTTGCCTATTAAAAATTTCGTTGTAAAGCATTTGGCGTTTATAAAAACTTGCCTATCTTTGTTTTAAGACACAAGCGATTCGCACATAATAATTAGTTGGTAAAAGATAACCATCAAATTTGTAAAAAACTACTACTACCAAATGATACCCATAGCAAGAATTTTAGAGTTACTCAATTTACACCATAGGACGTTTTTTGAAGCCAAACCTTTTGCAGACGAAACAAAACACCCCAACCCATCAGACACTCGCGGTTGGTCACAAATATTAGTGAGCCTACTATATCAAAAAAAAGGATTAGCACGTCAAAAAGGTGCAGATATAGAAGATGGTTCAGATGTAAAAGCCGCAAGCACTTGGGACGCTATCGACACACCACGTTTTAATGGTGTTATCAAAGCAGGAACAAAAAGTGAATTATCAGGAAGTATGGCATCTTTAGATATTATGCCCAAATTATTTTTTGTGTTGTGGGATAACGAACCCGATAATCAACGCGAAAGGTGTAGAGTTTGGGTTGTAAGACCACAACATGATACCATTTTTAGGGGAATTTGTGAAAAATGGTACAAACAAAGAGAGGAGGGCATAATCAAAAGCGATAACTTTCAACTACACCCTCCTAGAAATCAAAATACAAATATTTTTCGAAATACTTGTGGAAATTTGAATTATCCCTTACTTTTTAGTGCTGAATGGTTTGAAAACCAATATACCCTTACCTCTTTTGAAGAGAATATTTTAGAAAATGGTATCTGTAGTTATGTTGATTAAATCGTTAATTCAAATACATCATTTTTTAGTTGAAACATTTCAAAACGTAAATGGTTAAACTGTTTATCTTTTTGCTCATATATTGATGCTTTTTGAACTAATTTTTGATATTTTTCTGTATTTTTATAGGGTAAAGGTATCAAAATATTACCCAAATCTTGTGATTTGATACGATTATGAGAAGATGAAGTCCCTGATGTGGTGGCGTTAATTTGGGTTTGTACATAAGGCAACATCAAAAGTAACTTCAAGGCATAATTACTCAGTTCTGTTTTTGAGTTCATAATCTCAAATTCGCTTGAACAAGTCAAAGGAAAATCTAATTCAGGAACTACTAGAACCCTCAAAATACGTGGGTTTATTTTAGAAAACAATAAATCACCACCTTTGCAAACAGTACCTTGATATTTTGGGTTATAAGTCAAAAGTTCTTCATAATTCAAGTTATCACTATTCACAATGTGTAAGACGCTGATACATTTACTTTCGGGCAAAATTACCTCTTTTTTTCTTATATTCGTTTCAAATTTTGCAATTTCTGAAAGCTTAACTAATTGAATTTCATTGTTTTTTAGTAAATTAATTGCTTCATATTTTTCAGCGTTGTAGTGGCTTGCAGTCCAAGATTGTGTTTTTAATAATTCGGAATTGATAAGTACACAAGAAGGTTTTTGTGATAAGACAAGCTCCTTTTCAATAGGTTCATCAAAATTAGTTTTTTTGTAAGCAGTTAATATTTTGGGTAGTTCATTTTCGCCTTCTGCATATTTTACGGTTGCCCCTTTTTTGGTACTTACCTCAAAACCAATATTCTCGCATTTTGCCATAAAAGTCGATTTATGAAGGTTATCTGTTTTTTGCAAATACAAAATACTTGTTTTAGTTCGTGTTCCTGCCTGTGCAAATGTAACCGCAGGTAGTTCAATAATTGCTTTTACTTGCACATTTTTTTTATATGCTAATCTGCACCGCAACATATTGGCTAAACCAGCAGAAGAAATAACACTATCAGGCACAACCGCCAAAAGTTTCCCATTGGGTTTTAGCATTTGTAAGCATCTATCTATAAACAAAATTTCAGAACTAAAATTTGTTCCATTTTTTAAAATCAAATCTTGTAACAACGGATAATGTTGTTTAGCCAAATGTTTTAATTCTCCACTTGAAAATTTTGCTCCAAAAGGAGGATTAGTCAAAATTAAATCTATTTTTCCCTCATACTCATCTAAAAAAGACTTGCCAACCAATGAGTTATCATTCGCAATAACTTGGTTTTGAATATTTGCCAAAAACAAATTTATTTTTGACAATTTCACCATTCGTTCTACTTTATCTTGACCAATTAACCTAAGTTGTTGTTTTTCAACGATATTGTTTTTTTGATAAAAAGTAGAAAGAAAAGAGCCAACACCACAACAAGGGTCTAAAATGGTAAATTCTGCGTTATTTTCCTCGTCTTTCAAATCAAATAAAGCCATTTCACACATCAACTCAACTGCCTCATAAGGTGTCATATATTGAGCATCTTCTATGTGATTGCGGAAACTATCTCGTATAAAGTGTCCAAAACACTCGTTTAACAAATCAAAATTTTTGCTACCATTTAGAACACTATCTACCGAACTTACAACAAGTTTTAGAAGTAAGTACGCAAAATGGTTATCATTGTCCTCAATGTTCAGATTGGCTTTGTTATCAAAAATATCTATATGCTCTGTAATGTTAGAAAACAATCGTTTTAATGATGTAACTAGTTGATAATCATTATTTTGCTCATAAGCAAGAATAAAACTTTTTATGTCGTCTTGCCCTTTTTGCGCTTCATAAACGTACATAGTAATATACTTGGCTATTTCATCAAGTTTTGCATTGGCATCATCAAATTTGCCGTACTTATGGAATAGTTCCCTAATTTGGGCTAATTCCGAATAGAAAGTTTCGATAGAAGTCATTATTTTTTAAAATTTTAGATTACAATCCAAAATTAGATAATAATCTTTGAAATACCAAAAAATCAACATTTTTTTATACCTCCACGAAAATGAATAGCAAATGCCTTGTATAGTTTTTTTCACACAGGCAAATGCAGTGTTATGAATATATCTTTCTAAAATACTTTAAAAAGTTTTTTAAAAAACTATATGTAGTGTTGTAAAACTTCTAAATTCGCGTGTATAAAAACAGGCACAACAATAAAGATAGCTTTTTTGCAAGAAAAAGCTATCTTTGTCTTTTAAAACATCATCAAAAAATGCCAACCAAGATACTGTATGCACTTTGTTTTGTGTGTTTGAGCCATTTGGCACAAGCCCAAAACGTGATAGATAGCCTCCAAAAAGCCTTAGAAAAGGTGCAAGACCAGAATGACAAAGTGATTTTGCTCAACCGCCTTGCCTCCGAGATGCATGATGCAGGCGAGGAAAAAGCCGAACAATACGCCCAACAAGCCCTCGACCTTGCTAAACGTTTGGATTATCCTGAAGGCGTGGGCAATGCACACCGCAACTTGGGCGACATTTACCTAAGCCAAAGCAAACACAAAGAAGCCGAAAAAAGCCTGCAAGAAGCCCTCACAACCTACAAATCTATAGGGGACGACCTGCGCATTGCCTACACTTTGGAGGCATTGGGGCGCACCAAATATGCACAAAGCGAATACAAAACAGCCATTGAACGCTTTGCTGAGGCTATTCCCTTGTTCAAGCGCGTAAACGAAGCCACCGAAGTAGGGCAATGTTTGCTGAACATAGGCGTAAACCATTATTTTTTAGCCAATTATGAAAAAGCCTTAGATTTTTATTTCCAAGCCCTCAAAGTAGGCGAGGAACAAAAAGATGATGCACAAATATTGCTCTCGCTCAACAACATAGGCGCGGTTTACAAAAAACTGCACAACACCGAAAAAGCCTTGCTACACTTTCAGCGTGCTTTGCGCATGAGCGAAGCCAGCAAAGACGAACCCAGCACTGCCCAAGCTCTCTCGAATTTGGGCGCGGTGTATGAGGACAACAAACAATTTGCTGAAGCCCGCCAAAACTACCAACGCGCCTTGAGCATTTACCAAGAAACGAAGTCCTTGCCTACCCAAGCCAAACTGCAAAACCAAGCCAAAGTATTGAACAATTTGGGCGACCTCATGCGCAAGCAGGCGAGCTACGACCAAGCCCTCGACTATCATTCGCAATCTCTCAAAATCAAAGAAGAACTAAACGACAAACGCGGTGTTGCCTTTTCCTTAGTAAGCATAGGCGAGCTATATTTGGCACAAAAAAACAACGAACAAGCCTTAGTATATCTGAAGCGCGGTTTGCGTATGGCTTCCGAAATAGGGGCGAGAGATAGTCAGCAAGACGCTTACAAGAGCCTCGCCTCCACGTATGCGAGCATGGGCAATCACGAACAAGCCTATAACTACCTCGCCAAACATTTGGAGCTAAAAGACTCGCTTGCATTAAGCGAAATGGGCATTTCGGACTTGCAAGCCAAATTTCAAACCAACCAACGCGAAAAGGAACTCAAAATCAAAAACCAAGAAACCGAAATCATAGAGCTAAAACGCTATATGCAACGCCTTTGGATAGCGATTTATATAGCTATAGGATTGATAGCAATAGGCGGAGGCGTGTTGGCGTGGTTATGGAGAAAACGAAGGGCATAAGCATCAAAAAAAACTCCTTGTAATCTACAGGCAAGATGCCTATACACCACATTTTGCATAAGTCCCCAAAAAAATTATCTTTGTAAAAAAATCAACGAATATGCATTGGTTGTCAAGAACTGAACTTTTGATAGGCGAGCAGGGCGTGCAGAAACTCCAAAATGCGCGTGTGCTTGTGGTGGGTATGGGAGGCGTAGGCTCGTATTGTGCCGAATACATTGCGCGGGCTGGTGTAGGCAAGATGACGATTGTCGATGGCGACACTATAGAAATGACCAACCGAAATCGCCAACTTCCTGCCCTTGTCAGTAGCGAAGGCGAGAGCAAAGCAGGCTGGATGGCAAATCGCCTCCGCGACATCAATCCCGACCTTGAGCTAACCGTAGTGCAGGATTATATGGTGCATGAAAAACTAAAGGACATCATCACAAGCCAACAATACGACTATGTAGTTGATGCTATAGATACGGTTACGCCCAAATTGGCTATGATTCGTATTTGTTTGGAGTCTGATGTGCGTTTTGTAAGTTCGATGGGCGCGGGAGGTAGGTTAGACCCCGAAAAAATCCGCATTGCTGATATTTGGGAAACCTACAACTGCCCTTTTGCCCAACAAGTCCGCAAAACAATGCGCAAATGGGACATACCTAAAGGTTTCAAAACCGTTTTTTCTTCGGAACTCCCCAAACGCGACTCGCTACAGCGTGTAGAAGGACAACAACACAAAAAATCGTATTATGGCACTATTTCCTATATTCCCACGCTGTTTGGGGCTTTTTGTGCTTCTGTCGTGGTGAGGGATTTGGTAGGGGTAGAAAGGTAGAAAGGTAGAAGGGTTGAGGGGTGGAAGGGGCGAGGGGTTGGCTATTGCGTGGGCAGTTTCTTTTTTCGCTTGTGTAGGTAATCCATTTGTGCAGAGAACGACAAGATGTGCGCTTGCAGTCCGTTGCTTCGGTGCATATAATTGTACCTAAAAATCAAAAAGTTGAATACAAATTTCTTTGACCAATATCGATAAGGTTTCCACTTGATTCCTGTGCCTACTTGGTATAGCTCGAACCGCGACAAATCAAAGTCAGATGTATAAAATACCTCTGTAGGCGCGTGCATTTGATACGAGTTAAAATATCGACTTGGCGATTGCGCGTACACGCGGGCATTTGCCAACAAGACCACGTCATTCTTCAATTTTAGCGAAGTTTCTTGCTCCAAAGACGCGCCCCAAATGCCCCAATTATCACGATAAGCGTCCACAGTCTGCTTCAAAACCCAACTGCCCCCTACAAAACTATTCCAACGCACCGCCACCAAACCCTTCCAACGTTCAGCAGGCAAGTTTTCCACACGAAGCGTATTGTCTTGAAAATAAACCCTGTGAAAAGGCGTAGCAAGCAGTCCGTTTTGGTAGGCAAGTTCAGGGAAAATGCCTATCACATTTCGTTGGTTCAAAACTTGCGTAAGACTTAGCTTCAACTGATAAGAAGCTCGCCTATAAGTGTCGTACCACTCAGGCCCACGCAATTCTGAGGGATAGATGAGTTTTTTTTTGTTGCTATTGTTGTCCCTCCACCATCCCCATCTCAAATCATCAGCCGATACTTGAAATTGGGCAGAATAAGCGGTTAGTTTGCTTTTGCTTTCTTTCGCAAAACCAATCTTGCCTATTTTCGCCCAATAATCGCTCTCCATCGAAACACCGCCACCACCATACAAAGTAAGGTTGTGTTTAGGAATTTGTACTTCAGCTGTGCCATTGAAATAAGCACGAAAATCATGCGAAGATGCAGACGAAACCACAAAATCAATCTTATCTGTAGAAGCAGAAGATATTAAATCCGTTCCTGCATTGAGGGAAAAAGCGGACTTGCTTCGTGTGTGTTTGAGAGTAAGATTAGCACCATAGACCATTAACTCCTCTGTGCCAATGCCTCCTGTAACGGCTGAATTATTGCCATTTTGGAAATAATGCCCATACACTACATCAAGCGTAGTTTTGCGCACTTTAGGCAAGCTGTCTGTTTGCGTCTGCGCCTTCGCACTCCACCAAGAGAGCAACAAACAAGCTACTGTTGTATAAAATTTTTTCATAAAATAAAGCTGGTTATTGGGGTTTTTCTGAAAATTTTGCAAAAATGTAGGGGCAAGAGTGCCTCTTTTATTGCAGGATAGGCAGGTATTTTAGTTTTGCGTCTTGTTCCAAAACTTTTCAAATAAGTGCCTTAGATGATGTATTTTGCACCGTAAAGATATAAAAGAACCAACAAAAAAGCAATACAGCACAAAAAACTGCCCGACTTTTTGCTCAACCTCTGAAACAGTGCGTATGTTGAAAATGTGGATAACTTGTGCGTAACTATGTGTATAACTTGTGAATAATACTAAAATAACTCTTAACTTGCGTACAAAACTTTACCACAAGGACACAAGAACACAAGAAAAAAAGGTAAAAGTAAGCTTCGTGACCTTGTGTTCTTGTGGTTAATACGCATTTTAAATCTTATTTTAGTATAAGTCTTTTGTCGCAAGGGCTAAAACGCAAAAACTCTCGTTGTTGAAACGAGAGTCTTTTTTAGTTGTTATGAAATTGTACCTTATTCAAACGAAATAATCGCCTTTTTCAGCACTACCCATACCTCGCCTCTTTTCTCGGCTATGCCATTTTCGAGGGTTACAATGCGTGTGTCGTTGTAGGGCGGATTGGCATATTCGCAAGCACCCGCCAACATCAAATCGTCATTGGCTAAGGCTACATTGTGGTATTCATTGCGCCCCACGATGCCAAAGGTAGCTTGTATAGGATTTTCGGGATTTATCTCAAACTTATAAATGCTATCTCGTGTAGGGTCATTTCTAAATTCGGCAGGGTTGAAGCCATTGATGTCGGGACGATATTTCACATAGTGCATACGCACATTGGGATTGTAGCGCGTGGTTTCGAGGTGTTCGGTGCGTTGTGAATAGAGTTCGTCCATAGTAGGCTTAAATTCATTGCGAGTCTTTAGCACTACCACTTCTTGCGTCAGGGCAGTAAGTTGGTCGTTCAAAAATCCTATTTTGGGAGGCAAGGACTGATATTCTTTCAGGGGGGTGAACAAAGGAAATTGACTCTCCACATGGTTAAACCTTTCCTTCAGTTGTTCGTCTTTTTCTGCCATTTCCTTCTTCAGTTCTTGTATTTTCCAATACAAAAAAGCACACGCGCCACCCGTGAGCAAAAACAACAATATCAAACACAAAATAACATAGCCTATCCCTGTCGATTTGCTTTCGGTAGGCGAGGTTTGGGCTACAGTGGGAGGTGTAGTCGTGATGGGCTTAGGTTGTGCCACGCGGTCTGCCAACGTATCCAAGTTTTGTTGGGTACTGTGCGTGCCGTCTTGAATTTGTTGGAGGCTTTGCTTTTTGATGTCGCCAAGTTGCCCTATCAAACCTTGCACATTGGTTTGCCAAGCCCTGTCGCGGTTCAGTTTGGTTAGCTCGGTGTTGAGGTCGCGAGAAAATTTGTCTATGCGTGCCTCCAACTTGTTTTTGCCAAAAGTGCTGTAGTGCTTATGTCGAAAAAGGTTGTAGATAGAAATAGCCTGTTTGTATTCTTTGGGGATACTTTGCCCCAAGACCTCTATGTTGTCGCACCTCAATTTATCAACAGCTTCTGTAGCTTTGTTTTCTTTGAGGATAAATTGCATACTTCGACACAACAATTCTAACTTAATAGCTTCGTATTGTTGGTTTACTTGTTCTTCGGTGGGTGTTGTCTTTTGGGCGCGTGCAGTCAGTGCGAACAGCCCGAAGCATAAAAGCAAATATTTGAACATACTATTGTATCTTGTTTTGTAAAGCAATGTGGCTTGCTATGGCGCAAAGATACACAAAAACAGCTATTTCCAAATAAAGGGCTTGTTTAGTTGGGCTGTATGCGTTGTCAAAAACAATCTTTTTGGTAGCAATTTCGTTAAATTTTTCGTGGTAGCGACCTGCTAACACTGCAAAATTTGCCTCATTCCTACTCAAAAATCTTTATTTTTCACTGCCCATAAGCCCAACCAAACAAGCCCAATAAAACTTACCTCCTGTTCGAAGGTAAGTTGTTGAAAATCGTAAACAAGCATCTTTATATGTCACGCAAACCGTAACTGTTGGCAGTACGGGTGCTTTGTTGCATCACATCTTCCAGCGTTTCCCACAAGCGCAGGGAGGCAAGTTCCCAATCCATACCGCTTGCTTTCTCCAAGCCTGCAGTAAGCAATTCGTGGGTAGTTTGTGGAATGTTGTAATAAAACATAGCCCCATAAAAACCGCACATCATACTCAAAGCCGAACCCATGTAGTCGCGTTTGTTGCGCTCATCGCGGGCTGTAGTGTGGGTTTTGTTCAAATAATCCTGCACACCCGACACTTCGAGTTTCAATTTTTCGGAAATAAATTGGTTAGACTTATACAAAGACTCTGTATAGTGTTCTTTGCTCATCTGTAGCCATTTTTGTATGGTTGTCTTGCCTTTGTTTATTTTCTCTGCCATATCAAGGTCAGAGTTCAATTCCTTGATAGCCTTTTCTATGTTCGTTTTCATAACGCCTTGTGGACGCATGAAGTAGTCTATTTTGGTGTAGGCAAGATAGAGCGCGTCCCAACCAAAAAATTCTAAACGGCGTTGTTCGTAGTAGTTCATGTAGTCTAAGGCTTCTTGTAGGTAAGCCTGAAACATATTGTAACAAACCTCTACTTGCTCGGCAGAGAAAGGCTCTATTTGCATCTCAGCGAGGCGTTGCGCTCCAAATTTTTCTATGAACAAATCATCATTCGCATCAGCTTGGATACAAATTTCTTCCAATACTCGGTATATTTTGAACGGCTCGCATAGCTCCAATGGACACTCATAACGAAAGAAAATCTCGTCCCCTTCCAGCGTGATTTGTGCCAACACCAACGTTCCGAAATTGATTTCTGCCACTTGACGCATGAGCGGTATAAGGCTTCGCGCAGGTATGCGTAGGAAAGGCGCGTTTATTTTGAGGGAGTTATCCACAATTTCCATATATACCACCGTTGAGCCATGTGGGATAGCGTAGCGCGTTTTTTCAGCATCAAGAGCCTTGTCTGAAAGCCCTTTTTGGATATAGTCCAACACAGCGTGAACTGTATCGTGATATTTGCCTTGTTCGTAGGTATTCATAACCACTGTCCAATAATCAGAGTTCAACACGCTAATCATAGGAGGGAGAAACGACTTATCAAAACGGGGTGCAGTGTTCATAGAGGTAGGAAGGGTTAAGAATTTTTTTGCGAGCCTAAAAATAGGTAAAAAATACAAAACCATAAAATTTTTATTTTTTTTCTGCCAAACACTTTCCGAAATAGGCAAGGAAAATAGCCCAATTTTTGCAGTCTGCAAATAAACGCTTACATTTGCTCTATGCGCAAAATCTTACTACGAACTTTCTGGGCGGTGCTTATCCTGTGTGTGTTGTTGTTCAGCACGCTCTTGGGGCTTGCCTATTGGTACAAACCCGTAGCCTTAGACGCGGTGGAAAAGGCTCTCAAGCAACATTGCAAGGGCGAAGTACGCTACAAATGGAGTAGTTTCGGCTTCTTCAAAAAATGGGGAGAACTCACGCTAAGTTTGTACCAAGTGCATATCTTGCCTACCTCCATAAGCACGAAGGGCAAGACCGACAACGCCACTGCGCACATAGCGCAAGTCCATTTTTCGTTTGATTGGGGGGCTATGTGGGAGCAACAATATACGCTCAAGCGCATTTATGTCGAAGAACTCGATGCTGAAAGTAGTTTTTTGGACGTTTGGCAGATTCCCGCCTCGCCTACCTCTGCGGTGCGTTTGGAGGAGATTTTGATAGAAAAAGCGCAATTTGATGTGCCAATAGTAGGCAAGCAAGATTTTTTGAGTTTTGAGGTCGAAACTGCCCATTTGCAGTTTGCAGGCAAGGATTTGAACCAATTTGTGTGCAAAGTGAAAGCCGAAAAATGCCTATACATACACGAAAAACAAACTTTTTGGGAACTAAAAAATCTGGGCTTACAGACCGAAATAACCTACACGCCCAAAAGCAAAATCTTACAATTCAACGAAACACAGCTTAAAATACGTGATGCCAATTTTGCCCTTCGTGGAAATTGCACCTTTCGAGAAAACTTGCCTGCCTTGTTAGATTTCAAATTCAGAAGCAAGGAAGGCAATTTACAAGCCTTGCTCGCGCTCTTGCCTCCGCGCTATTATGACGAACTGGGAGGCTACAAAGCCAAAGGCAAATTATTTTTCGCGGGCAGTGTGCAGGGCGAAGCAGGCAAGGGCAAAGTCCCCGCAGTGGAAGCGTCTTTTGGAGGCGAGGAATTGGAGATTATCTCTCCTCATTCGCTCCAACAAAGCATTACGCAATGCGTTTTGGAAGGCAAGATGGACGCAGGCGTGTTGCGCATCAGTGCCTTCGAAGGCAAGTTAGGCTCACAACGTTTCAGAAGCGCGTTTTTGTTGAGTAATTGGTCGAAACCGCATGTAGTCGCTACTATGGAAGCGGGTTTTGATTTGAGTGCTTTGCACGAGTTTTATCCTTTGCCACGTTGGGAAACGCTAAATGGATTGGGTGGTTTGAAATTGCACCTCGACACTGACCTTGCCGAGCTATACAAAACCACTACCGAACCCAAAAAAATGTTGGCTACAGGCGAGTTCGAACTCATCAACGTAAGTGCGAAACCGCAAGAGGGCAACAAAACACACCAAAAAGTGAACGCCAAAATTGTGTTTCAAAATGATGGCGCGGAAGTGCGCAACTTGCAAACGCAATGGGGCAACAACGACCTGACGCTCAAAGGCAAGGTGCAAAATTGGCTTGCCTACTTGTTGGTAGCCGAACAACCGTTGCATTTCAGAGGCGAGCTTGCCTCCAAGTTTGTGCAATTAGCCGACTTCATCAACCCTACGCTTGCCTTGCCTGCCACGCTACAGGGGCAAATCCGCCTAAGCATTGATAGCCTTGCCTACCAAAAACTACACGCCAAGAAAGTGCGTGCCGACCTGACACTTAAAGACAAAATTTTGAAATCGGGCAATCTCACGTTGCAAATAGCCGAAGGCTCGATGAGTTTTTTGGGTATTTTGAATGCACAAAAAGAGAATTTTATTACGCTTGATGGGCGTACTATCCTGAAAAACACGCAGGCAAGCCAAATATGGTATGCTTTCGGGAATTTTGGGCAAAAAATCATACAAGACACCCAAATCACAGGCAAGCTTGATGCGGACATCAGAAGCGGGCTTGTGTTCGACAAAAATCTTGTGCTGAAGCTCAACCATGCCGTTTGTGATGCAGAACTTACCTTCACCAAAGGCGAGCTAAAAGAGGTGCAAGTATTGAACGATTTGGCACAAAAAGTACAACTTCCCGAAATCCGAACCTTGCCCTACAATGTCATGCACGCACTTTTGCAACTGCGCAATCAAACGCTTTTTGTGCCTGAATGGGACATCGTGGGCAATTACAACTTGGGCATAGTGGGCAGGGCAACGACTGAAAAGGGCTTGGATTTTCGTTTGCGCCTACAGCCTAAGCGAAATTTGGTGTATCACATCAATTGGACAGGCAACACGAACAGTTTTCAACTTGCCTACCCGCCAGATACGGAACAACCACACTTAGAAACAAATTGGAAGCGCGAAAAAGAGGCTTATCTTAAAATTTTCAAAAGCAATACGTCCCACGAAAGCGTGAAAATAGACACGATGAAAATTGGGGATTGACGTTTTGCTATAGTTATGACGAAAAATAACCGCGCTAAAAATGAATTAGCGCGGTTTTGTGAGGCATCAACCAATCGAATGAAACCCTACTTTGTTTCCTTCTGTGTCTATAAAAAGTGCGATAAAGCCATTAGCACCAATAGCAGTTTTCGGCAGAATAACCGTTCCACCAGCACTTTCTACCCTGCCTAATGGAACAGAAAGGTCATTTCCGCCATCTAAGTAGATAGTTGTGCCAGTCATGGCAGGAACAAAGTTTTCACCACAACCAATTGCTCCGCCAAATCCGCCTTTTTGTGGATCAGACGGTAGATAGGCATATTGCCTAGCAGGATTAGAGTCGTCCTGAATTTGAGCATCTAAAACTTTTGCATAAAAAGTCTTTGCTCGTTTGAAATCCGTAGCAGGTATTTCAAACCAATTTAGCGTATTTACCATGTTTATTAAAAATTATATTTGTTTTTAAGATTAGATGAGTTGTTGCGCAACCTTGCAAGTAGCCTCAGTATGCCTGTTTTCGGCAAGTAGTTTGGCTGTGATGTTGCCAAAATGAGTGCTTGCCCTCGTGATTAAATTTTTTTTGACATATTCATTAGTATTGTTTAACTTTGTAGTGCAAAAATATAATCTAATAATTTAATAAAAAAGTAGGACGTTAAAACAAAGTAAGTATGAAAAATAATACTAATGTTGATAATCAAGAAGTTAAAAACGAAAAAAAAATTGTTTTTGATGAAAATTCTTGCCCAGTAACCGCGACAATGCAAGTTTTAGGTGGAAAATGGAAAGCAATTTTAATTAATGCTATCTATCATACCTCGCCTGCAAGGTTTGGTGAATTGAAGCGAAGTGTGGTAGGCATAACCCAGTCTATGCTTACCCAACAGTTGAGAGAATTAGAAGATGATGGGGTAATAAGCAGGAAAATTTATGCTGAAATCCCGCCAAGGGTTGAGTACACATTGACCGAGTTCGGGCTTACGTTGTCGCCAATAATGCAAGCTATGGCTAAATGGGGCGAAGAGTATAGAATAAACAAGTCAAAGGTATGAATTGATAAAATTCAACACTAGGTGCGAAAAATCATACAAGACACCCAAATTACAGGTAAGCCTGATGCGGACATCAGGCTCGACAAAAATCTTGTGCTGAAGCTCAATCATGCCGTTTGTGATGCCGAGCTAAAAGAGGATTGGGGATTGAAATTTAGGACAAAATTTTAATCTCGCCTGTGCTACCGTCCATTTCTATAGTGTCGCCTGTTTTCAGCGTCTTGAGCAAGCCCGTAACGCCCACAATGCACGGCTTGCCCATTTCCCGCGCCACGATAGCCGAATGACTCAACAAACTTCCGCGCTCCACAATGATAGCCGATGCACTCGGAAAAAGCACTACCCAACCTGGATCCGTGCTGTGCGTTACGAGAATATCGCCCTCTAACGAGCTTGCCTCCTGTGGGTTCAAGATGACACGCACCTTGCCTACCACGCGCCCAGGACAACAGCCAATGCCTTTCAAATCGCCTTCGATGGCTTGTACTTTGTCGGTATTGAAAAAATCGTTGGCATTGTAAACCGCGCCGAATGTACCAAACCTTTCGGCAGGTGCAGGCAAGGTTTGGTAATGCGCGAACTCTGCTTTGCGTAAGGCAATCAAACTTTTGATGTTTTGCGTGATAGCCTTGCCTTCGATGTAGTCAAAAATTTCTTCTTTCGAGAGGTAAAAAATATCTCTTGCTGAGTCGATGATGCCATTCGCATAAAAATTCTTGCCTATTTGCGTAAAAATTTCGCGTACAACGCCAAAGGCGCGGGTACGTTCATAACGCAAGTTTTCCCTCGCACTCACGAGTTCGCGGGCTTTATTCAGCGTGCTGTTGAATTTCCATTTAAGCCAAAACTTGCCTGCCAATCGTTTGTTTACTTCTTGCATAGCGTTGGCGCGTATTTCGTCTTCTATCTTGCCTGAAGTTTTGTCGACAGTGATGTTATTCTGCACGTAAGATTTCAGGATTTTGATAAATTGTGCGGGTTCTTGGGTATAAGAAATGGTTTCTAACTTCAATTCGCCCATACAACGCTCTCCAAAGTCTTTGATATAGCTATGAATATATTTTAGGGTTTTAACAAAATCAAATCCTTCGCCTTTTTCGGGTTCTGTGTGTCTAACTTCATCAACATCTTTTGAAATTGAAAGATGTAAGGTTTGCCAAATTTCGTGTTCATTTTTTGTTAAAAATAATTCTTTTAAAACAGGCGTTTCCAAAATATAACTTGCTATTTCTACCGTTCTATGAATGGGTTGTGTAGAAATAATATCGCTACTTCCGCACAGCAAGTCGTTGTGAATGTTGGGATTAGAGGCATTGAGTTTGTATTTTTCGCAAAACTTCTGCAACCTTCCAAAATATACCATCGCAAAAAAATCATTCAAAAGCGGTGCTTTCCATTCTTGTAGCAAGGTTTTTTCGAAATCCAAATACAAGCCCATCAATTCGTGGGCGGTTTTGGTTTTGTAGTCTATGGCTTTGTATTGTGCAATCGTTTCATTTACCAAATCTACAAATTTTTTGCGTTTGGTAGGCAAGCCTCTGAAGCGTAAGAGCATCTGCACAACTGTCTTGCCTACCTGCCACCACGCGCTACTTTTGGAAATAAAAAAAGATTTTGGCACATCAAAACGCTCTTTCACGCCCATCATTTTTTCCATATAGCCCGCATTGAGCCTGTAGCTTGGCAACATAGCCAGCATATAATACCACGTTTTGAGGTTGTAATACACGCGCCCATTTATCAAGCCCAATGTATTCGAAAAAACGCGCTCATTTTCTTTAATCATTTTCGGACTCACGCCCAAATATTGCGCAAAAAGTTTGTATGCCCCTTCATAAGATTTGGAAATAAACGAAAAAGTCAAGGGCGTGGTAATGTTCGGATATGACTCTATGATGTTGCTATTGTCCCAAAGCGTATAGGTTTCGTTTTTGTCCAATATCTTGTGCAAATTCGTAATAGGGCGCGTTTGCAGCAAAAACAACTTGCCTCCCTTCACCGCAAATTCAATATCTTGTGGTCTGCCATACAGCGCGAAAAGTTTATCCAAAATATTGCTTATTTCGTGCAGTTGTTCATTTGTCAGGGTAAGCAAGTTTTGTTTTTCGGTAGGCAAGGCGATTGTTTTTGTACCTGATTTCGAGGCTGTATCGAATACCACGGCACTTGTTTTGGAGGCTATCGTGCTTTGAATATTTTTATCCTCGCCTACTAAAAAATTATCTGAGTCCAACTCGCCTGAAACCAAGCCCTCGCCTAAGCCCCAAACAGCACTTACCACTTTTTCGCGCTTATTGCCCGACACAGGATTGATGCCAAACGCCACACCTGCCGAGTCCGCGCTTACCATTTCCTGCACAATAACCGCTAAACCCTTCCACCCTTCCGCCCTTTCGCCTTTCTCCCCCGTTTCCCTTCCACCCTTCCACCCTTCCACCTTTCCACCCTCATAC
>RDXI01000313.1 GCA_004292795.1 Bacteroidota bacterium | reverse complement strand
GGTCTGTCATAAATGTCGTGATAGGCGGTAATGCCACCTAAGCCATAAATAAAAAAACAAGGCACGCGATTGAGCCAAAAGAAATAATGGTCTGAATTGGCGGCTTGGGCGCGGGCATTGATTTTAGGCAAGTATTTTTCTTTTTCGTTGATAGCCAACAGTTCATTGAATTGTTTTTTGTAGATAGTGCCATTCACTACCGTTGCGCCCTCGTCACCTGTGCCTACAAGGTCGAGATTTACCAAAAATTTGATGCGCTCAAGGGGAAAAAGCGGATATTCGGTGTAGTGCTTCGAGCCGAGCAAACCTATTTCCTCGCCTCCAAATGCCATAAACGCTACCGAATATTTGGGTGGATTTGCCTTGAAATAATGCGCCAATTCGATGAGCATTGCCACACCCGCCGCGTTGTCGTTTGCCCCTGCAAAATAGCAATCTTTGCCCATACGCCCCAAATGGTCGTAATGCGCTGTGAAAACAAGGAACGAGTCTGTTTCGGCAGTGCCTTGTATGTAGCCAATGATATTTTGCGAAGTATAATCTTTTTCCCATACGGCATCGAGCCTGAACTTGGCTTTGGGCATCTTGCCTGCCTGTAGGTAAGGTTTCAAAATGGTGTCAAACCGTGCCTTGCCTACCTCAAAATAAGGATTGCTCAACCCTTCTTGCGCCACCGAAGCCGTTAGTTTCTTGGGTTGGAGTTGCAAAATAGCCTTGCCTTCATAGATTTTGTCTATCACTTTTTTGGGCAATGCCAAAATATCTTGGAATTGTTTTTCTGTAAGTACCGAAACGCGGTTGCGCATATCGCTTTGCACAAAACGCTCTTGCACGCTTTTGTCCTTCAACAACAAGGTATCGAACAGCCAGATGCGAGCTTTGCCCTTGCCTGCTTTGGAAATAGGGCTAATGATAAAGTCCTTGCCTACCTGTAGCGGAGTCTTGCCTACCTGCAACGCTACGCGGTTCGGAAAGGTATTGACCGCCATTTTGAAAAATTGGTAGTAGTTCGCTTTGAAGGGCAGTAAGCCTATTTTCTGAAATTCTTTGTAAATAAAATCCCCTGCTTTTCTGTCGCCTTTGCTCACATAGCCACGTCCATGCATAGCAGGCGAGCAGAGCGAGTCGATATTTTGGCGCGTTCTAGCTATGTCTTGGGCAGGCAAGGCAGTATGCCAAAACAGGCAGGCAAGGCAGGCAAGCTTGCCTACAAATCCGCGCCCTGCACGCCACGCCCTATTGTGAGTACGCATTTTGTCCGCTATTGTGTTGTTTTTGGCTGATGTAGTTGTCAAATATTTCGAGAAAGGCGGGTATTTGGTCTTTGTCTTCAGAGAAATAAAGGTTTGAGTTTCCTCTATCGGTGTCTTCCCAAAAAGTAGGGCTTGAGCGACTCAGTACATCACAACTTGTATGAACGGTTTTGCGTAGGGTTTCACTCTCCATAGATTGATGGTCTTGCAAAATATCTTCAATGATGATGCGTGCCAAACCTTCTTGCGCTACTTTGAGGTAATAGAGCGCGAGGGCAATCTGAAAACCACGTACTCCACCGCTAAATTTGCGGTTTTGGATAGGATTTTCTTCGTAAGCATCAGAAAGGTTGTCGAGGCGCAAGAACATTCCCAAGATTTCTTTTTGCAACAGTAAATCCAAATTATTTTTATGCAATTCTATCAAAATACGCTTAAACTCCCACGTGAATACATCAACCAAAAAGATAAAAGCGGGTTCTACGCGACTGTGGCGGTAAATTTCATTCACATAGATATTGAAGTATTTGCAACTTTCTTTTATCATTTTTTCGTCCTTCGACTCTATGATGTGGTGAATGTATCCGCTATAGTGGAAAATGGCATTGTAAAGGTTGCGGGCTTCTTTGTTTTTCAAGCCGTGTTTGATACCGAAGCGCATCAAGGTATTGTAGCGAATAAGCACCACATTCATCAAAGGCATATCGTTTTCTTCTATAGCTACTTTGCCACATTGCGACAATTCGAAGGCGCAAAGGGAGGCAAGGTCGAATTCGTCTTCTTCGATAAGTTTGATGTAGGCATTGCCCAGCAATCGGAAGCCTTTTTGTTCATAAAACGTTTGGCTTCGTTGCATTTCATCGAACTGCCCTGTCATAGTCTTGAATGAAATATCGGGTGCAATGCGGGCTGATATTTTGAAAAATTCAGGGGCATAATCGCGCAGGGCTTTTTTGTAACGAATGAAGTTTTGAATCGAAAGGCTAATCTTGTTCATGATGTCGCCTTTGGGTTCTTTGAACGACACATACGCCAAAAGGTCATCAAGCTGGTTCAAGGCTTCGAAAGACTCAAACTGAAATTTGGCTATTTCTTCCTCACTCAGCAAGCCCATTTTAGCCATACTTGCCAAGTTTTGCAAGCGGTGATAATTGCCAAAATAGATTTTATCAATAACGTTGCTCGTTTTGGTATAGAGCAGGATATACAACACATACGGCACGGCTATCAGCAAGGCAATAGGCAAGAGCAGGTACGTATTGAAAAACATACTCGTCTTGGCAAAGTCTAAGTTTATTTTGCTGTAAAACTGTAGGAACATATTATGCACCGTACTGACCACAATGTACCAGACATACAACAAACTCATCTCGTCATTGGTGTAAAGGTCAATCAGTTTGGGCGTACTTTGCGAGGCTACGGAGATAACGATAATGAGCGTTCCCAACACCAAACCCAACAGCCCCAGCCATATTTCAGGCGCAAAATCAATGGCTACCTCAACGTTCTTGGCTTTTATGTACTTATGCACAGATGTCCAATAGTTGTTGATTATATTGGTAAAAATAAAATCAATCAATATTATGAACAACGATACGAACAATAATATCATTCCAGAACGATATTTGTTATATAGTTTATTGAAAGCAAGCTGTAAGTATAACATTGTCTATAGGTCAGGAGAATGTATTGATGAGTGCAAAAATGATATTTTTTTTTGAATAACTGCTAAAATTGTGCTGAAAATTGAAAACAAACGTTTTTTTCTTCTTATTAGACGCATGACACGAGATTTTATTTCAAATGGTGCGCTTGTGCAGTCTTGAACTCCACATACACCAATGCGCCCACGATTACAAGCTCGCCTACAAAATACACCCAAGCAAGCGCGGAAAGGCTTTGCGCAAACATATACAGCAAGGCTACAGTAACGCCACAATACGCTGTATTCGCCCATGCTACAAAGGCTAAAGCTATACTTGCCTGCTTCCGCACCCAAAAATGGCAACTGAAAGAATAGAACGCCAAACCCAACCCTGCTAAGGACAAAAGATGCAAGTTTTCGTTAGGTATTCCTACTTCAGTCAGTCGAGGAAGCACAACGCCCACAAGCAATGCAGTAAGCAATGCGCCTGCGCCATCTATCAAAAAAAGCGTTTTAGGAGAGATTTTCATAGCCCAAAGATACCAAAATAAAATTTGAGGTGCGCCAAAAACTTAACACAGAGGTACGGAGAACCACAAAGAAACACTAAGTTCTTTGTGTAGCTCTGTGTAACTTCGTCCCTCTGTGGTATTTTTTGTAGGCGAGTTAATTGTTATTTCGGTATAAGAACGAAAAATAATTCTCAATAGATACCAAAATTAGGTTTTTTCCTTTTTTTTCTCTTTTTTAGCAAAAAAAATGTGTATGCGCTCTATCCTTCTACTTTTTGCTTTTTTGTGTGTGCTTGCCTGCCCTGTGTTTGCCCAAACCAATACAGACGAGTATGGCTTCAACCTTCATTCTATAGAAACCAAATTGGAACTTGAGAACTACCAGCTACAGTTCTTTGAGGACAAAGACAGGAAGTATGGCATTGATGAAATCAGTACCAAAGAAGCCCAAACGTTGTTCAAACACCCTGCGAAGAAGGATAAATTCAAGCCTTTTACGCGCTATTGGCTACGCCTTAGGCTCAAAAGCCACTTGGAAGTGGGAAGCGAGTGGGTATTGTCTTTAGGCAAGCTTACCAATGTCGATGTGTTCTTGCCTGCCTCCGAAGGAAAGTTTTTGCAAGAACGCTTGGGGCAGTTTGTGCCTACGATAGAAAAAAGCATGAAGAATGGGCGTTACAATATGCTCAAACTTTTTCTCAATGCCAAGAGCGAACAAACGCTTTATATCCGCTTCGAGAACAAAGTAAACTATGAGCCAGACCCAAATATGAAGCTCTACCACGAGTCGGAATGGCAAGAAAACCTGAACATGAACAACCTCGTGCAGGGCTTTTTTCAGGGGCTTTTGTGGATGATGCTTTTGTATAATCTCTTGCTTGCGGCTCGCCT
>RDXI01000312.1 GCA_004292795.1 Bacteroidota bacterium | reverse complement strand
GCTTGAGTCATTTTCGCAGAAAAAAATATATAGAAGCCATCGATGCCTTTCGGGTAGGCGAGCCTGTGGGCATTGATAGCTTTTTGTCCGTAGAAGAAAGAGGCAAATATTGGCAGGCTTATTTTGCTTCGTTTGTGCGGGTAGGCAAGCTCGATGAAGCGTTGCTAGTGCTGGAAAAGGCTACAAGTGCATTGCCTTATCCTGTAGTATTTCATTGGCGTTGGATGGACGAATATATGCGTGTGTTTATGCTTGCAGAGAGGGAAGGCGAGGTGTTGGCTTTGTTTGAACCTTATGCAGAAAGGGCAGTGGCTACCCACAATGTTTGGAATATGTTAGGCATGAATGGCGATTATTTTTGGCGTTTGCAGAACGAAAAACTTGCCTACCAATGCCAAATACAAGAAAGTTTTATGTTTTTTGAGCATGCCAAACAATATGCAACCCTCCACCCTACCGAATGGCGTTGGTTAAAAATTTTTCGTCATTTGCGCGATTTGAAAAAATATGCGGAAATCATCGAGCTATTCGAATACCACGAAACCACTGTTTTTTATCAAAACAACTTGCCTGCCCAACGCATCGACAGACATGACCGTTGTGTTTGGATTTGGATTGAGGCGCACATAGCCGTAGGCAAGCTCGACAAGGCGGAAATGCTGTGCAGTTATTATTTGCAAAATTTGGAGGAAACAAAACGGAATACCTCCCATCGATACATGGTTGCTAAAGCGTCAGAATGGGCAAAACTTGCCTACCAATACTTAGCAGAGATTTACACGCTACAAGGCAATACGGCTTGTGCTTCGTTGTACCAAAACAAACTATGAAACAGCAGGCTCTGCCATTTCCTCCTTCGCGCTGATGTGAAAATTATTGAAACCCGCTTCGAGGGCTATGGTTATCTCGCCTAATTGCAACAATTCGAGGATAGCCAAAAAATTGAATATCACGCTGATTTTCAAGGGGTTCTCTATGATAAGAGCCTGAAAACTAATGTTTTGTATGGTCTTAAGTCTTTGGCGCAAGTAGTCTTTTTGCCCCGCCACGCTGTAGGGATACGGCACAATAGTATGCACGACTTTGTTGTTCTTCTCCACATAGCGGTCTATCACTTTTTCGTACACACGCAAGAGTTGGAACAAGTCCACGCGGTTCAGGTCTAACTCAAGCGCGTACTCTTGCGCCACTTTTTTCAGGTCTGCGTCTATGCTTCCGCGCTGTTCTTTTTTCAATTCTATTGCCTCAAGCTCGCCCCATTCCTCCAAAACCGATTGGTATTTTTGATACTCCAAAAGTGCATTCACAATCTCGTTTCGAGGGTCATCTTCGTTGTGGGCTACAATGGGTTTGGGCAATAACATCTTGACTTTGATTTTCATAAGCGTAGCCGCGACCACGATAAAATCACTCGCCACTTCTATATTCATTACCTCCATTTGGTGCAGGTAGGCAAGGAAATCGTCTGTAATGCGGGCAATGGGAATATCATAAATATTCAGTTCATCGCGCTCAATGAAAAACAACAACAAATCAAAGGGACCCTCGAACAGAGGCAATTTTATTTCAAAGTTCATGTTTTTTTTATTTATACCAGATAAGTTTTAAAGCACATACAAATTTTAGTAAATGCTCAATAGGATAGGGTTTCAAACCCTATCATATAAAGCGAATTTAGTTATAAGATTGCAAAGCCTTCACAAGCACACTATTTTCTTCAGGCGTGCCAACCGTAATGCGCAAACAATCTTGGCAAAGCATCACATTGCTACGATTGCGCACTACAATTCCTTTTTGGAGCAAATAGGCGTACACTTGAGGCGCGTTTTGTATTTTTACCAATATAAAGTTTGCATCAGTGGGATATACCGCTTGCACAGTAGGCAAGGCAAGCAGACTCGCCTGCAATTTTTCGCGCTCTTGTATGATGAAGGCGACTCTTTCCTGCAGTTTTGCGTAGTGTTGCAAGGCATCGAGGGCATACGCTTGTGTCAAGACATTGATGTTGTAGGGCGATTTTACCTTGTTGAAAAACTGTATCAAAGCAGGCGAGGCAAGAGCCATACCCAAACGCAAAGCCGCCATACCCCACGCCTTCGAGAAGGTGCGCAAAATAACCAAATTCGGAAAATCTGGCAACTTGCCTGCCCAAGACGCTTGCGTGCTGAAGTCTATATAGGCTTCATCAATCACTACCACGCCATCAAAGCCTTGCAAAACTTGCAAAATATCGGATTCGTGCAAGCGATTGCCTGTAGGGTTGTTAGGCGAGCAAAGAAAAATAATCTTCGTATTAGGCTGTATTTGCGCCAAAATTTCAGGCACATTCAGTTGATAATCAGGCAATAAAGGCACTTCGCGGATTGCTACGCTGTTGATTTCCGCACTCACTGCGTACATTCCATACGTAGGAGGCATTATCATAATTTCGTCTTGGTTCGGTTCGCAACCTATACGCATCAGCAAATCAATCGCCTCATCACTGCCATTGCCCAAAAAGATAGTGGCAGGCAAGAAACCCAATACCTCGCTTATGCGTTGCTTGAGTTCGGGCTGTAGCGGGTGTGGGTAGCGGTTGTAGGGCGCGTCATTGGGAATTGCGCCAAAAGGATTTTCGTTGGCATCTAAAAAGACCTGTGCCTCGCCTGAAAATTCATCGCGTGCCGAGCTATAGGGCTTCATTTTCAAAACTCGAGGGCGCACCCATTTTTCTAAAATAAACATCTCAAAGTAAGCTATGGTTGTAAGATTAGGGCGCAAAATTAACGTTTTATGCACACAATCACACCAAAAAACAGAAAAAAACGTTATACTTCTATCTTTCTACCTCTCAACCTTTCTACCCTTCTACCCCATTATGCAAACCGCCACGCTTATCAGTCCGCAAGAATACCTCGAGCAAGAAGCCCAGCACGACCACAAGCACGAATACCACGCAGGCGAGATTGTCGCTATGGCAGGGGCGCAACTCGTGCATAATATCCTTGTTGCCAATTTGATAAGGCTGTTAGGCGTTTGTGCAGATGATAACGGTTGTTTGGTTTTGCCAAGCGATATGTTGCTCAAACTGCCCGAATGTGAAAAATACGTTTATCCTGATGTGATGATTGTGTGCGAAACGCCTTTGTTAGATGACGAACACAGGCAAGGTTTGGAAGTTTTGCTCAATCCTACAGTGGTCATTGAGGTTACCTCGCCTTCTACAGCGTTGTTTGACCGCACCGAAAAAATGGAATGTTATCTTTTGCTCGCCTCCCTACAGCAATATGTGTTGGTAGATAGCGAAAAAGTAGATGTGATTACCTACACTAGAAGCCCTCAAAATCAATGGATTATGCAATATTTTACCCAAAAAACAGACAAAGCCACTATAGGCGACTGCGAACTGCTTTTGGAAGATATTTATAGGAAGACAGGGAAATGAGGGTGGAAGGGTTGAGGGGTGGAAGGGTTGAGGGGTGGAAGGGTTGAGGGGTAGGCAAGCAAACAAAATAACTTTCAACTTTTAACTTTCAACTCTCAACTTTCAACTTTCAGCTTTTAACTTTTTCCTGCGCTTGTTGTCGTTTTGTTTCAGCAATACGCGCCAAAGTTTCGGCACGTTTTTGGGCTTTTCGTGCCTTTTTGAAGGCTTCTTGTTGGTCGTATCCCTTTTGCCAATACTCCGTTACAGCTTCGATGAAAAGCCTTTTTTTGTCGTCTGTGATGTCTTGATACAGCCCTTCGATGGGTTCGCCCAATTTGTCAAACAATTTTTTAGCGGGCTTTTCGAAGCCTAAAAGTTGAATTTTACTCGCTATTTTGTGCATAGTCAGGGCAGAAAGTTGTGCGTATTTATGCTCTTGCAACTCTCGGCGAAGGGCTAAAATACTGCTCAAGGCAAGGCTATAACGCTTTGTGCCAAGCGTGAGCGTGGGAACAGTTTTTTTCTTTTTCATGGCTAACAACCTTTGTGCAAAGATATAAAAAAAGCTATAGTTACCAAAGTCCAATAGCTTTTTCTTACAAAAAAGCTATATTTGCAAAAAAATGTAGCCAATAGCCTACAAAAGTTATGAACCTTTTTCCTGAAAGTTCCGAAAAAATTTTGCTCAAAACCCTCGAAGGCGAGCCAATGCCTCATGCCGAAGTGTGGTGCTATCCTCAATTTTTCACCACTGCAGAAAGTGACGTTTTGTTGCAAGACCTTTTGCAAAACATAGCTTGGTCGCATGACGACATTACCATCTTTGGCAAAAAAATGAAAATTCCTCGCCTACAAGCGTGGTATGGCGATGCAGGCAAGGCTTATATGTATTCAGGTATTTTGCTAC
>RDXI01000311.1 GCA_004292795.1 Bacteroidota bacterium | reverse complement strand
CCTATGCTATGAAAAGTATGTTTTTTGCGCAATTTAATCGTTATTTTAGTATAAGTTCCTCATTCACGTTTTCATCAAATGCTATGCGAATAAGCCAATTTTTTTGTTCTTTTTCAATTTTCATACAGCACTTTTAGTTAAAACATCTTTCATTTCGCATCAAACCGCCACCGCTTCGAGGGCTTCTTGAATGGCTATGCTTGCCTTCTTGAGTTTGTCATAAAAGGCTTCGTTGGGTACTTTGCCTTCGCGGTTTTCGGAAAGTTCAGGCAAGATGCCATGCACGAAATACATATCCATTTCGCCCTTGCCTTTTACGCTCATTTTGCCCCTGTACTCACATACAAAGAAATCTTTAGCATATTCGTAAGTGTTTTGCGAGATATTGACCTTGCCTACTACGCCGTTGCTTTCCATTCGAGAGGCAGAATTAACGGCATCACCCCAAATATCATACGCAAATTTTTTCTTGCCTATTACCCCTGCGATAAGCTCGCCTGAATTTACACCCAAACGCAAACGCCAATACGCCTTGCCTTGTGCTGTATAGTCCGCGTGTTTTTGGTTCATAAAACCTTGTATCTCAAGGGCGGCAAGTACCGTATCTATCGGGTTCGTGGCGTTGGCAGTAGGCAAGCCTCCCGCGCACATATACGCATCACCTATAGTCTTGATTTTTTCCAACCCATATTTTTCGATAATCCTATCAAACACCTCGAAATTGGCGTTCAATTCTGCCACCAAATCGGCAGGCGAGAGTTGGGACGCTATTTGTGTAAAACCTTCAAAATCAGTGAATAACACTGTTGCCAATTTGTAATAATGCGTGTCGGTTTTGCCTTTTTCTTTCAACTCTTGGGCTATTTCTTCAGGCAAGATATTTTTTAGCAATTCGTCTGCTTTGCGTTTTTCGTGGTCGAGCAAGGTAAGTGTGCCTTTCAAATTTTCGTTTTGGGCTTGTATTTCCTCTTTGGCTTGATTGATTTCGAGAGTGCGTTCTTGTATGCGGTCTTCGAGGGTTTCGTTCATCAGTTCGAGGTCTTCTGCTTGCGCCCTTAGCTCCTCTTGTTGTTGTTGAAGTTGCACGTTAGCGAGGGCAATTTCCTCTTGTTTGGCTTTGGCAAGGCGTGTGGCTTCTTCGGCTACGGTAAGCAAGCGTTTTACTTCATCATTCTGCTCGGTGGCGTGAATGTAAGTAGCTACAATTTTGGTCGAGTGGTCGAGGAAAAACTTTTGCGGTTCGGTGTATGCCCCAAAGTTTGCCAATTCCATCACACCACAAAGCTTGCCTTCGTGCATGAGTGGCAAGGCATACAACGCGAGCGGTTTGTCTTGCACTAATCCCGTTTCTATCATTGCCTCGCCTAATTTTACGTTTTTGAGCATGATGGCTTTTTGCTCAAGTGCCACTTGACCGATTAAGCCCTCGCCTACCTTGTACTCATTCGAGAGGCGACTGCGCTCCGTGAAGGCAAACGAACCGTACAACACCAATTTTTGGGTATCTTCTTTGAACCAATAAATAGCCCCTTGTGCCGACTCCGTGAAGCGTGCTACAAAACTGATGGACTTGTTGCAAATATCTTTGACGGTCTGATTGCCTGATAATTGTTCGCTCAATAGGTTGAGATTGTCTTTGATGTGGTTTTGTGTTTGGAAAAAATCCACCATTTCGTTGATAGAGGAGGCAAGCTCATCTCGATTGCTTTTAGGCGAGATTTTCCGCGATGTTTCGCCCTGCGCTATGACTTTCGTAATAGTTACTACTTCTTTCAGTGTTCTAACAATGCCTTGCACAGAGGCATAAATGCCTTGTGGTTTTTTGTTGGTATTGAAATAAATATCTAAATCTCCCTCCGATACTTGACTTGCCACTTCTGCAATTTGGCTTGGCTCACCTCCTACCTGCCTTGCTACTTCGCGTGAAACAATGTAACTGATAAAAAAGCCTATCGCCACAGCCACTGCCAACAAGACCAAAAAACGAAAAATGGATTGATGAAAAATGCCATCTATGGCGTTGGTTGTTTCTATCCCTCCCTCCACGCTACTTTTTATCAAGCCCGACATGGCTTTGCGGTAATTTTCTAATCGCTTCGTGTTGGCTTTCGTCCTTCGAAATGCCATAGCTCCTTCCTTATCGCCTTTAGTGGAGAGTTCAAGCGTGCCTTCAGAAAGGTTTTTGAAAAAATCCTGCACTGCTCGTTTCAGTCCTAAACAAGCCAAACGGCTATTTTCATTCAAATTTAGTTTGTTATATCGTTCTATATTGGTGTTGATAACATCTACCAAACTATCAATTTCTGCTTTTACCCTTTGCTTGCCTTCGGGTGTAGGTTCGCTTATGTGTTGCAATTCTTTGATGATGTAGCGGTCAAAGCTATCATTGGCTCGCCTCAATATATCTATACCCGGCATCCAATCATCACGCAGTTGGTCATTGATGACATACAAAGAACGGATTTGATACAAGCCCAAGAGACTCAACAAAAGCATTAAAAATAGGACTGTACTAAAGCCTACAAATATTTTGGTGGAAAATGATAATTTACGGAGAAAATTCATATTGCAATGTGTCTTTTGAAAGGAGGCGAGCTATGCTTGCTTAACTCCAAAAAAGCATACAAAATTGTGCCAATGAATAGTTTTACAAAAAAAAGTCTATATTTACGCTATAGTTATACAAACAGCCTATACCTTTTTCTCGTAAAAAAGCTGTAATATCACTTCTTATCTCTTATCTCTTATCTCTTATCTTATCTCATGCACTGGAACGAAGAAATTTATCGCCAAACGCTGTCTTTTTCTGCAAAAGCACACGCCCTCCAAAAGATAGGCGGAATGGAAATTCCTTACCTGAAGCACATATCGGCTGTGGTTATGGAAACGCTCTCCGCCCTGCAACACACGCCTGAAAGGGCTTGGGATATTGATTTTGCCCTGCAATGCGCCCTCCTGCATGACGTGATAGAGGACACTTCGGTTGGCTATGATGAAATCGTGGTTTCATTTGGGCAAAGAGTGGCTGATGGCGTGTTAGCTCTTACCAAAAATGACGCGCTCCCACGCGACCAACAAATGCAAGACAGCCTGAACCGTATTTTGCAACAACCTGACGAGGTGCGCGTGGTGAAAATGTGTGATAGGATAGACAACTTGTATATTCCGCCTGTGTATTGGACTACCGCCAAGCGCAAATACTACCAAACCGAAGGGCAGTTAATCCTCGACACGCTCAAGGGCGTTTGCCCGTATGCGGAAGCTCGCCTACAGTACAAAATAAACGCTTACAGCAATTATTTGCTTTAAGTCGCTCCCATTTTATCAAGCCCATGTTAAGCACAGTTTTTATTGTTTTTCGAGGCGTAACTGTTCTATTTGTTCGATTGTTAAGCCTGTATCTTCTGCAATAATTTCTATCTCTGTTCCCCTTTTTAGCATTTTCTTTGCGATTTCTATTGCTTTTTTTTCCTCCACAAGCATTTTTTCGGCTTTGTCGTCTGTTTCACGTATGTGTGCATACTCGTAAGCGTCCAAATCTGCTTTTGTCCAAAGATGTTTATCTGCTTCAATGTAAGCAGATTGTAAACCATCATCATCTGCATTGGCAGGGATAACAGTCAACGTTTCTGCATTTTTGATAAAATACACCCATTTATCTATCAGCGTGTCGAGTTCAGGCTCTGTTTTATTGAATTTGGGCAATTCTATAAAATTGAAATCCAAATCTTTTAATTTGTGTTCGTGAGTTTCTGCATCTAAAATCAAATGCCTTGACAAGTAGCTTTTCGTTTCCAAAAATTCAAAGTTCAGAATACCTATAAAGATGGTGGGTTTAAGCGTATAGTAGTCCTCTCCTACACTAAGTTGTGTAGAATAACTTTTAGCACTGTAATAGACAACTCTTTTGGCAAAGCCTATTTTATCTGTGAGTTGCATTTCCACAATGTATTCGTTTCCTTTGTTATCTATTGCCTTTATATCTAAAATAGTAGATTTCGCCCCCAACACGATAGGCACTTGATAAGGGTTTTGTATGGTTACTGAAGCTATTTTTTTATTGCCTTCTAATTTTAGTACGGCATTTAAAAAGGAAACTAAAATTTCATTTTTTGCACCATTGCCAAAAATTTTACGAAAGGCAATGTCATTTTTTACATCTGCAAACTGCATATTTTCTTTTGTTTAAGTTTTACATACAAAGATACAAAAAAACGAGTTATAACGTGAGTTCGGAAATAAAAAGGTTGCATACAAGCCCCAGCGGGGCGACATCTTTGTAGCACAACGGTTTAAGTCTTCCAAAGCCCCAGCGGGGCG
>RDXI01000310.1 GCA_004292795.1 Bacteroidota bacterium | reverse complement strand
GGAATGGAGGGACTACAGGAGTAGATAATCCGTTTTATCAAATTAACAATGCCTCCATCAATCATTTGTACGAGAACAAGGATATGTTTTTTGGTAAATACCTATAAACGGCAAAAATAAGGGCTTTTTGTACGAAAACAAAGTTTAGAGAAAATTATCGTGGGTAGGCAAGGAGGTTTTTTCGAAGGTAATGCAAATATATGAGTCAATACACTTACACCAAATAGGCATAAAATAAAAACAGTAAAAATAAATAAAACCTCTAAAAATAAGTTGAATTTTCAAAAATATGAACCATAAAAAATAAAAATAATGTACCCAAAATAAACGCCAAAAACAAAAATAACTACACAAAATAAGTGCGGTTATCTTCGCCTAAACCGTAATGCCTTTGCGTTGAAGTGTAACACTTCAACAAACTGGGCTTATACAGGCTGTAAACAATATGCCTACAGTGGGTTTTAAGAGCAAGTTAGAAATCTTGTAAAATGGAAGTCAAAACTAATTTTTTATTTGCGTTTTCTTAATATATCCTTTTGTTGCGTTATATTCAAAATAGACATAATCATTGTTATAATAGGAAACAACCTTAATATTCTCATTACCTTCGCAAATGGTAGTCAATATTGTGGCAGAAAGTGATGGCGATGATAGTAAATGTGAACAGGTAAAAACGCTTATTGTGTTTGGAACATTTTTATAAATGTTACTTGAATTATATTGATTGTATGATAGTGAAGTATTATGATTAGTTTGAAAATTGTCTATTTGGGAAGGATACATTATTTGCGTTTTCTTAATATACCCTTTTGTCGTCTTATATTCGACATAAACATAATCGTTGTTGTAATAAGAAACAACCTTAATATTCTCATTACCTTCACAAATGGTAGTCAATATTGTGGCAGAAAGTGATGGCGATGATAGTAAATGTGAACAGGTAAAAACGCTTATTACATCAGGTGCTTTTTTATAGGAATTAGCAGTATTTTGATAATTATAGTTTGATTGTATTGGTTGGGTTTGATTGTATTGGTTGGGTTTGATTGTATGGTTGTGGCGTTGTGAACGTAGATTGAGGATTATGTGTTTGAGAAGGGTATAAAGAAATTGGTGGTGTTGTTGTTTGCATAGGTGCAAAGATAGAATTGTTATGAGGTTGTGTATATGTTGATGTTGGAGGAGAAGCATACGAGTTATTATCGGGTTTTACATATCCTGTCTGACCTGTGTAAGGATTTACATTTGGGTAAGTCGAGAAATTATCTCGATTGGTAGAATTGGGCGCGGTTCTGTGATGTGGCTGAACATAAGTACCGTTGGCACGATAATGACCATTTACTTTTACATGACGTGGGTTAGTTTGCGCAAAGATGCTAACAAAAGTAGACAAAGCAAACAATATTGAAGCAAGACTGAGTTTCATAATACACAAAAATTAAGTTTGAATTAAAATTGTTATTTTTTCAAAAAATAACTAGCACCTTTGCTACAAAGATAAAATGCGTTTTGCAACCGCTACGCCAAAGGCGAACTATACTGCAAATATACATAATACTTTTTAAAAATCAAAAAAAATATTTTTCTCAAACTATCTAAATAATTGATATACAATGCTTTATTTGCTATCCACCTACCCCAAAAACCTTTTTTTCAACGTTTGCCACAACTGCGCGAACTCCTCTGAAGTGCGGAAGGCAAGGTGCAAACTCCAATACAGCAACGTGATAAGCCCAGAACGCAAGCCAATGTCTGCCCACGTAGGCAAGAAAACAGGAATCCACGCGATTTGGAAACACACCAAAAACACCAACATGATGCGCAAATGCGCCCAAGTGAAAGGCTGAAAGCCAAATTTGAAATACAGAAAAAGAAACTTCACTACATTTGAAGCCAAGATGCTCAACAAACTGCCCACAGACGCGCCTATGATGCCATACAAGGGAATAAACCAAAGATTGAAAACCACTACCAACACCAACAGCAAAGCTACTGACACGAAATTGAACAAATAATAGCGCGACTGTGTAATGATTTCATTGTTCAAGCCCATGCCCATGTCTATCAAGCGTGTGATGGCTACTACAAGCACTACATACTTGCCTGCCTGATAGACTTCGCTGTGCGGAATGTAGGCAAGCAGGCTGTCGATGTTGAGCCAAATGCCTAAGAAAAACCAACCGCCCACTATCAAGGAATTGATAGAAGATTGTTGATAGATTTTTTGTAGGTAGGCAAGGTTATTGTCTTTCCAAGCCTGCGCCAAGAGAGGCGAAGAAATGGCGGCTACAGATTTACGCGGTATTTCTAAGACATTGCCTATAAAAAAGGCTACCGTAAAAACGCCTACTTGCGCTTGGTTCAACAACGCGCCTAACATTAAAACATCTAACTTTACGACCAATGTAATGCTGATAGCCCCACCGAAAATAAAAAAGCCAAATTTTACGATAGGCAAGATATTTTCTCGCCTGAAAAACCGCTTATCTATGTACCAAAAAGGCACGCCCAAACGCACCAAATAGCCCAACAAAAGCCCACAAACACCCGCATAACACCACAAGCGAAGACTTACAACTTGCTCGAAGCTAATGTACTTGCCTACATACAACAAAATGGTAAACGTAATGAAAAGGCGCAAAACTACTTCCCGAAAAAGGGCAGGCAAGGCTACCCGCATATACACACGCGCCAAACTCTCAAGCAAGATTTGAAAAGAAATCAAACCTGCAAAAGGAAAAACTAAATAAAAAAAGGGCGCGATTTCGGGCGATTTTTGCGTATAAAAACTTATATAAAAATCATACAACGCATAAAACAAAATGCCAAAACCCGCCCAAGTAATACAAAAATAAAGTATCAAAAAACCAAAATAACCGCCATGTTTTGTGTCATGGTTTTTGTGCAAGGGAAAAAATCGGTCTGTTATCACATTCACGCCCAAACCCGCAAAAATACTACCCACTACAGACGCGCTCTCAAGCGTACTAAGTATGCCTATCTGTTGTGCAGAAAGGTACGTAGGAAACAGCCACAAGATATTGAAAGCTCCCAAACCCACGCCTAACAAATTGGCAAAAACAGATTTGGCACTTTGCCGAAGAACTATGCCCATGCTAAAAAGTCATCACAATCATCGAAGTAGCAAAAGCCCCGAAAGCCGTAAATGCGGCAGCGCGGTGATAGGGTTTGTAACGTGAGTCACTTGCTTTGTCTGCCAAGGCAATCGTGGTTATCATACCTGCCATGTGCAGGAAGGCAAGCCGTTTGTGCCATTTGATAGAGCTATTGCGTTCTTTGTCGCGCTTCAGCATAGGCGGAGGTGCGAATAAGGAAAGCGAAGCCGTTGCAAAATACGAAATACTCACGCCTGTAGCGAGTGCTTTGTGGGCAGGCAAGAGGTCAAAATTGCCTTTGTAGAGTCTTTGCCCCACGATGCCCTGCCCTATCATACCGCCCAAGGTGGCATAGCCCAGAATTTGATGCAATATCAACATACCACGCCTTGTTTTGAGTTCGCGAGTACGATTTTTTTCGTTCAAGGGCGAAAGTCCTGTAACACGCATTAGTCCTTTGCGTCCCCACAAAAGACTTTGCGTAAACATCATGCGCTTCGGCAAGAGCGAAACGGTGGTGTCTTGTTCTTTTTCCAACAAGGTTAGTAAGGAGTCTTGTTGAGCGAAACTTGCCTGCCCTGCCAACACGCAAAGCAAACATATAAAAAAGTATTTCATACGCCGAATTGTTCGAAATGATGATTGATATGTTTCCATTGACTTTTGCCCCATTGTTCGGGGGTAAGGTTGCCAAAAATGGGGTGAACCTTGCCTACTAAGGCTTGTTCGCCATTTTCTGCAATGCGTATTATAAGGCTTCTTACAGCTTCTTTTTCTGCTTCAAAATCTTTCTGCGCTACCATTTTGAAATTGGGTGCGGTAGGCAAGTTTTGCCTGAAGGGTTTGTCATTGTAGAGTTGCCCTTTGAAGAATCCACCAATCAGAAAGCCAATCCAAGTGCGTTTCATGGGTTTGGTGCTTGCCGCCAACTTCAAGACCATCGTTAAATGTGCCAACATTTGTGCTACGTTCATTTTGCCCCACTTGGCTTGCGTGGTAGGCGAGAGCTTTTCGAGGCGTTGCAAAATTTCGTCCTTCACCCCTGCCTCGAACATGGATTTAACAGTCATACAAGATGTTTTTTTAGCAAAGATAGGTTAAAAATCAATTTTTAGCTACTTTTGCACCTACAATTAACATTTATCAAAAATAACAAAACATCAAACACACATTCCCACCCTCACCCATTCACTCATTCACTCTCCTG
>RDXI01000309.1 GCA_004292795.1 Bacteroidota bacterium | reverse complement strand
TTATTGAGAGTTGAGAGTTGAAAGACGAGGGTTGAGAGCTGAATTATTGAGAGTTGAGAGTTGAAAGATGAGTTGTTAAGAGTTGAGTCGTTGAAAGGTTAAGAGTTTATTTTATCTTTTAACTTTTACCTCTCAACTTTCAACCTTTATCTTTCAACTTTCAACCTTCATCTTTCATCTCTCAATTTTCAACATTTCAGCGGTTATTTTATTCAGGGCTTCTATTTTATGTTGAAAGTCCCCTTTGAGCGTATTGCGGTAGGCTTGTAGGTTGTCCAAAAGCGTTTGAATGTCATCAGGCAAGGCTTCTTCGAGGTACTCGCGGAAGCGTTTGGCAAAGGTAGGCGATTTTCCATTGGTGGAAATGGCTATCTTTAAATCTCCTTTCCTGACTACCGAACCCAAATAGAAGTCGCAAATATGCGGAGTGTCGGCTACATTGGTCAAAATGCCTAATTTTTTGGTCGTTTCCTTGATTTCTTTGTGCAAGTCGGGGTTATCAGTAGCCAAGATAACTAATTGCTTGCCTGCTAAGTCGCTAAACTCAAACTTCCTTTCGTGCAATTTTACTTGTGGGTGCAAACAAATTAGCTCGCGTACTTCAGGCAAGAGCCTATCGGCTACTACGGTTAGGCGAGCTTCGGGGCTGTTTTTCAGGACAGCGTTTAGTTTTTCTAAACCCACGTTTCCACCTCCTACTAACAAGGTATCTATTTCGTGAAGTTTTAAAAAAATAGGGAAAAGTTTGTTCATATAGAAGGGGTGGGAGAGGGGAGGGGAGAGGTGAAAGATAAAAGTTGAAAGGTGAAAGATAAAAGTTGAGAGGTAAAAGAGAACAAATAGCAGATAGGAGAGGAGAAATAGCAGGTAGGAGAGGAGAAATAGCTAAATATTGATTGGTTTTTGCATTTTGTTGTCTATGGTAGGCAAGATATTTTATAAAGGTTGCATTTTGTCTTCTCATGTAAGCAACATTTCATCACAAGGTTGCATTTTGCCTTCTCATGTAAGCAACATTTTTTATAAAGGTTGCAAAACTTTCTCTAAAACTTGCCTTTCGAAGCCTTCGTACTTGCCTACTACCTCGCCTACTACTATGATAGCAGGCGAGCCAAGCCCTGCCCTTTCTGCCTTGCCTACTATGTCGCCTATTGTGCCTATGATTATCTTTTGTGTAGGCAAGGTGCCGTTTTGTATGATAGCTACAGGCGAGTCTGTCTTGCCTGCCACTTCAAAAATAGCCACAATTTGCGCCAACTTGTGCATAGCCATCAATATCACAAGCGTAGCTGTCGATTGGGAGGCAAGGATAATGTCGTTTGAAAGCTCATGGTCTTTGGTTGTGCCTGTGAGTACCCAAAAACTTTCACTCGCGCCTCTATGTGTCATAGGAATCCCTAACAACGCAGGCACGCCCAACGCGCTACTTATCCCAGGTACTACTTCTGTGGCTATGCCAAACTGTTGCGCGTACTCTATTTCTTCCATTCCTCGCCCAAATACAAAGGAGTCGCCTCCTTTTAGGCGTACTATGTTGCCATATTGCAAGGCATACTGCACAATCATTTCATTGATTTCCTCTTGTTTCAAGTAATGCGCCCCGAAACGCTTGCCTACAAACACTTTGGGAATGTGTGGAGGCGCAAAATCTAATATTTCCTCATTCACCAACGCATCATATAGGATAGCATCGGCTTGTTGCAAGGCTTTGATGCCTTTTATCGTGATAAGGTCGGCATCTCCAGGTCCCGCGCCTACAAGTGTTAGTTTCATATTTTGTTTGAAAGTTGATTTGTTGAAGTTTGAAAGATGAGAGTTGAAGTTTGAAGTTTGAAAGTTGAGAGTTGAAAGCTGAAGGTTAAAGGTTGAGAGCTAAAGGTTGAAAATTAAGTATTAGTTTTTATTTCTTATCTTTGAACCTTCATCTCTTATCTCTCATCTTTTATCTCTTATCTTTCAACTTTCAACCTCAACTTGCCTATATGCCTTGACTTCCTGCAAAAAAGTTTCTGCTTCAGCGATATATTGTTCTGCAAAGTCCTTAGAAGGCTCGTATTGATTGATACGAAGGACGTAAGCCTCGAAATTTTCGCCAAAACTGAACGCGCCCTTGCCTACCAATGCCTTGTCAAACTCACGCAAGACTGTTATTTGCGCATTGGTTTTGATGTCTTCAGTGAGTAGGAGAGCTTTTGCGCCATTGACAAATGTATTATAGGCGTGGTAAATGGCATCTGCGTATTGTCTTGCCTGCAATGCCTGCTTTGCCCAATCCAATTTTTCTTCTGTTTCAAAAATCAACGTAGCCACCAAGTCAATAATCACACCTGCGCACTCGCCTACAGCCTTCAAGACCTCAAAAGTATTGGTGCTGTCCCAATCCAAATAATCTTCGTCCTTCAAGGTAGTAAGGTCAGCCAAAGGTTTGAGTTTATGATAGAAATATTGCTCGCCAAGTCGTGCATAATAATCGGCATAATACTCGCCTTCGAGAGCATTTTCTTCATAATCATCAAGCAAAAGCCTTAATGTATCTAATCCGCGTTTGCTTGGCACTTTGATAACCTTGTCCGCCACTACTCCCGCGCCATTTCCTTTCACTCCTCCGCCCAATAAGACTTGTAAGGCAGGCAAGACTAATTTTCCGTGCTTGATTGAACTGCCATGAAAACCAATGGAGGCGAGTCCGTGCTGTCCGCAGGAATTGGGGCAACCACTTATTTTGATTTTGATGTCTTGGTTATATACGAAGTCGGGATATTCTTCTCTTATGACCTTTTCCAATTCTCGACTAATGCCGGTGCTGTTGGATATGCCCAAATTGCACGTATCTGTCCCGGGGCAAGCTGATTGACCGTAATTCTGATGTCATCTGCCGCGTGTTGCTCGGCTATGCGTGCAAACTGACGTGCCTTGTCGGAGGTAAGATTGCCTAACAGCACTTTGACGAATACGCCATAAAAGCCCGCTTGTTTTTGTTCAAAAACATTGGTTCTTTTCCACGCTTGATAGGCAGGCAAGGCTTCTATCGCTTCGTTTGTATGCGGATAAATCGTGCCAGCAGGCAAGGGCGTAGTGCTTTTTACGGTTTCGGGGTGTACGTGATAGCTTTTGTTTTTCAATGAAATCCATTCTTGGTGTATCAATTCTAACAAAGCAGGCAAGCCTACTTCTTGCAAAAGGAATTTCAGGCGAGCCTTGTGTCGCCTTGTGCGTTCTCCGTATCTATCGAACACGCGCAAAGTGGCTTCTGTAAAAGGAATCAATAATTCTTCCGATAAAAATTCCTTGCCTACCTCTGCCAAATAGGGTTGCGCCCCAAGTCCGCCACCTATTAGCACTTTGAAGCCTCTTTTCTCCTTGCCGTTTTCATACTTTACCTTAGGAATAAAGCCCAAATCGTGAATAAACGTGAATGCCGAGTCTTCTTCGTGTGCCGAGAACGCAATTTTGAACTTCCTGCCCATTTCTTGGCATACAGGATTGCGCAAAAAGTATTCGAACATAGCTTGGCTATAGGGCGACACATCAAAAGGCTCTTTTTTGTCAATGCCTGCAGTGGCAGAGGCAGTAATATTGCGCACTGTGTTGCCGCAAGCCTCGCGAAGCGTGATATTATCTTGTTCGAGCTTGTGCCAAAGTTCGGGTGTGCGGTCAAGACTTACATAATGTATCTGTATGTCTTGCCTTGTAGTGGCGTGGAGCGTGCTACTTGCGTATTCGTCAGAAATATCCGCAATTCTTATCAACTGTTTGGCGGTCAGGCTTCCATAAGGAATTTTTATCCTAATCATTTGTACGCCTGCCTGACGTTGTCCGTACACGCCACGCGCCAAGCGAAGGCTACGGAATTTTTCTTCGTCTATCTTGCCTTCTTTGAAAAGGCGAATTTTGCGTTCTAAGTCTATGATGTCGCGTTCTACGACAGGGTTTTCGAGTTCTGTTTGGAAACTAAGCATGGAGGAGTGAAAGAGTAAATAAGTGAGGGAGTGAATAAATAAGTGAGGGAGTGGATAAGCGAATATTCCTTTGTAGGGGCAATCCCTTGTGGTTGCCCTTTTTCGCACATACATTTTAATCTATACAGATATGTATGTTACAAAACAGCCATACCGCCCTTTTTGCGAGGGTGTAATGCTATAAATATGCTTAAGCAGTTCGACCTTGTAGGTGAGCTACTCATCATATTGATTTGTCAAAAAGATAAGGAAGGGAAAAGACTTGCCTATTGACAACAACAGCAACAACAACAGCACGTAGGCGTGTTGTATGTAGTGAGGTTGTTTGCCCACGTAGTAGGCAAGGATTTTGTAAAAGAGTAGGCAAGTAATTTTTGCATAAGATAAGGGTTTTATATTTCCTAACAACTTAGGCAGGACTTAGCACCTTGCTTTGGGGCAGGTTGCCAGCATTTCGTAGAGCCTGTTCTCTCCATGCTTCTGTATAAAACAACTGTCGTTTGTCTTGCCTGCCTATAAGGAGGCACGAACAGTTGAATTGTGATGCAAAGTAAAAGGGTATTTTTCAATCCACAAAATTTTATCCGTTAAAACCTTGTTAATAACACTTTTTTCCTTGAATTTTCTTATATTGTGTGGGCAAAGTGCTATAATATTTGGGGAAATCTTTGTTGCAGGCTAAGACTTTCGTTTTGGCGTGGTTTCTGTAGGTACAAACCTACAGAATGACTTTAAAAAAATAGCCTAAATTTTGGTTCGCGCTATTTTATTTTTGTACCTTTGTGTATGCGAAAAATGATATTGTGGGCATTGTTGTATATGCTGTGCGGTCAGCTATACGCCCAAAAAACAAAAGTGTTGCACATCAAGCACCCCGAAACAGGCAAGGAGTACATCATCAAAGCAGGGGACAAACTGCAGTTAGCGTATCATGTGGATTATTACACCCAAAATCCGCACAAAATCAACGTAGATGTCCTGAACCTACACGCGCCCAAGTATGGCAAAGTGCTGTATTCGAAAGCCCGCGTAAGGCATATTACAGATAGCTCGATTGTGTTTATGGATAATACATACGCGCACTTCGAGTCCTTGATAGGCATACGCAAAATGACAACAGGCAAGCAAGTTTTGCGGGCTTTGGGCGTAGCAGGAGGGGTTTATTGGATATTAATTGGATTGGGCGCAACAGTTATAGTAGCCATTTTTGACCCTACGCTTATTGTGCCAGCCTTGTTGGGGACATCTGTGGGCGTTGTGCCTTTTTTCTTGAATACACACCGTATCCCGCCTCGTTTTATGGCGAATTGGAAAATGTGGGTAGAATAAACTTGCCTACACAAAACAAAACAAACATGGATTTTTCTATAGCCTCTCTGCACCAAATAGAAACGGAGCTAAAGAAGCGTTGGGCGTTTCCGTATCATTGGCACAAGAAACAAGACAACAAGGCGGACAAACTCACGCATTTTATTTTTGAAATTTTGTATTTCGAAGACTTGTTGCTCGAAATAGAAAGGCAACTTGCGCCCTTGCCTGCCTACGACAAATGGAAAGACTACGCCCTGAACCGTTGGTATAACTACTGGTCGTCTGTGGCAGTGGAGCGTATTTTGGCTTCTTTTCAGGGCATAGAGGCACACCCCAACGAAAAACACCAAAGCATCGATTTTTTCTTGCATGGGATTCCCTTCGACCACAAAACAACCGTTTTTCCTTTTGGCTACACCGAAACACAAGCCTTTGCAGAAGAAAATCCTTTGCATCTCATTCATTGGCTCTATGACGCGCAAAGCCACGAACAGCGTTGGCATTTGGAAAACCGCCTTTTTTTGGTGTGCTATGACAAAGAAGGCTCACATTGGCATCTCAAAGCCGAGATAGGTTTGATTGAAAAAGCCCTTACTGCATATATGCGAGATTTTAATTTTGCTCGCCTGAAGCAAGTTGCTATAGCCGATAATCTCATTTGGACAGACCTTGTTTGGGTGAAGGCATAACCACATGGGTTCGGAATTAAAAGAACATTTTTAGCCTGTAAAAGCCTTTTACGAAGCATGTATCTAACAAATTGGTTTACAATGTTTTAGTTTTGAATGTAATTCCGAATTCACCTTGCCTACACAGCGTAGGCAAGGCATATACGCGTAAAAACCACGAAATACAAAACCTTGCCTACACAGCGCAGGCAAGGCATTTTTTCAGATGTTTTGTAGTTTTTTTAGGGCATATAAGGTGTTTCTTTGGGCATTATCCCCCCACCTGAACGTTTCCAAAAGAATTCACGATAGATAAGTTGTTTGTTTTGGCGTTGCATCTCCCTTATCCAAAGCGTGTCAAATTGGATTTTTATTTCTTTTTTATTATAAAATAACTAAATTAATTATTTTTTTTTTTCAATTGAATTGCTTTTATTTTGTTTTAAATTCTTGTTAATGAGGTTTAATAAAAGGTATTATTTGAGAACTAATACCTTTTTAAGAATCAATCAATCCTTTAAGTTTTCTGTTAAAAAAAGATGTACGTGTATATAACGGATAACTTGGTATTTAAAATAAAAACGTTATTGTGACTAACGAAATAACTTTATGAAAAACACTTTTTGTGATTAAAGTTAAATAATAAGAATCAATTTCTTCTATTGATATTATTATGCTATTTTTTATATAGATAGTAAATTAAAACATTTAAGTAACTATTGTAATCTAAATTTAATTTAGAAACCGTTAATAGTGGCGAATGAATGCGGTATTAGACTCAATTTGAAAAGATCTGTTTTTAATAATTCAGAGTAATTAACCAAAGAAGGTAATAGTCCTGTGAAGACAGAATTCATGTAACTTAATCAACTAAAAATAAAAACATTCTTTTATTTTTAAAACAGTTCTCCCACGAACTGCGTCTAATTTTATTTAAATAACCGATAGTGTACGAGTAACGTGAGTGAAAGATGAAAAGGACCCCTCAAGGACGGGATTTTAAAAGAAACTTGAAATTATATACATCTAAGTATTTGTAGTCAATTTCCCTCTGTGTGATAAAACTGTTAAAGTTTCTTCCAACATAAGTTTATTGATAGCATTATACCTTTTGCATCATGGGTATGTTAGTATATTTTAATAGCAAGCTTAATTTAATAATTGTAGGTTAAGTGAAAACAAGTAATAATAATACAAAAGTTATTAAAATATGACCCGAAGCCAAGTGATCT
>RDXI01000034.1 GCA_004292795.1 Bacteroidota bacterium | reverse complement strand
GCCCCGCTGGGGCAAGCCTATTCAATCCATTGATTTACAATATTTTACATTTAAATCTAATTCCGAACTCACGTAAGGTCACGAAGCTTACTTTTACCTTTTTTTCTTGTGTTCTTGTGTCCTTGTGGTAAAGTTTTGTACGCAAGTTAAGAATTATTTTAGCATAAGGTTACATCAAATCCTTGCCTATGTCGCGCCTGTAGTATTTTTTCTCAAACTCTATAGTTTCCGCGCCTTTGTTGGCTATGGCAAGGGCTTCTTCCATTGTATCCGCTAAGGCTGTAATGGCTATTACGCGCCCTCCATTGGTCAAAACGCGCTCTGCGGGGTTTTGCGAAGTGCCTGCGTGGAACACAAGCGCGTCTTTCACTTCGTCCAATTTTTCTATAGCAAAACCTTTTTGGAATGTTTCAGGATAACCACCCGAAACCAAGACTATAGTAGTTGCCACTCTTTCGTCTTCTTCTATCGTGATTTGGTCGAGGGTTCGCGTGCCTGCGTGTGCCAAGAGGGACACAAGGTCGGTCTTCAGGCGAGGAATGACTGCCTCCGTTTCGGGGTCACCCATACGCACATTGTATTCTATGATATATGGCTCGCCTTTCACATTCATCAAACCAATGAAAATGAAGCCTATGTAGTCTATTTTATCCGCTTTCAGCCCTGCTAAAGTGGGTTTTATGATTTTGGTTTCCACTTTTTGCATAAAAGTAGCATCTGCAAAAGGAACAGGCGAAACCGCGCCCATGCCTCCTGTATTCAGTCCCGTATCGCCCTCGCCTACGCGTTTGTAGTCTTTGGCAGTAGGCAAGATATGATAATGCTCGCCATCAGTGAGTACAAAAACAGACAACTCGATGCCATCTAAGTATTGCTCAATCACCACCTTTTCGCTTGCCTCCCCAAATTTTTTATTTTCGAGCATTTCTTTCAGGGTACTTTTGGCAGTTTCTGTGTCTGTGGCAATGATAACGCCCTTGCCTGCCGCAAGCCCATCAGCCTTTAGCACTACAGGCAAGGTGTGTTTTTCAACATATTGCAATCCTTCGTACAAGGTCTTGAGCGTAAAAGTGCGCGAGGACGCGGTAGGAATTTTATGTTTGTGCATAAATTCTTTTGCAAAATCCTTGCTTCCTTCCAGTTGTGCGCCTGCCCTCGATGGACCAACAAAAGGAATATCACGTAATTTTTCGCTCAACGCAAAGAAATCACGCAAACCCTTCACAAGTGGCTCTTCGGGTCCCACGACCACAAGGTCAATCAAGTTGTCAATCACAAAATGCGCAATGCCTGAAAAATTGTTCAGGGCAATATCCACATTTTGGGCAACTTGCGCAGTGCCAGCATTGCCGGGCATCACAAACAAGTCTTCGCAAAGCGGGCTTTGTTTCATTTTCCAAGCGAGGGCGTGTTCGCGTCCTCCACTTCCGAGCAAAAGAATATTCATAAAAAAGAGGGGGCAGAGGTTTTGAAGGGTTATTCAATCACGCGCTTGATGCCAATAAGTCGGCAGGTATAGTTCGGGTCAAAGTGTATGCCTGTGATAGCTAAGCCCAAGAAACTGCTGTGTATCACATTCACATTGTTTTTCGAATCGCGGTTATATACAATGGCTGTATGCGTATAAACGTAGGTGTTGCCATAAGGATAGCCATAAAAAACCAAGTCCCCCGGTTCGGCTTCTTCGGTCTTTACCCAACGCCCCAACGTAGCTTGGTCGCCTGACATTCGGTGCATATTGTAGCCAAATTGTCTGAAAAGATACCACGCAAAGCCCGAACAATCGAAGCCATAAGGCGTAGTGCCACCCCAGACGTAAGGTCTGCCCAAAAAGGTTTTTGCCAATGCCACCAAACTGTCGCGCCTTGCCACCATAGGGTTCTCGCGTAGTTCGAATTGGGGTAGGCGAGACTCGTCTATGCCTGCCTGTGCCTCCTCTCTTTGTGTGGAGTCCTTGCCGAAAGAAAGCGTTGTTTTGGCTTGTAAATCAGTGAAAAAAGGCGAGAAAATAAAGAAAATTCCCAAGAAGTTGAAAAGTGTCATCATCACGTTTTTAGTAAAAGTAAGGCAAAAATACGCCCTTTGTGCAAAACTACCAACAAAACTTTTGTAGAACGCTGTTTTTGTTGTACTTTTGTGTTTATGGTTACCAAGATTTTATTCATAGGAGCTACGGGTATGCTCGGCAAACCTGTATTACAACAACTCGTGCAAGCGGGTTTCGAAGTAACGGCTTTGGTGCGCAATGCCCCAAAAGCAAACTTGCCTACCGAAGTACGCACAATAGAGGGCGACTTACAAGACCAAGCGTCTTTGGTAAAAGCCCTCGAAAATCAAAACGCGGTGTATCTCAATCTTTCGGTCAAACAAACCGAAGGAAAAAATGCCTTTCACACCGAAACAGACGGACTACGCAACCTGCTCGAAGCCATCAAAAAAAGCCCTGTCAAACGCCTTGCCTACCTTTCTTCTGTGGTGCAACGCTATCAAGGCATGAACAATTTTCATTGGTGGGTATTTGACGTGAAGCAAGAAGCCCTACGCCTCATCAAAGCATCGGGTGTGCCTTATACCATTTTCTACCCTTCGAACTTTATGGAAACCCTCGCCTACGTCTATAGGCAAGGCAATAAAATGTTGTTGGCAGGCAAGTCGAACCACAAGATGTACTTCATAGCAGGCGAGGACTACGGCAGGCAAGTTGCCCAATCGTTCCGAAACTTGCCTACTGAAAGCCGAGAATATGACGTGCAAGGCACTGAAGCCTTTACAGCAGATGAAGCAGTGCAGACGTTCATAACGCACTATCCACACGCCAAACTTTCCATAAGTCGCGCTCCTTTGGGTATGCTGAAATTTGCAGGCTATTTTTCTACCAAAATGAATTATGGCGCACACATTCTCGAAGCCCTCAACAACTATCCCGAACCTTTTACCTCCCAAAATACATGGGACGAACTCGGCAAGCCGACTATTACCTTGCCTACATTCGCCCAAAACCTCAAACCTTGAGCATTGCCCAAGTAGGCAAGTTTTGTGTTTATCAACAAAAAAGCGTACTTTTGCTTATATTTCACATTTCTCTTATGGCTTACAATAAATTCAAAAAATTAGAGCAGTTGCAAAAAGATTTTGGGATAAATCACCTAAGCAGAACGTGGATTTCTACTACTTTGCCCCCTTTTCAAGCCAGCACTTTACTTTTGCAAAATTTGGAAGAGGCGGTAAATGAACCAATGTTTACAGAAAAAGCAAGGTCGGAATATGTTATCGCACCCATTATAAAGGAGCTAAAACGACAAAACCCGCACAAAATGAGTTCGTTTTCGGGCTATGAGTTTGATGTGGATAAGTCCCAAAACTTGAATGGCTTTTGTGATTTCATTCTCACGACTGTTCCCAACAAGCTCGATATTACCTCGCCTATTTTTTGTTTGGTAGAGGCAAAAAAAGACAGCATCGAGAAGGGTTGGGGACAATGTGGCGCGGAAATGTATGCCGCACAAATATTCAATGAGCGCGAAGGAACGCCCCAAAAAGCCATTTATGGGTGTGTGAGTACAGGCTTTTTATGGTGTTTTTTGAAATTGGTAGGCAAGGAATTATGGATAGAACCCAATCTCGTACCCCTTACTTTTCAAAACCCACAGGACGTTTTAGCAGTTTTGCAGTGGATTTTAGATGAAAGTGTAGTATGCAATACTTTGTAAATCAATAATATAACCGTTTAATCATTTAACCATTCAACATACCCAATGTTTCTAAATTTACTCAAACAAGAAGAGAAAATCGCGTTTCTTACCCTTGCCAAAAAAATCATTTCGATAGATAGCACCATCTCCAAACAAGAAATGGTATTGCTCAATTCTATGAAGCGCGAACTCGAACTCGATGATATTGATGTGCAGTATCTTGATGCCTCTATAGAGGAGGTTTGCGCACTTTTCAGCAACAGCAAATCCAAAGTATCAGCCATTATGGAATTGATAGGCATTGGCTTTGTGGACGGCAAATTCGTACTCGAGGAGCAAAACCTCATTTACCAAATCGCAGATGCCATGAACATCAGCCGAGAGGAAACCAATATGTATATCGATTGGGCAAGACGTGTTTATGTAAGGTAAAAAGGTTGAAGGGTTGAGAGGTAGAGGGGTGAAAAGGTAGAAAGCTACACCCATTCGCTCATTCACTCCCTCACTCATTCATATTTTTGTATGCAAATTTATTCAAAAGAAGATACTATCGTGGCATTGGCTACGCCTGTGGGCGTGGGTGCATTGGGCGTTATCCGTTTGTCAGGTAGGCAAGCTATTGCTATAGCCCAAAGCCTCGTGAGGAAACCATTTCCTACTGCTACAGGCACAAAAGCCGACCTATTTTTTGCCAAACTTGCCTACCCCGCCACAGGCGAAGCGCTTGATGAGGTGATGCTTAGTCTGTACCGCGCCCCGCGTTCCTTTACAGGCGAGGACGTGGTAGAGTTTTCGTGTCATGGCTCGTCTTTCATATTGCAAGAAATTTTGCGCCTTGTTCTCGAAGCGGGAGCAAGGCTCGCACAAGCAGGCGAGTTTACCCAACGCGCCTTTTTGAATAGCAAAATGGACTTGGCACAAGCCGAAGCCATTGCCGATTTGATAGCTTCCGACTCACAAGCCTCTCATCAACTCGCTATGAACCAAATGCGTGGTGGCTTTTCGGACAAAATCAAACAAATGCGCGAAGACCTTATCAGGTTAGCGGCTTTGCTCGAATTGGAATTGGACTTTTCAGAGGAAGATGTAGAATTTGCGAACCGTACAGAATTGTACAAACAAAATGACGCACTTTTGGCTACTATTCGTGGTTTGGTAAGTTCCTATAGTTTGGGCAATGTGATGAAAAACGGCTTTCCTGTGGCTATCATAGGCAAGCCCAATGCAGGCAAGTCGACCTTGTTGAACGCGCTTTTGGAAGAAGACCGCGCCATTGTTTCCAGCATTGCAGGCACAACCCGCGACACGATAGAGGAACAGAAAAATATTGGCGGTATTCGTTTTCGTTTTATTGACACGGCAGGACTTCGTGAAACGGAGGACGTGATAGAAAAATTGGGCATTGAGCGCACTATCAAAAAAATCAAAGAGGCGCAACTCATTTTGTACTTGTTTGATGTGCAGAGTACCTCGCCTGCTGACCTGCAAGAAGCCGAAACTGCCTTACAAGAATACGAAATTCCGTATTATTTGGTGGGCAATAAAATAGATTTGGTAACGCCTGAAGTCTTGGCTACCTTCGCACAGAAGGAAAAATTTGTGGCTATTTCTGCCCAAAATAAGCAAAATATGCAACACCTCGAAGACACACTTTTGGCTCACCTGCACCAAACTCACCACAACGAGTCGCAAATTATCATCAGCAACGCGAGGCATTTGCATTGTTTGCAACAAGCCTTGTCTGCACTTGGCGTTGTGCGCAATTCCTTAGATTTGCGCTTGCCTACTGAAATGATAGCCAGCGATTTGCGCGAAGCCATTTATCACTTGGGCGAGATAGTAGGCGAGGTAAGCAACAACGATTTATTGGATTTTATTTTTTCTAAGTTTTGTATTGGGAAGTAGCATATTTTCTTTACCTGCTTTTCTCCATTTTTTCCATACGTGCCTGTAGTTCAGCTATAGTATTATATAACCCCGCCATTTGTGTAAACAAATGTTGCACGTCTGCCGTTACATAAATGGTACTTTGATTATTACCACCTGCGGGGCTATTGGTAATGTTGAAAATAATAGAAGTAGAGCCACCACCCACATTGATAAGGTCAGTCGGTTTTACATCAAATTCTTTGGCTATTTGTTCAAGGCGTGTGATGGGTATATCTACTTCGCCTCTTTCGAGTTTGGCATAGCCTGATGTGGACATCGCCAACAGTTTGGCAAAGTCTTCTTGGGTATAAGCCCTTGTGGGTGCGGAGGTTACGAATGTTGTCTGCGATTTGTTTAAGCATACGTAGTAAGGGATAAAATACTGAAATAATGGTTTGTAAGGCAGAAACATGCTTCTTTTGGTGTATAAACAAGTTTTTATGAAAAAAGTTTCCCCAAAAACACCCCTCAAAGAAAAAAAATACTACAATGTACCTTTGTAAGGTAGATATGTACCTAACAAAGGCAGTTGGAAATATTGATTTTTAAAATGTTGCCCCTAATTTTGCAGAAAAACTTATTCACTTTTCAAATTTTTCCCCAAAAACATGAAAAAAACAAAAATCCTCTCTATCTTTGCATCATTGTTAGTAATGATGAGTGCCGTTGTGTTGTACTCTTGCTCTGAAACTTCTAACGAAGTGTTACCTGAAAAGCAACAAATTAAAACTTCCACAGATGCGCAAAGAACAAATAGCACAGGAAATTTAATTATTGCCAATGAAACAAGCAAGGGTATCGAATTTGAGTTCTCGCAACAACAATTCCAAACAGCTATTGTAAACGCTTTTGCACAAGCTAACAATGTAACTGTAAGTGCTGATTCTACAGTATATATTGTTGATGAAGTAAATAGCCAAACAAGTCAGACAGAGTATATGCTCTTGTTGCCTATCACGAATGCCAATGCAGAACGCCAATATATAGTGGCAGAGGTTGTAAAAGAAGGTACGGATTATGTTTTGATGGGTAGAGAAGTTCAATGCACTTCATCAGATTTGCAATGTCCATGTTCTATGAATTGGATAGGAAGATGTAGATGCTCATCAGGTCATGGTGCTTGTTCAAAAATTATAACAAGGACTTCATTAATTGAGTCATTTGTTTCAGAATTAGAGTAGAATTCTAAGCTTCCCAAAAACAGCTTCCCAAAACAAAATTTCATGTTTGTTTTGGGAAATTATATATTTTAAATTATTTTTCCATCTTTCTATTTCCGTCATTTGATATGAAAAAGATATTTTTATGTTTAATGTGTGTGTGGGTGTTGCTTAATCATATGACTTTGTTTGCCCAAAAAAAACCTTTGGCAAATAACCTCAAGCATATTCTTGAAAAAACTAAACAAGTGTATGCAAATGCTCAAACAAGTAACATTCAATATAATTTATACCAAAAAAAAGCTAACAAGCTCGATACTATTCTGTATGAAGTAGATTTGAAACATCATACTAAAACAGGAAAGCTCATGTACACCATTTACAATCATGCCTTGCCTACAGATGCACCTTTACAAAAAGTACAATGCGCCCTAAAAAAAAAGGGGGCGAAGAATTTGCAGTTATTATTAAAAAATATGTCGAATGACGTTATTTATGGAACACAACCTGCGAGTCTTAGCGATTATGGACGATACTATATGCACTTACCTATTGCAAATTCAGAAAAATTTTGGGCTTCTCTAAATAAATCTATTCAGAAGAATGAGGAAACTTCTAAGCATTACATTGTAAACTCAACCTATTACACACTTCATATTCATAAACAAAGTTATTTGATAGAACAAATTATTTACAATAACCGAAAAAAGGATACAGAAAATGTGTATGAACGGATTGTTATAACCGACCAACAATTCAACCTCCCTAATTTAGAAGATTTGAGTACTTATGACATTGTATTGCCAAAAGAATACAATCACATTAAACCTAAAACATCTTTATCAAAAGATACACTTGCCCCAGCTTGGGAGTGTCCCGATGTTTCAAGTGATAAGATTTGGAAATTATCTGACTTTCAAGGAAAAGTAGTTGTGTTAGATTTTTGGAACACTACTTGCTCGCCATGTATAAAATTTTTGCCCAAAATGAAAGAATTGCAAACAGAATTTGCAGGAAAAGATCTAGTATTTATCGGAATGGCTTTTGATAAATCAAAAGAAAACATCAAAAAACATCTTGAAAAATATGCTGGTAGTGTATTTTACACAAATGTACTTTTTCAAGAAAAAGAACGTGATGCCTATAAAGTGTATGTTGTGCCTACCTTTTTTGTATTAGATAAAGAACACAAAGTTACTTACTCACACAGTGGTACAAAAGACGCTTACGAAAATCTCAAAAAATACATTCAGGAAGCATTAAATAAGAAGTGAGCATACACAACTTTTTAAAAGACACTTGAGATGAATTGTATATTTGAGCAGGCAAGCCTCAAATCTTGCCTGCTTTTTTATGCTTCTCTAAAACCTAACTTGCAATCTTCAAATTGGCGGTTTTGGCAGTGGGTTGTAGGTTGGCGTTGGCTTCGGTTTCGTTGAATAGGAACACATACAAAGTACGCCCTTCTGCCTCTATCTTGCCTGCCGTAACTTCTATGGCGTATTCATTGCCTCGCCTATCCGTAACCTTGCCTTCTACAGTTTGGTGGAAGAAAGGCAACTGCAATACCATGCGGTTCGTTTGTTCATCGCGCCAAAGTTGATTTTCTGTTTCCAAAAACAGCTCTACAGGGCGATTTTCCAACTCCCCGCGTTTGTAGCCGAGTCTTTTCGCTACATACAAGTTTACCAACTGAATACGGAAATGGTCGTCTGTGATGAACATACCCGCATATACCCTGCCGAGAATGGCGTTATAGATTTGCGCTTCTTCGGAGGTCTTGTTGAGTTTTTGCTCGAATTGGTGTATCCACACTTGGCTTTCCTCCAAACGCTTGCGCAATTCCGCTTCTTTTTCTTGGGCTTCTTGGGCAATTTTTTCGGAAATAGCCAACAGTTCTTTTGTTTTTTGGTTGGATTTCAGGGCTACTAAAGCATTGCCAATACGCTGTGATAGGATTTCGATGAACTCTATCTCAAAGTCTTGGTAATTCACAAACGACATAATTTCCAATACGCCCTCGATGCCTTCATCAGAGCGCATAGGCACAATGAGCAGACACTTTGGCGGAGCTTCGCCCAAAGCAGACGAGATATAGGCGTAGTCTTCAGGAATGTCTTGCACGAGCATCGTTTGTTCGGTAGCCCACGCCATACCCACCAAGCCCTCGCGGTGATTGATGCGTTTTTGTTGGTACTTTCTGCGCTGATAAGCATAGCAAGCCTTGAGTTCGAGGAACTTATCTTGTGTATTTTCGTGGTTCACAATAAAAAGCCCGCCCTGCGCACTTTTCGTATATTTCACTACTTCGGACACGATTTCGAAGGCTTGCCTGTCGAGGTCTATTTGGTTATTGCGCAAAATCTCATTAAAAATACTCAACCCTTCGGTTAGCCATCTGCGTTTGGTTTCGCTCTCTGCAAACTCTTCGAGCTTGCGGTTTCTTTCGTGGGCTTGCGCAATGGTGGATTTCAGGCGCACCAACATTTCTTTGAAACTTTTTGCCAAACTGCCTATTTCGTCTTGGTTGCGTATGGTGTCCAATAATTGCTCTTGGTTGCGTAAGCCCTTTGTAACAGAACGCGCTATGCGGTCAAGTACCACGATAGGCGTTGCCATTCGGTACGAAATGATGAGCGCGAAGGCAATCGCCAACACGATAATCGTAATAGTAAAAATGTAGAGCAGTTGCGTAGAACTGTTGGTAAGGCTTTTGGTTTTGAGGTGTATCTCTTCAGTTATTTTGGCTAATTTCTTCTCTATCAGCGTGGTAGTATTGCCTATGTCGCCATACAAGCCTTGTTGCCCGCCTTGTAGCCCTATCGTTTTTTCGATGTCAGCTATTTTATCAAATTGCCTCACATATTCCTCCACCAAATTTTTGATTTGGGCTTGCTCGGCAGTGTCCACCGCCATACGGCTCGCTATAGCATCTTGGCGTATTTTTTCTTGGGCTTGGGCTATGAATTTTTGTGCTTCTACGTGGAGCGTGTCGCGGTAAGTATCATCTTTGCGAAGCAAAAAATCTTTCTCGTACTTGCGCAAAGTCAGGATAGCCAACGGAGGCAAGCTCTTGAGCGTTTGCATACGATATACGGCATCACGCATTTTGCCCTCCAAGCCGTAGCCTTTGAAGCCACGCAATCGCAACTTGCCTACCAAGTCCGTAAAAACTTCGTGGTGTTTTTGCAAAAGTGTTTGCGCTTCGTGCAAAGAGGCTCGCATACCCAATTTGTTAATAATGGGTTGCTCCTCAAGGCTTTGTGTAAGTTGGCGAATGGCAAGGCTGTATTGATTGTAGCGGTTCAGGTTGGGCGTTTCGCCTTCGAGCAAAAATTGTAGGCTTTTGCTCTCCAATAGAATAAAATCCTGCTCTGCCTTCACCATTTTAGGCAAGGCTACTTGCAAGGCATTGGCTTCGTTGCGAAGCGTGTAGTAGGCTTGATAACGCAAGCTATAGAAGTAAAGCACCGTAAGCGTAGCCAAAAACACGCCTATCAGCCCCATAAAATAGAGCTGTAACTTAGTACGTATCTTACGAATGCGGAAAGCCATACGATTTTTAGGTTGTGGATTACTAAGTGTTTTGGGGCGAACAGACGCTTTCGAAACACCTTGTGCTATAAACTAACTTAAAAAACTATGCCAAAATACAGTTTTATTTTTGTGATTCCAACTTTTTCAGAATAAAGTTTTTTCAAACGCCCAAAAGCTGTTGTACTTCTGCCCAAAAACGCGCTTCTCCTTCCAAGAAATACACCTCAATAGGCAAGGTCAAAACTTGCTTGCCTGCCAAAGCCTGCGCCAAGTCGGGCTGTGAGAGCTTTACAAAATCCTTTTCGGTAGTGAGGATAGGCGAGGACGTGATTTTCTGAAGGTCGGTAGGCAAGTAATGATAATGGTCGGGAAATTCCCAATGTTTTTCTACAGCATAAACCGTTTGTAGGTATCGCAACAACGGCTGTGCGTGGGCTATGCCTGTCAGCAACGTAACAGACTCGCCTGCAGGCAAGGGCAAACTATAGCGCAAAGACGTAAAAAAAATGGGCGTTTCGGGCATAGCATAAGCCCTAATTTTCTTTTCTATTTCCGTTCTTTGGGCAGTAGGCAAGTCAGGCGGGCATTTACTCACAATGATAATGTCGGCACGTTTCGCGCCTTGCCTACCTTCGCGCAAACGCCCCGCAGGAAAGGGCAAATCATTGTAAAACAAGCGGTTATAGTCCGTAAGCAAGATATTGCCATGCGCTTGTATGGCGCGGTGTTGGTAGGCATCATCAAGCAAAACAAGGTCTATTTCAGGGTGCAATTTTTCGAGTGCTTGTACGGCAAGGGCGCGTTTCTCGCCTACAGTAACCAACACTTGCTCGGCGAATTTTTGGTATATTTGATAGGGTTCATCGCCCAGTGTGGCAGGCGAGTCAGTGGGTTGTGCTATTCGAAAGCCTTTGGTCTTTCTGCCATATCCGCGACTAAGCGTAGCGATTTTGTAGCTCGAAGCCAAGCCTCGAATAAACATTTCCACATGAGGCGTTTTGCCCGTTCCGCCTACAGTGAGGTTGCCCACGTTCAGCAGGCGAGGCGTTGAGGGCTGATAATGGGCGAAAACTTGTGCATCATACAAAGCGTTCCTTGCCTGCGTGATGCCTCCATACAAGAGCGTGAAGGGGTACAAAACCGCCTTGCCTGCCTGTTGCATAAAAAAAACTGCCTTATTTTCGCCTTGCCTCATCATTATCTCGAAATATTGCGTAATTTTAGGTGTGAAATTGGGTATATTCAACAAAATACTATAGCTTATGTTTGCAAAATTCTTGTCCAATGTGGCTTTTCGTGGGGCGTGGTTGGTGTGTTTGTATGGTGCTTTTTTCTTGTGCTTCATCACGTTTGTATGGTACATAGCGGGCTATACAGAGCGCGGTTGGGCTTTTTTTCGCACCAATGTAGGCTTTTTATTGGCTAAACAAGACTTTGTGAAGGATTGGGTTTGGATGACCGCGTTTTATTTCCACATCACAAGTTGTATTTTGTGTCTGCTCGTGGGACCTTTCCAATTTGTGGGCTATTTAAGGCGCAAATATAAGGCTTTGCATCATTTTGCAGGCAAGTTATATATTTTTTCTGTGTTGGGGGCGGGTGTGCCAAGCGGTTTTTACATGGCGTTGTTTGCTAACGGAGGCTTGCCTGCCCAAGCGGGTTTTGTGGTCTTGTCGGTTTTGTGGCTCGTCAGCACGTACCTTGCCTACTACTATGTGCGTCAAGGCAACTTCAAGGCGCACATGGCGTGGACAGCCCGAAGCTATGCCCTTACCTTCTCAGCGGTAACGCTTCGTTTTTGGACTCCCGTTTTGTCGCTTTATACAGATATGCCCCACGACCTTATCATTGCCCTTACCGCGTGGATAAATTGGATTCCGAATTTAATCATCACCGAGTTGATTATCCGATACGCGCCCAAAAGGTTGTAGAACCTCTTTTTGTGGGGCAATCGTAGGCAAGTTGCTTGTTTTTTGCTTGCCTACCCTCAAAAAATTTGGGATAATCATAATTTGTATTTATTTTTAGGGCTTCAAACTTCAACACTATTCCGAATATGCGAAAATTACTACGTTTTGTAAGCGCGACTACGCTTGCACTCGTGTTGGGAGCGCAGTTTGCTCTTGCACAAACCTCCATCGAAGCCTCCGCAGGTGTGCGTGAGGAGCTTCCTTTGACAGATGCCCCTGCTACTGTAGCAGTGGTAGAAACACCGAAGGCAAGCTTGCCTACTGAACAGCCCAAAGTGGCAGTAACCAAAACAGTGCAAAAGCCCACCGCGACACAGCAAGCCAAATTGGACAAGAAAATCCAAAAAGCGCAAAAAATACTGAACTCGCGCATAGGCAAGTGGGCAGTGAAGCGTGTGGCGGCTAAAGCAGAACGCTACGCGTTGAAACAGGCACAGAAAAACTCGAAGCTCTCGCCTGAAGACATCAACAAAATCAAAGAAGCCAAAAAATTGAGTGGCAATCTTCGTATTGCGGCTATATTGGGTATCATAGGCATTATTTTGACCTTGCTATTCAACGACATCATAGCAGTTATTGGGCTTATTTTGATAGTCATTGCGCTTGTACTTCTTTTGATCGAATTGATTTAATGCTGGAATATATCCGACAAAACCCCTACGAATTTTGGGGTTTTGTTACTTCCTTGATTTGCGTGTGGCTCAATGCCCGCGAGAACGTTTGGGGCTGGGGTTGGGCTATTGTAAGCTCTATCCTCAGTGCCAAACTTTTTTATGACCAACGCCTATTTGGGGATATGTATCTCCAATTCTTTTTTGCCATAAGTGCGCTGTATGGCATTTACAGTTGGCTGTATGGAGGCAAGGACAAGTCGGAACTATGGATACAAAAAATGCCCTTCAACACTACTTTGTACCTGCTGTTTTTAGGCATTATCGGTTGGGCGTTGTTGGTAAGGCTATTGCTTCACATCAAAGGTGATGCAGTCTATTTGGACGCACTTGTTACTACCTTGAGCATCTTGGGGCAGTATATGATGGCACGAAAATACATCGAGCATTGGTTTGTGTGGATTGTTGCCAATGTGTTGTATGTGGGGCTTTTTGCCTACAAAGCCTTGTGGCTCTATACTTTTTTGTATGCTATTTTTATCGTCTTAGCAGTATATGGCTATTGGAATTGGCGGATATTGTATCGAAAGAGTGAGTGAATGAGTGAGTAAGTGAGTGAGTTTGAGCTGTTTATATCTATAGCACAAATTCGGCAACAGACACAAACAGCTTTCAATTCCAAACCCGCGTTACTTCAGTTCCAAAATATGCAAGCGTAGCGCATTGCCTGCTTCGGTGATGCCTTGCACCACTACAACGCGCTTGCCTACCAACAGAGCCTCATCTCGCCTATTGAAGGCGATTTTTTTGTCTAAAGCAGTGGCAGGCGAGCTTATTTTGCCGTTTGCATCTAAGGTCATCATATAAGGCTGATACGCTTCCGCTTCGCCCCAACCGCTTTTGTCTGTGGCGTACAGCACTAAAGTATTGCCGTTAGGCAAGCCTATTGTTTTGATGTGCATAACATTTTCGGTTTTGGGATTCTTGTGTTTCGTGAGCCATACTACGCCCTCGTTTGCTTGTTTGCTCCAATCTCCCCCAAACGTATAAAATCCGCCTACCTCTGACGCGCCTTTAGAAAGTATGGCTTCTTTGAGCGTTTGGGCATTTTCGAAATCCTTGCGCACTTTGACGAAGCCCAAATTGCGGGCATCAATCGTTTCGTAGGCAGTGGCGCGTGCATTGTTGATAGACTTGCCTGTCGCATCTGGCTCGCCTGCAAAAATGACTAAGTAGCCATCATTCACTTCTACAATTCCTCCCAATTCTGTATAAGTGCCGTTATCATTCGACCATTTGTAAAAAGCTTGTTGGGGTGTGCTTATTTCGCCATATTTGGGGTAAGTTGCCCCTGCGGGACTCTGGGGCGTTGTACCGTGATACGTCTTGAAGGTATAAACCAACTTATGTTTGATGTAAGTCGAGTTTTCATCGAACTTGTGCATATTGATTCCGCGTGGGTAGTTGTCGCCTAAGTCCATGCCAATAAATTCGCCATTTTTATTGACCATCAAGAAATTATCGAAAGAGTGTCCCGAAGTCTGCCCATAGTTTTGTAGCAATTTCATATTGCTTGCATCAAACAACGCGCCTATACCGCCCTGATGATTGAGTCCATCAGAACTTTTGTTCATACGCCTCGCCATGAACATCGCCACTTTTCCTTTGCTGTATGCCAATACACCCGCATACGAACCAATGTCCCATAAATCCAAATCTTTTTGGGCAGAACTTTGTACTTGTTGGGCAAGCTGTTTGCCGTTTTTGTCTGCCTTGCACATAGTCAAAATGTCATTGCCTGCGTCAGTCGTTTTTTTCTTGTAAACGGCATAATAATAGTTGTCTTCGTTGTCATTCGTTACTGCCAAAAGCTCCGTATTCGAGGGCGTAGGCAAGGTTATTTGCTGTGGTTTCTGCAAATTGGCATCAAAGCGCGAAAGATATACTTTCTTGTTGTCTTGGTCTTGCCACGCTACTTCGAGGTTGCCAGCCTTGTTTTGGAGGCTATAAAATTGCCTTCTCAAATTCTCAAAGCCTGTCGAGGGCTTGCCTACTACAGGAAAGTCAAGGCTTCGCCAAGCGGTGGGGTTATTGGGTTTGGGGTTGTCAGGTTTAGGGTTATCGGGTTTCGGGTTGTCAGGTTTAGGGTTATCGGGTTTTGGTTTATCGCCTCCTCCTGTGCCTGTAGGCAAGGGTGCTTCTTTGGTTTGGGGTGTCCAAACGCCACGATAGACGCGCAAGTCGCGCCAATAGCCTTGAAAAACGCCTCCATTGCTAAAGTTGGTGGTGCTGATGTCATTCGCGTTTTGGGTGCGTAGGCAAGAAGCAGACAAGGTTACAGGCACGCGCAAGGCTTCGGTTTTGTCCAAATATAGGATAGCTGTTTTGTTGGCATACACCAATGTAGCCGTATGCCAAGTATTGGTTTTGTAGGTAAGCGTACTTTCCTTTTTGATGTCGCCATTGACTGCCCAAAGTGCCACCTTTCCGCTTTGTGTGAGGTAAAACATCAAATGTCTGCAACTTCTGTCTATAGCAAAAACAGGCATAAGTGCTGTTTTTGACACTTGAAAGTCCACCCTGACCGAAAAGTTTTGCATATTCATGCCTTCGATGGGTGGGGCTAATATCATTACACCCTTGCCTGCCTCAAAATCGTCATACGCGCCTTGGCAATTCGCGCCTATTTTATCGAAGTCGATGCCAAACAATCTAAGCGAGCTGTTTTTGCCTAAGGCATCTGTGCCATTAGTCTTGAGCGGATAACGCGCCAACAGAACAGGCGCGGGGGCAAAACTTGCCTGCCCCACACCGCCCAAAAGCAACAAACAATATAACAATATTTTCATATTTTTAGGATAGGTAAAGTGTAACTCAATAACGAAGAAAAATATCCTAAAGGATATAGAGATACTTTATCGCTGTAAAAACTTGCTTGCCTACTTGCAGGCATCTGATTTTTTTTCGATAGTCCAAGTATTGTCTTTTATCCAGCCTTCGCGCTTGCCTACTTGTATTTTGAGCCAACGCTGGTTTTTATCTACCCATTCAGTTGTTTGGGTATCCAACACATCATACTTGCCTGTAGGCACTTTTACTGATTCTTGAGCGAAGTTTTTAGGTTCTTCATACAAGACCACGAGCTGATTGCTGATATATATTTGGCACTTGCTATTGTCCAATCGTGGCTTGCAAGCACAGCAGGCAAGGAATAAAATAACAAAATATGCTTTCATAATGGTTGCAAAACTATCACTTTCCTCCCAAAAAACTACACAAAACCTTGTTTTTGCGAAAAAAATGATATTTGTCAGTTTATCACCCCGCAAATATTACTTTTTCGCCTAACTGCACTCATTTGAATCGGACAGGGGGCGGGCTACCTTTGTGCTATAGTTTTTGATGCCTTTCAGTAGGCAAGAAATGTATAGTACAAATGTTTATAGTTACCAAAGCACCTCTATCTTATGAAAATTGAGAAATTTGAGTATGACAACAGCACTGTCCGATTGTTTCTGATTGCCTCCATTATATTTGGGGTAGTCGGAATGTTGGTAGGGCTTATCGCGGCGATACAATTATTTTATCCTGCGATGAATTTGGGTATTCCCTTCACCTCTTTTGGGCGTATTCGCCCTTTGCATACCAACGCCATTATATTCGCGTTTGTGGGCAATGCTATGTTTGCAGGGGTGTATTATTCCACACAACGTTTGCTCAAGGCGCGTATGTGGAGTGATACCTTGAGTGCTATCCACTTTTGGGGCTGGCAACTCATCATCTTGGCGGCGGCTATCTCCTTGCCTTTGGGCTATTCGTCTGGACACGAATACGCTGAATTGGAGTGGCCTATAGATATAGCTATCACGTTGGTTTGGGTGGCTTTCACGCTGAACTTGATGGGTACTATCTTTGTGCGCCGAGAGAAGCACATGTACGTGGCTATTTGGTTTTACATCGCAACGGTGGTAACAGTGGCAGTTTTGCATATTGTGAACTCTATGCAGTTGCCTTTTAGCTGGTTCAAGAGTTATTATGTGTATGCGGGTGTGCAAGATGCACTTGTGCAATGGTGGTACGGACACAATGCGGTGGCGTTCTTCCTCACTACGCCTTTCTTGGGTATGATGTACTACTACTTGCCTAAAATGGCGAACCGCCCTGTGTATTCGTACAAACTTTCTATCGTACACTTTTGGTCGTTGATATTCATTTATATCTGGGCGGGTCCTCACCACTTGCTTTATACGTCCTTGCCTGATTGGGCGCAAAGTTTGGGTGTAGTTTTCTCTATCATGCTCATTGCGCCTTCTTGGGGTGGTATGATAAATGGCTTGCTTACCTTGCGCGGGGCGTGGGATAGGGTACGCGAAGACGCTATTTTGAAGTTCATGGTCGTGGCGGTTACTGCGTATGGTATGGCTACCTTTGAAGGACCCATGCTTTCGCTTAAAAATGTGAACGCTATCGCTCACTTCTCGGATTGGATTATCGCCCACGTACACATTGGCGGGTTAGGTTGGAATGGTTTTATGATTTTTGCCCTTGCCTACTGGCTCGTGCCGAGAATGTGGCAAACCAAACTCTATTCACAAAAATTGGCAAATACGCACTTTTGGCTCGGCACATTGGGCATTATCGTGTATGCGTTGCCTTTGTATGTGGCGGCACTCGTGCAGGGTTTGATGTGGAAGCAGTTTAAGCCCGATGGCATCTTGCAATATACGGACTTCCTTTCTACTACTTCGCAAATCTTGCCTATGCACATGCTAAGGGCTGTCGGGGGTACTTTGTACTTGGTGGGTGTGTTTGTGATGATTTACAACCTCATGAAAACGGCTTCTTCAGGAAAATTCTTGCCTAATGAGGCGGCAGAGGCTCCCGCTTTGGAAAAAGCACATACCTCTTCGGGTGGTTGGCACCATGTTTTGGAAGCAAAACCTATGCTTTTCACTATCTTAGCGACCATTGCCATTCTAATTGGAGGACTCATCGAGCTTGTACCTACCTTTTTGATTAAATCTAATATCCCGACCATTGCATCAGTAAAACCTTATTCTCCGCTTGAACTCGAGGGACGTGATATTTATATCCGCGAGGGTTGTGTGAATTGCCACTCTCAAATGATACGACCTTTCCGAAGTGAAGTAGAGCGTTATGGTGAATATTCTAAAGCAGGCGAGTTTGTGTATGACCACCCTTTCCTATGGGGTTCGAAGCGTACAGGTCCCGATTTGCACCGCGTAGGTAGCAAATATGGTGATGACTGGCATTACAACCACATGCTCGACCCGAACTCCATTGCTACAGGTTCTATTATGCCCGCGTATCCTTGGTTGTATCAATATGATTGGGATAAAAACCTAATAGGCGCGAAAATCAATGCCATGCGTACTTTGGGCGTGCCGTACCCCGCAGGATATGAAAAACAAGCCTTAGCGGACATGGAAAAGCAGGCAAGCAAGATAGTCGAGAACTTGGCAAAATCTACCCCAAGCATCAAAGCTAACAAAGACCGCGAAATCATAGCCCTCATAGCTTACCTACAAAGGCTCGGTACGGACATCAAGGCAAAAGATGAGAATTAAATGGTTGTATGGTTGATTGTTGTATGGTTGTATGGTTGATTGTTTTCTTTTGTAGCTAACAACACATATTAAAATACTAAATCAAATGCCAACCAACCATACAACACCCAACCATACAACACCTAACCATATAACAATCAACCATACAACAATTAACCATATAACAATCAACCATACAACCATATTCCCCCACTCCCATGTTCAAACACTATTTCGAGCAGATTGCAGGTATTTCTATCTATCCGCTCATCTCTTTTGGTATATTCTTTCTATTTTTTATAGGACTTTTGATTTGGGTACTCTTTGCCAATAAGGGCTATATCCAAACCATGCGCAACAAACCCTTAGAAGATGGTTCTACCTTATATCCTTTTGATTACAATGAAACAACTTAATAAAATATCTAAACAGACTGTCGCCTTCTTGTTCCTTACTTACTTAGGGAGTATGCAAGCCTTCAGTCAATCCAAACCAACTTGGAAGTCGCCTACGTCTGACGAACTCATGCTTTGGTTTGTGGGTGGTATGACCTTACTTGTGTCTGTGTTGGTGTTGTTTACGGCTATGTACGTCTTGTATGCGGTGCAATACATGATACTCGACAAACAAGGCAAAGCCAAAACAGAAAGCGTTTGGGGCAGTATGTGGAAGTCATTGGACAAAGGGCTTACCAACGCTATTCCCCTTGAACGTGAAAAGGACATCTTGCTCGACCACAATTATGATGGCATACGCGAATTGGACAATCATATGCCACCTTGGTGGGTGTATGGCTTCTATTTTACGATAGTTTTTGCCGTATTCTATATGCTCATTTATCACGTTTGGGGTACGTTCCCACTCCAAGCCAATGAGTATGAAGAAGAAGAAAAACAGGCGCAAATAGAAATTGCCGCTTACCAAAAAACAATGGCAAATAGTGTTGATGAAACCAATGTGAAGCAAGTAAAAGACAAAGCAAGCCTCGCACAAGCCAAATCGCTCTATGATACCAACTGCAAAAGCTGTCATGGCGTAGCAGGCGAGGGTGGAATGGGTCCCAATTTGACTGATGCGTATTGGCTACATGGTGGAGATGTAAAAAGCATCTTCAAAACTATCAAGTATGGCGTACAAGCAAAGGGTATGGTGCCTTGGGAAAAAAAATTTTCCTCTGGAGATATACAAAGTTTGGCAAGTTATATCCTAAGTATGCAAGGAACAAACCCACCTAATGCCAAAGCTCCACAAGGCGACAAGGCGAAGAAATAGATGTTTGATGTTAGATGCTGGTTGATAGATGTTGGTTGTTTGATGCTGGTTAGATATTAGAGTGTTTGCGTCAAGTATCTAACATCTAACATCTAACAACCAACATCAAAGAAAAAACAAAACCCCACTTATGAAAGATTTAGAAAATGTTATATACGAAGATGCCGAAGAATACCGCGACAGTATAGCCACTATCAGTGACACAGGTAAGCGTCTTTGGATTTACCCTAAACACGTTACAGGCTTCTTCAAAAAGTATAGAACCATACTATCTATACTACTGCTCATAGTCCTTTTTGCCAATCCTTTTATTTGGATAAATGGACACCCTATCTTTCTGTTTAACATCTTTGAGCGAAAATTTGTCGTGTTTGGGCGCGTATTTATGCCTCAAGACTTCCATTTATTCGCCTTAGCCGTTATCACGTTCTTTGTTTTCATTATCCTATTCACCATTACCTTTGGGCGATTGTGGTGTGGTTGGGCTTGCCCACAGACCTTATTTATGGAAATCGTGTTTCGCAAAATAGAATACTGGATAGAAGGAGATGCCAATGCACAACGTAAATTGGCAGAACGTTCTTGGGATTTTGACAAAATTTGGCGTAAAACACTCAAACAGAGCATATTTTTGAGCATTGCGGTCTTAGTGGCGCATACCTTGATGGCTTACCTGATAGGCATAGACCAAGTAGGCAAGATAATTTCTCAACCGCCATCAAAGCATTTGGCTGGATTTATAGGACTCGTGTTTTTCTCTGGCGTTTTCTACTTTGTTTTTGCTTACCTACGCGAACAAGCCTGTATCGTAATATGTCCTTATGGACGTTTGCAAGGCGTATTGTTGAGCAAAGACTCCATAGTAGTAGCCTACGACTTTGAAAGAGGCGAGCCAAGAGGCAAGATAAAGAAAAACCCACTCACAGCAGAGGTAGGCAAGGA
>RDXI01000308.1 GCA_004292795.1 Bacteroidota bacterium | reverse complement strand
CGAAATGTATCTTTTCATTTTGGAAGCCTCCAATAGATTTGCGCGAGCCAAGCAATGTATGGACTTTTTGGGGCGCGGAGGCATTTATGTAGTACAAAGGTCGCTTTGCTCCTGAAAATACAACTTGCGTGCCATTGGCTTGTTTTTCCAATGCCACAATCGCAATATCTAAGCCTGTAGTGTCGTCATTTTCGGACTGATGCAAGGCTTTTTTGACCAAAATATGCAACTCTGTAAGTATGTCAGCAGGGTTTACAATATCTTGTTGAAAGATAATTTTTTCCAATAAATTGCTTGCTATCAAGCTCATAAACGCTCCAGCCACGCCATGCCCTGTGCAGTCCGCCACTATCACAAACGTTTGATTGCCCACGCGGTCAATCCAATAAAAATCACCTGACACAATATCTTTGGGCTGATACCACACGAAATATTTGCCCAAAAGTTGATTTAAGTGCGCCTCTGTAGGCAAGATTGCCGTTTGTATGGTTAGGGCGGCTCTGATACCATCGCGTATTTGGATATTCTGCGTTTCTAAATGCTCGTTTTGTTTTTCTATAAAATTTCGAGATGCCAAAATTTCCTCTTGGTTCTGCTGTAGTTCTTCGTTTTGTGTCAAAATCTCCTCTTTTTGGATATTCAATGTTTGGTTCAATTTGCGGGTTTCGCGGTTTTTTCGATAGAGGAAGTACATAAAACACACCAAAATAGCTGTAGCCGTTGAGCCTACATAACTCAAGAGGTATTGTTGTTGAATATTTTGTTGTTGCAGGGTAGTTTTATCTTTCAGGAAAGTTATTTGCTCTTCTTGCCTGTCGAAGTCATATTGTGCTTGGACGTGACCAATTTCTTCTAACTGCACTTGCCTATCCAGCGAGTCTTTGTAGCGTAAGGTTTCCTCTGTATGATACAAAGCCCGTTCAAACTCTTTAGTCTTGCTATAATACTGCTTGTATCTTCGGTGCACCCCGAACAAAAGTTCTGCCCGTTTGGTTCTTTTTGCCAATGTCATGGCACTGTCTATATACGGCTTGGCGGAGTCTAATTGGTTTTTTGCCATATAAATGTCCGCTACGCCCAGCAACGTATTGGTAGTGTTGCCTATGTCTTGGCTTGCCTGCAAATCCTTCTGAATATACAGCATTGCCTTGTCATAGTCTTTTTGTTGCAAATACACTATTGACATATTGCCACTGACAAGCCCTATCCATTCTTCGTCTTTGTGGGCAGTTGCTTCTTGGAGGGCTTTTTCATACCAAACAAGAGCCTTTACAAGGCTGTCCTGCTCGCGGTAGGTAAGGGCTATAGTATTCAGGTTGGAGATAATACTACGTTTTTTGGAAGCATATTGTTGTAGTTGATAGCCTTTTTGGGCATATTCGCGGGCTTTGCTTGGCGCAGTGAAGCAATAGAAATTGCCCAATTCCATATACACCTCACACAGACCATGTTGAATTTTATGCTTTTCAAACACTTGCAAGGCTTTAAAAAGGTTTCGCAGTGCTTTGTCTGATTTTTTCATAAAACGGTAAAACTGCCCTAATTGTAGGTAAGTTTCGCCTATTTCCGTATAATCTTCTTGTTGTTTGGCGTGTTGTAGGCGAGTTTCTATAGCAGTCAGTGCCTCGTTGTATTTGTGCAAATGAAAATAATACTCACATTCCGCGCCATGTATTTCCAGCAAGAGGGCGGGCTTTTTTTGTGCCTTTTGCGCAAGGTCTGCCCAAAAAGCCTTGGCTTGTTCGGTGCTATAGATAGCCATTTTTTGGCTGATGTTTTTCAGTATTTGCGGTACGCTATCTTGGGGCGCGTTCCAAAGAGTTGCTACAAGGTCTTGTGTTTTTTGTGCTACGACCTTGTGCAACATCAGAGAAAGGCAAAAAATCAAAATTGTGCAGTGCTTCATAATATTATAAGGAATGTTGTAAGATGATAGGCATTACACATATTTATCTACATAGCTTTGCAAGCCCGCCTTTGTGCCTAAGCCCGAAGCCGTAAAATGCCACTCGCCTTCTTCGCGGTGCAGTTTACCAAATTCTACCTCTGTATAGCTCCCAAACTCTGCATCAAGGTCGTAGCGCAATACCTCGCGGTTTGTTTCCACATCAACCAAACGGATATAGGCATGTTGCAATAATCCGAAATGATGCCTTTTGGCTTCTGCTTCGTGAATGGTTACTAAAATCAAAATCTCTACAATGTCAGGCGAGATAAGAGGCAAGTTTGCCAAAATCATCTCATCATCACCCTCGCCTGCCCCTGTGCGGTTGTCACCTGTGTGCTGTACGCTTCCATCAGGCGATTTTAAGTTGTTGTAAAAAACAAAATACTCGTCTATAGGCAGTTTTCGGTGTTTATCGAGCATAAATACAGAAGCATCAAGGTCAATATTTTTGCCTTGTTGAAACTCCCAACCCAACCCTATCAAAATCTTTTTCAAGGCAGGCTCTTTTTTGCTAAGGTTCAACGAACCTCCTTTTTGAAGTGTGATAGCCATATATACAATGCTTTTTGGTATGGCACAAATATACTACATTGCTTTTGAATAGCAAAAATAATTATGCTTGCGCGTATTTCTCCACTTTGAACTCTTGGATTTCTTTGTCCTTGCATACTACCGCCAAAAGATAGATTTCTTTGCTTGTGCCTTCGTAGCGTTGGTAATAGCGGTTCGTGTGGATTTGCGCCATAGCTTCGTCGAGTGTGCCGTTTACTTTGAACTCAAAAATAAAAACACCGTCTACCGTTTCTACTACCGCGTCTATCCTGCCCTTGCCTACGCTGGGTTCGGCTTGCGCATAATAACCTAAGAGCTTGAAAGTCAAGAAGATGACTGCGTGATAATATTTTTCTTGCTTTGTGTCAAAGATTTGGTAAGGCAACTCGCCTAAGATGCTATTGAAAAGTTTGAAGAGTTGCGTAAAGTCGCGCTTGTTAAGGCAAAGGTGCATATCGCGCACAACAGGCTTCACATTTTTTTTATGACTATAGGCAGTCAAAAGGTATTCCAGCATCGAGTCGCGCACTTCCAAATTGGGGTAGCCAAGCGTATAAATGCTATCATCTTCTGCCTTGATAGTAAGATAGCCCGTTTGGAAAAGAAGTGTAATATCATCTATATCTTCGAGCAAAAAGGTATTCATGGTTTTTTCTGTAACATCAATATCTTCTACATTGTACGTAAAATTTTCGCTCATCATATTAATCAAAAACGTGGGCGTACCCGTTTCGAACCAATAATTAGCAAAACGCTTATTTTGCAGAAACTTGAGTACAGAAGTGGGATTATAAACCTTGTCCTTGCCTGCATTCCATGAATAGCCATTGTACCAAAGGCGTATTTTGGCAAAACATTCTTCGTAGGTCAGCCCTTGTAGGGCTGCAATTTCTTGTATCCTTTCTGCAAAATGATAACTAATTTCATCTTCCGTATAGCCCAACAACGTAGCAAAATCAACCGATATAGTAATATCGTTCAAATGGTTCAGGTCTGAAAAAATGGATACCTTGCTAAACTTCGAAACGCCTGTAATAAAAATAAAACGCAAATATTTGTCAAGGTCTTTCAAAGGCGAGTAGAACTGACGCATTATTTCGCGGTTTTCTTCTGCTGTAGCTATTTGGTCTTTGCGCAAAAATTCGGTGATAGGTTTATCATACTCATCTATCAACACTACTACGCCTTTCTGATAACGTTCAGAGAGCGTTTTGATAAGTTCTTCTATTTTATCGGATATTTCTTGCTTTGTCAAAACTACTTCGTAAGAGTTAGCAAGTTCATCAATTTTATGATGAAAGTATTGAACTAAACCTAAGCCATGAAAAGAAGCCTTCGCAAAACTGAAGGTAAGGACAGGGTACTCCTGCCACTCGATTTTGTCGTGTATCCAAAGCCCCTCGAAAAGGTCTTGCCTACCCTGAAACAAATACTCTAAAGTGCTGACAAGCAATGACTTACCAAACCTGCGCGGGTGCGACAGGAAATAACACGCGCCTTGTATGAGTTCATGTATTTGTTCGGTTTTGTCGATATACACACAACCTTCAGTGCGTAATTTAGCGAAATCTTGAATACCAAGCGGATAACGTTGTTTTTGCATACGCAAAGATACGCTTTTTGGGGCAAAAACTAAAGAGCTTTTTCCACAAAATACATCTCAATTTCGCCCTTATTTTTGGCTTGAATCGCGCCCCTGTGCGTGCATTGAAAAACGTTCTTTACCAAGTTGTAAGTCACTTGCGAAATATTGACCTTGCCTACCTCCCCGCTACTTTCCATACGGGAGGCAAGATTGACTGTGTCGCCCCAAATGTCATACGCAAATTTGTTCTTGCCTACCACACCCGCCACA
>RDXI01000307.1 GCA_004292795.1 Bacteroidota bacterium | reverse complement strand
CGAACACCATGCAACGGCGAAAAACACAAAATTATTTTCATTTTTATCGATAAAAAATACGTTTTTAGGCAAGGAAAAGCTAATAAAATACGCTCAAAATCGTTGTTTTTGCGTATAAAACAATCCTTTTCTCTCTTTTCCTTGCCTGCGTTTTCGGGTAGGCAAGTTGCGAAAATAACCCAACAACAACGAACTTGGCGTTTCTTCGTATCAAATTTTTGGCGCACTTTATTTTATTTTGGCATTAGTAGAACCCAAAAAAATAAGCGAAATTGCGGGCTGTAACGACATTCTCCCAATAGAACTTTATGAAACGTTTAATACTTGGTTCTCAATCTCCACGCCGAAAGCAACTGTTGGCGAGTGCGGGCTTCGAGTTTGAGGTTCGTGTTTCGAATGAACCCGAAGACTATCCTGCCGATATGCCCTTGCCTGCTATCCCGACTTACTTAGCCGAAAAGAAGGCGAGGGCGTTGTTGCCCACTTTGCAGGCAGGCGAGGTCTTGATTTGTGCGGATAGCGTGGTGATTTGGCAAGGCGAATTGTTAGGCAAGCCTGATGACCTCGAACACGCCAAACAAATTGTGCGCAAACTCGCTGGTTCTACGCATGAAGTTATCACAGGCGTTTGTGTGATGACACAAAACAGCGTCCAAACCTTTGCAGAGCTTACCAAAGTTACGATTAAACCCTTGACAGAGGCGGAAATCGTGTATTATGTCGAAAAAGACCGCCCTTTGGACAAAGCAGGCAGTTATGGTATTCAGGATTGGATAGGCTTCGTGGGCGTAAGTGGCATAGAGGGCTGTTTCTACAACGTCATGGGCTTGCCTATCTCTCGGCTGTATGATGTGCTGAAAGAAGTGGGCGTGCCAATGCCTTCAGATAAGGTGTAATACCTTATCTGATTATTCCTACTCAGACAAGGTCTAATACCTTATCCAATTATTCCCATAAAGGCTTGCCTGCCGACCAAAGCAAAAGAGCTTGCGCCTTGATGTACTTGGCGCGAAGTTGCTCAAGTTTGATTTGGCTCTCTATGTATTTTGCCTCTTGTGCATTGATGATAAAGAGCGAACTCTCGCCTGCCCAAAACCTACGGATTTCGCCATCTCGCAAAATGCGGTAATTGTCGACCATTTTATCCTGTAGCGTCAGTAGGCGAGAGTAGGTAAGCAGTTCGTTGTGCGAGGCTTGTATTTCGTTGCTCACTTCGCGCTGTACGCTCTGGATTTCCCAATCCACTTGCAGTTGTTTGATGCGCACCATCTGCAATTTGCTACGCTCTTTGCGGAGTAGCAAGGGCATTTCGAAAGTAAAGCCCACTTTGTAATTATCTCGAAAAGCCCAATTTGTCGTTTCTTTTGTGGAGCGCACATTGCGCAACATATTGTAGTTCAGTTGTAGGTTAGGCATCAAGTTATTGACTTGCAAGCGTTCCTCGAAGTCTAATTGCCTTCTTTTGAAGCTATTTTTGCGTATTTCGGGGTGGTTTTGTTGGGCGAAGGTAAGGAGTTCTTGCAGGGTGCTTGCCTGCGTGAGTTGGGTATTTTGGGCGAACACTTGCGGAATAACATTGGGTTCTACTTGCAAAGGCGTATCATTGTCGCCCCATAAATAATTGCTCAAACGAAGCCCCGCATTGCGCCAATCTACCTCGCCTTGTTGCAAGGCAACATCACGTTCTTGGAGCGTGATAAGTGCCTGAACAGAGTCTATAGGCGCGAGTTCGCCCATCACCATGCGCTGTTTTACGCCCAAATAGCGTTCTTCTGCCAATTTATAGCCTGCTTGCAAGAGTCGATATTGATGATAAGCAAAATACCATTCGGCATACTCCTTCGAGGCATTGACCAATATTTTGTTCATCAATTTTATTTTTTCGGCTTCGGCTACATTCTGTGCGAGTTGTGCTTGGCGTAGCGTATTGCGCCTTTCGTCCATCAGAATATTGCGCCCAATGGGTATGCCCACGCCCACTGCCAACAAGCCAGAACCATCTGTGTACAAAGACTCATCAAGAAAAGTGCCTTGATTGCGCTCAAAGGAGGCTTGAAACTCGCCTACCCAAATAGGAGCTTTCAGCTTGCTGTAGAACGTTTGGTAATATTCCTTTTTGTCAAATTGTTTGCGGTCAAAGTCTGTCGAAAACTTGGGGTCAAAGTTACCACGCGCCATGCGTAGCTCTTGTTGGGCAAGGGCATTGAGGCTTTGCGCTTGTTTTACAAGCGGGTGATAGCGGAAAATTTGGTCGTAAAATTCTCTTATAGTCAATTCATCGGGCTGACTTTGCGCAAAAAGTAGGCAAGGCGCGAACAGTGCGAAAAAAAATAGAGGGTAGCGTTTCATAAGTCCCTATATAAACAAAATTAGGGCGCGGTTTGTTTCCCTGCCCCATAGCAAAGTAATAAATTTCGCAAAGATAGTAAAACTATAATGAAACTATACCAACTTACGCGCTAAGTAGGCAAGCAAATACAGCTACCTTTCTACTCCTCAACAATCACAACTAAAATCCGCAATGTGCGCATATTCAGGAGCAAGCTCGCCTGCAATGCTGACTATCCTATCCAAACGAATCAGCTCGCCTGTGGACAACTCGGCAAATTCCTCGCCTGCCCGCGTGAAAACGTCTTTTATCAAGGCGTGGCAGGTAAGAAATTCGTGAATTTCTGTGAAATATTGGATTTTGCAGTATGCACGCAAAGTCGCTTTTTCCAACAGCAAATCGTGGAAACTACAATTGATGGGCGTGTAGGCAAGGGGCGTTGTCATACCCTTCGAACCCCAAAAGCAGGCAAGATAGTTCCTATTTCGAAGAAAGAACACCCAAAAAAAATAGAATTGCAAAGGTTTGTTTTGGGTATTTCAAAAAGAAGGCGTAATTTTAGGGCAAAATTACTTGAATTGTATATGAACCTTCACGAATATCAATCCAAAGCTATCCTAAAGCAATACGGCGTGGCTATTCCACGCGGTTATATGGCGGAAACGCTTGACCAAGCTAAAGACGTTATCGCTAAACTGAGTACCGAAACAGGCTCAGAGAAGTGCGTAGTCAAGGCGCAAATCCACGCAGGTGGTCGCGGAAAAGGGGGCGGTGTAAAACTTGCTTCTACCTCTGCCGAAGCTATGCAACGCGCTACCGACATTTTGGGTATGCAACTCATCACCCCACAAACAGGCGCGCAAGGCAAAAAAGTTTATAAATTGTTGATAGAAGAAAACGTTTATCAACCGGGCGCAAGCGAGCCTAAAGAGTTCTACATGAGCGTTTTGCTTGACCGCGCTAAGGGCTGTAACCTTATCATGGCGAGTGCAGAGGGCGGTATGAACATCGAGGAAGTAGCCGAAGAACACCCCGAAAAAATCATCAAAGAATGGATTGACCCTCGAGTTGGTTTGCAAGATTTCCAAGCCCGCAAAGTAGCTTTCGCACTTGGTTTGGAAGGGCAAGCGTTCAAAGAGTGCATCTCTTTTATCAAGGCTCTTTACAAGGCATACATGGAGGCTGACGCTTCTATGTTCGAAATCAACCCTATGCTCAAAACATCAGACAACCGCATCTTGGCGGCTGATGCGAAGGTAAACCTTGACGACAACGCCCTGTATCGCCACGCTGATTTGTTGGCTATGCGCGACCTGAACGAAGAAGACCCCCTTGAAGTAGAAGCGAAAGACTCTGACCTGAACTATGTGAAACTCGACGGCAACGTGGGTTGTATGGTCAATGGCGCAGGCTTGGCTATGGCTACTATGGACATCATCAAACTTTCGGGTGGCGACCCTGCTAACTTCTTGGACGTAGGGGGTGGGGCAAATGCCAAAACGGTTGAGGCTGGTTTCCGCATCATTTTGAAAGACCCCAACGTGAAGGCTATCCTTATCAATATTTTTGGTGGGATTGTGCGTTGCGACCGCGTAGCGAATGGCGTAGTAGAGGCGTATAAAGCCATTGGCACTATCAATATTCCGATAATTGTACGCTTGCAAGGCACTAACGCGGCAGAAGGCGCGAAAATCATAGACGACTCTGGCTTGAAAGTATTTTCGGCTATCACCTTGAAAGAGGCAGCCGAGAGAGTAAAAGAAGTATTGGCGTAAATATATTGGTTATTCCTCATTACTTAGGCGAAGCGTGTAGCTTCGCCTTTGTTTTTTTAGGGCGGTAGGCAAGAAAAGCAGGCAAGACAAATGTATAATGCTGATAGTCACATGCATACTGCCGTTATTTAAATGAATATTGCCGATATTCACGCGAATATTGCCAATATATTTTAAAATAATACTAAAATAACTCTTAACTTGCGTAAAAAAAACACCACAGAGGTACGAAGAACCACAGAGTTACACAAAGAACTTCGTGTTTCTTTGTGCTTCTC
>RDXI01000306.1 GCA_004292795.1 Bacteroidota bacterium | reverse complement strand
GGTAGGAGAGTTAAGAGATAAAGGTTGAAAAGGCAGTCATTCACTCCCTCACTCATTCACTCCCTCACTCTCATTCACTCTGCAAAATTAGGCTTGCCTGCTGTGAAAATGTATGAAGGAAAAGCTAAACAAACCTTAAAGAAAACTTAAAAATTTATGGGCTATGTTTTATTTTAATCCATTCGCCCATTCTACAGCCGTTTTGGTAACTTCTGGATCGAAGGCATTGAATAATTCTTGTATTTTGCCTTGTGCGAACATATCGTAGGCGTTTTGCTGTGTGCCTGTTTTGGCTAAATAATGGTCTGTTTCAGGAAAGATTTTCAGTGTGGCGGTATTTGGTCTGAAATGATTTACGGTATAAACAATTTGCTCATGGTCAGGCTTCGAAAAGGCTTGAAAATCTGCCCCACCGTACAAGACCAATACATTCGCTTTCGTATTTTTCCAATTTTCCAACAAAGGCAAGTCTTGAATTTGTCGCCAATACTCTGCATTTCGACTGTATATTTTGCCCTTGCCGTCATATTCCCAACCCACACGCAAAAGGCTGTCTTTGTGCGGATTTTTGGCTATCTCGGCTAAGTCTTTCTTTTGAATAAAATACTCATAATTGAGTTCGGCTTGTTCCCTGCAATAGCGTTCATACGCCATAGGTTCGGGCTTGGGCGTAACCAATAATGATTGCAAACGGTTCAGTTCTAATTGGTATTCGTACCAACTTTTGGCGGTTGTGCCATATACCATTACGCCTTTTACTTGGTGTTTGGCGGAGAGTGCGGGAGCTACCACACCGCCCATAGAATGTCCAAAAATAAATATTTTGTCCTTGTCCACATAAGGCAAGCCCTGTAGTTTGAGCAATCCTTTCTCAAAGTTTTCTATTTCATCAGTCAAGGTGCAATCTTCGCACTTGGGCGTATTTTGGCTATCGCCTAAGCCACTTTTTTCTATGCGCAACACGACATAACCCGCTTTGCTGAAATCATGCACGACATGAGCGTAGGGGTGATTAGCAGGCAAGCCATCTATCGAGCTACAAGTATAGCCAGGTATGAACAAAACAGCAGGCAACTTGCCTTCCTTTTTGGGCTTGTTGATGATAACGCGCAACTTGCCTCCCTTGTAGTCTGCATAGTCATATATGACTTCAGCATTTTCATCAGTTTCGATAGGTCTGCCTGCAAAACTGCCTTTCAAGGTCTGTTTTTTCTTGTTTCGAAAAACGACTACTTCCGCCTTATCTCCTTCATAAGCATTGGCTAAGGTTTGGGACAAAGCAGGCATAGCGTTTATTTTGTTGCCGTTTATTGCTAACACAATATCGTTGGGTTGCAAGTTCAAAGCTTTGCCTGTCCCGCCTACGACTTGCACCACGAACAGTCCTTCTGTGGTAGGCAAGCCCGTTGTTTCGCGCTTTTCCTCATCAAGAGGCGCGAACTGTGTGCCAAACCACGCTTTGCGTTTGAGGCTTTGGGCAAAATTGTATTGGCTCATGCAGAAGCACATGAGAAGCAATAAAAGCGTATTTTTTTTCATGAATATATGGGGAGTATTTTTTTTAAATTATTCAACAATCCACTTCAATACACTTACGCCTATGGCATAGCCATATATTTGCTTGCCTTCTTGGTAGAAGCGGATTTTATTACAAGCCCTGCCCGTGTCTGTTTTCTCCCAAGTCTTGCCTCCGTCTGTGGTTTTGTAGCCACTGTTCATAGTACCCAAATAGCCATGCTTTTCATCTATAAAGCCTATTCCGAATTGGCGTGCTTGCGCATCTTCGCACACAGGCAGTTCTTCCCAAGTCTTGCCTCCGTTGGTAGTTTTGGCTATTCTTTGTTGTTTTACATTCGTATCGGGGTTGTAAGATTGTATGCTTACATAGCCTATTTTTCGAGTAGGAAAGGATACTTTCCATGTGGTTTCGTAAGGGCGTGAGGATTGATAGACTTTTTTCCAAGTCTTGCCTGCGTCTTGGGTATGCAAGATAAGTGCGTTGGATTGCGCGATGTCTTCATTCGAAGCCGAGCAAGCAAAGCCTTCATTTTTATCAAACATTTTGATGTCAAAAAGCATCTTGCCTGCTTCGTTTATGCTCCACGCTTCCCATGTTTCGCCACTGTCGTGTGATACCATGATGTTCGCAGGACTTCCTACCCTACCCACCGCGTAAATGTGGTATTTGTAGGCAAGTTGCCCATGATTGATATATTGCTCCTTTACCACATCAAAAGCACACAAACCTTTGACATAGTTTCCTTTGTAGGCAATGGGATTCCAAGTCTTGCCTCCATCTTTTGTGCCATAAAGCGGAATGGTGTCCGTAACATTGGGGAAATAATCTGTTCCGACTGTTCCCGCAAAACCTGTCAGGCTATCTAAGAAGGTAATGCAACGAAAGAAAGTGCCTTTCTTTTCGATTTGTTTTTCCCAAGTCTTGCCTGCGTCTTTGGTTTTGTAGATGCGCCCAAAGCCATTGACATACCAGCCTTGCGCCTCATTGATGAAGCAAATGTCGTCTTGCTTGCCTGCGTAGGCTTCGGTAGAGAGTTTTTGCCATGTGCCTTGCGCTTGTGAAATATGCCCAACAAGCAACCAACAAGCCAAAAAGAGAAGAAATGATTTTCTCATATATCCTATAATTTTCTCGCAAAATTAGCAGGCAAGACAAAGGAAATATATGAAGGAAAAGCTAAACAAATCTTAAAGTCTTGCCTCCCAAATCTTAAAATCCTTAAGGAAAACTTAAAATATGTAGTTTTCACAAGGCAAATAACTAATTTTGAAGTATGAAAAGAATTATTGCCTATCTTCGTTGTTTGTACGCGCAACAGTTTAACCAAGCTTTTTTTACCTTGCTTATGCTGATTTCTTTGCCTGCTGGTTTGATGTTGGGGCTGGAGTTGGGCAGTTTGGAAAAACAATACCAACGCAACCAAAAAGCCTTTTACGAAGACATACAAAAGGCATTGACGAAATCAAAAGAAACCTACATACTTTGGAATCAACATACATCGAATGAACAAGACCGCAAAAGTTATGATACGCTGTATATCAATGCAGACAGCACTTTTCAAGTCATGATTGCGCAAAGTGCGCAACGCTATCCGCTCTTGGACTTCAAGCCTGATACGTCTTTGCCTCGCCTACGAAGGGAGCAGTTTTTGCGCTATGCACAAGAATTGGAAAAGACTCGCCTACGTTATGATGCACAAATAAAGGAACTCTATGTGCTTCGTGCCGTACAGTTTTGCAAAGATTGTGAGGACAAGGCGAAAAGTATTGCGCAAGTTTTTCCAATCGATTCGCTTATTAGAAAGAATTTGGCAGAAAAAGGCATCAATACCTCACAGCTTGTTATTGGCTTTTACAACACGAAACAAAAACGCTATCATACCTTGCCTACCCAAGCAGGCAAGCCTGAAACGACATGGAACAGCACAGCACACAAACTCGCCTTCACACCCCACGAGGAGGCAAGGTTAGTGTTCGAGAATGAAAATATGCTATTATACTATAGTATGTTGCGCCCACTGTTGGGAGCGTTTCTCCTGCTCTCTATTTCGTTTGGGTGTGCTATTTGGGCTACTGTGATGCTTTATAGGCAGAAAAAACTTTCTGAAATGAAAAACGACTTTATAAACAATGTAACCCACGAATTTAAAACGCCCATTGCCACCATTACCTTTGCAGTGGCGAACATAGAAAACGAAAAAGTATTGCAAAATCCCGCCCTCATCAAACAATTTACGCAAGTCATCAAAGACGAAAACAAACGCCTCAATACCCAAGTAGAAAAGGTTTTGCAAGCCTCTATTTTGGAAAACAAAGCTCTCGAATTGAAAAAGGAAAAAGTGGATATGCAAACCATTATCCAAAGTTTGGCTACAGCTTATGAAATGAAGGCAGGCAAGGAGCATTTTCAGACACAATTTGAAGCCCTGCAAACTATCGTAACAGGCGATGCTTTTCACCTTTCGAATACCATTTCTAACCTATTGGACAATGCCCTCAAATATTCAGGCGAGGAGATAAGCATTACCATTGCTACCGAAAATACAGATAAGATGTTGAAAATCAGCGTGATAGACGCGGGCATAGGCATCTCGCCTGCCCAACAGAAATTGATTTTTGAAAAATTTTACCGCGTCCCCACAGGCAACGTCCATAACGTCAAGGGTTTTGGTTTGGGTTTGAGCTATGTGAAAGCTATCGTAGAACAGCACAAAGGGCGCGTAGAAGTAGAAAGCAAGGCAGGCAAGGGCAGTACGTTTTCGGTTTGGTTGCCTATAGCCTAATGCCAAATTCCTCGAAAATGGCGCGTGGAAAATCTACACGTTCTATGTATTTGCGCAAGTAGGCAAGTAACCTATCAGTGTCCCCACCTAAACT
>RDXI01000305.1 GCA_004292795.1 Bacteroidota bacterium | reverse complement strand
GCCCCAATGCTTCGAAGTTTAGCCCCAAAGCGCGCAATTCTTCTTCCATTTCTGCCAACAACACCCAATCGGCTTGGTTGATTTCGACCACCGTAGGAAAGAGGATTTGTTGAGAACGTGGTTGATTTTTCTTGCGAGCATCTTGCAATCGGTCAAACCATATTCGTTGCATCGCGGCTTGATAGTCAATAATCATCAGTCCCGATTTGGCAGGCGTTACCAAATAGCGTTGTTGCAACAAAATAGCGGAGCGGTTCTCGCTACTCACGTCAGTTTCAAAAAGTTGCGCCACATTCGCGCCACTCGAAAACTTCTGCCCTTCGAGGGGCTTGTTCGTTTCTGGCACTTCTTGTTGCCATTGCGCATACATTTTATCCCAATTTTGCAGGTTGTTTTTGTCGCGTGTGGTAGGAGAGGGCGGGGTAAAAATCTTGTCCGCTTTGTAGTCTGTTTTGTTGGCAGTTTGGTAGGTTTCGGTATAGGCTTGTTGAATGAATTGCGCGGGGCTGAAGTTCGTATCTTCCGTAAAATCTAAGGTATTCGAAACGTGATGCGTTTGCAGGGCTTTTTTCACAGAGGCGTGCAAAATGCCATAGACCGTTCTTTCATCATCAAATTTCACTTCGGTTTTGGTGGGGTGAATGTTGATGTCTATGTGTATCGGGTCAATTTCCAAACAAATCACATAAAACGGGTGGGCTTCTTTGGGCAAAAGTCCTTCGTAGGCACTTGCTACAGCGTGGTGCAGGTAAGAATGGCGGATATAGCGATTATTGACAAAGAAAAATTGCTCGCCTCGCGTTTTTTTGGCTTGTTCGGGCTTGCCTATGTAGCCATACAAACTCACAAAGGGCGTTTCTTCTTGGCAGGGAGCTAATTGTTTTTGGTAATTTTTCCCGAAAATATGCACAATGCGCTGACTCAACTTGCCTGCAGGCAAGCTATATACTTCGGTATCTTGGTTGAAAAAATCAAAAGCAATATTGGGGTGTGCTAAGGCTACACGCTGGAACTCGTCTATGATGTGGCGCATTTCTACTTGATTGCTTTTCAAGAAGTTACGCCTTGCGGGGACATTGAAAAACAAGTTTTTCACTGAAATAGTCGTGCCATTGGTCGCGCTGATGCTTTCCTGCCTATGTAGGCGAGAAGCCTCGACGTACAAGTGCGTGCCGAGTTCGTCCATAGCACGTTTGGTTTTGATTTCCATTTGCGCTACCGCCGCTATGGAGGCGAGGGCTTCGCCCCGAAAGCCCATAGTGCGAATATTGAAAAGGTCGTCTGTAGTTTTGATTTTTGAGGTGGCGTGTCGCTCCAAGCTCATGCGGGCATCAGTTTCCGACATACCCATGCCATCATCAATCACCTGCACCAATTCCTTGCCTGCCTCACGCACCACGAGCCGAATGTAAGTCGCTTGTGCATCTATGGCATTTTCAAGCAATTCTTTCACTATGGAAGCGGGGCGTTGCACAACCTCACCTGCCGCTATCTGATTGGCAAGCGAGTCGGGAAGGAGTTGGATAATGTCTTGCATAGTCGCAAATATACGAATGTTTTACAAAAAACGGTTTTCTAGCGTTTTTTGTGGCATATTTCCCCAAAAGAATTAACTTATCTCAAAATGATTACGTCAGTTTCAAAATGGGAAACAATCGTTTTCTTGGCTCGTACAGACGTAAGTTTTATGTGCTTTTTGGGGCTGTATTACACATTTTTAAAAAAGTGCATAGTTTTTGACTAATAGCCTATGGCTTCATTTTGTACTGCCAATTTTATGAAAAACATATTATTTTTATTATACTTTGCGAGTGTATCTGCTTTTGCTCAATCAGGTGCAGGGAGCATAGGCACAAATAATGGTACTTCTAATTTGCGTTTGTGGGTAAAAGCAGACGCAGGCACTAACCTTTCGGGCAATCAATTAACAAGTTGGACAGATTTGTCGGGTAGTGGTAATACAGCTACTGCCATCACAGCAAGCAATAGACCTACACGCATTACCAATACCTTGAACGGCTATCCTATTATGCGCTTTGATGGCGTAAATGACTACTTAGAAGCTGGTACGACTACAAGCATGGACATGACGCAATGGTCTTTTTGGGTAGTAGGCAAGGTAAATAACAACAAAAATTACAACTATTGGTTTGGAAAAGGCAATGATAGTGGGGAGAACTATGAGTTTTTGACTTATACAGACCCATTTTTCCATACGCCTATTTATTTCACTGATGGCACAAGAAGTTGGCTGAATACAAGTACGACAACCGCTATAAACAATTATGCTATTTGGCAATACGACTACAGCACAGCAGGCAGAAATATCTATTTGAATGGCACTTCGGTAGCTTCTGATGCAGTTTCTAAAACGCCCCAGACCAACAATTTAGTCATGTGGATTGGCAACGAAAGAAGCACCACAGGACGTTTTTTAGATGGCGATATAGCCGAGCTTGTGATGTTCAACGCAAGGCAGAATGACGTTCAACGCATCATTTTACAAAATTATCTTTCTGCAAAATACAACATCACACTCACAGGGCAAGATGTATATACAGGCGATAACAGCACCAACGGCAATTATGACCATGGCGTGGCAGGCATAGGACGCTCCTCGACAGGCAATAGCCATACTTCGTTCTCGCCTTCTGCTTCGAATGGCTTGGGTATGACGTATGTGAGTGGGTTTGATAATGGCGATTTTGTGATGGTGGGGCATAATCTCAATACACCCAACGACCAACAATTTTTTGATGTGGCAGGTATGACAGGCGTAGCCAAAGCAAGGTGGAGGCGAGTATGGTATTTTGATGTTACGAATACAAGCACCAACATAGTCGCCAATCTTTCTTTTGATATGTCAGACGGAGATGTGCCAACTACTGTACCCGCTATACCCTCCAATTATGTGTTGTTATACAGGGCAGGGCAAACAGGCACATGGACAGAAGTTGCCACTGCGACCAACATTGCAGCAGATGCCATAAATTTCAATAACCAAACACTCGCCAATGATGGCTACTATACCATTGGCACACGCAATCACTTTTCAAGTCCCTTGCCTGTGAATATTACTGCATTTTGGGCAGTGCCACAAGTAGCTGAAAATCAAGTGCTTGTAAATTGGGAAACAGTTTCGCAAGGCGAAGTACATCATTTCGACGTATTGCGCTCTCAAGATGGCGTGCAGTGGGAAATGCTGGCACAAGTAGTAGGCGAGAACAATAAAAAAGCGTATCAAATCATCGACAAAAATCCCTTACAAGGCGTTTCTTACTACAAATTGGTGTTGGCAGAGGCAGGCAGGCAAGACCAAAGCTATATAACTTCGGTGCAAATGGACATCAACGTGTTGGTATATCCTAATCCTTGTTCAGAAAAATTGATAATAGAAGGTTGCGACACGAAGCAAACACTTTTGACATTATACAATACACATGGGCAAAAAATACAAGCACAAACAAGCATCAAAGACGACAAAACGCTTTGGGTAGATGTGCAAACCTTGCCTGCAGGTGTGTACTACATAGACATTCGGAACAATACGCTCAAACAAAGCCTAAAAAGGGCTATCGTGATACAATAATTGTCTGCCCACAACTTACTCAGGGTGTATTATGAGCCTGAATTGGTGTATTAAAAAACGGAAACGCGCTCAAAAGGCGCGTTTTTTTTTATTTGTTACCCATCTTGTTGATTAAATTTAACTTATCTTTCAAGTTCAGTATTAAAAACTCCTCTAATGCAGGAGATATAAAAGGTATTCCAAGATTGCTTAAGTCTATTGATGCGATGTATTCTATCACATAACCATCAATCAAATATTGTTCTTTCTTTCGATATGGGTTCAAATGATGGTATATTCTATCACTTGTCCATGAAGACATAGAAGCTTTGCCTACATACAGCCCTTTTTGATTTTCTTTCACACCGAACAAAAAATATGCTCCGCTTGTTTGGTTGTTAGGAAAACTCCATTCTCCACCCCACATACCATGTACAATTTTGACAATATTTTTAGTTGTGAAACCTGTTTCTAGGTCAAATAACGGAATTTGACAATTATCGGATAAAAAATGATTGAATTTGTTAATCAAGTTGTTTATTTCGTTAAATTCTTCTGTAAATCTCATAATCGTTTTTTGTTTGTAAATATATGAAAATATAGTATGACTTTCAAAAATATTCATTGTACTTAAAAAATTGCAATTACTCAACTTTGCTGTTTTGAACGAAAAAACAGTTGTCTTGCCTAAAGACGCAAAAAAGCCTTATCATTATTGTGTACTTTGGAGTTCATACAGTGCGGGTTTGGGAGGCAAGTTTTTTTTAACGTGAGTTCGGAATTAGATTTAAATGTCGCCCCGCTGGGGCTTTGGAAGACTTAAACCGTTGTGCTACAAAGATGTCGCCCCGCTGGGGCTTGTATGCAACCTTTTTATTTCCGAACTCACGTTTTTTTTTAGCAATGGGACTTACGCAAAATGTAGCACAGGCATCTTGCCTGTAGCGTAGGGGTAATAGTGGCAAGTTTAGTCATAAAAATGGTCTATGCTACAGCACTACAGGCAAGATGCCTGTGCTACAGATGCTTTTTATTCCGATTTTGCGTAAGTCCTAAGCAAGATAACTTTTAAGCTTCGCAAGCGTTTCTTGCATATCTTTCACATTGTCTGTCAAGGCTTTTACATCTTCTTTGCCTTGTGTTGTTTTATCTTTGAGGGAGGCAAGTCTGTCCTTTTATGTTATACCTTGTTCATATTTTTGGGTAGGGTTTACAATGTATCTTAAAAAACTTGCCTACCGCCCCGCTATGTAGGCATTTGATTTATCAAAATGCTATATCAAAGAGCTTTTTTCATCAATACCGCAATCTCACGCGAGAGGTCGAAGAACAATAATTTCGTATTGGCGTTGCGCTCAAGGTGATACAAAGCCTTGCCCAACAAAGGATATAGCTCGTATAGTTTTGGGGTAGGCAAGATTTTCGTGAGTCCCTCGATGAATTTCATTTGCTCGCCTGTAACACGCAAAAGTTCCTTCGAGCTTGCTTGATGCATCAAACATTCACGGCAAATATTCAAAAAATATTCCAACATTTGTTTTTGGGCTTCCCTGTCCCAACTATCAAAAGTTTCCGTGTGTGTGAGGCAACTTGCCCAATTCACTTGATACACATCACGAAGCCATTGCCGAAGCCAATCGTGCAGGTCATTTTTCGCGCCTTCATAACGCAAATGATAAGCCCGATTCATATTGCCATCAGCCAAGTAAGCGATTTGCTCCGCTTCGCTTTGCGAGAGTTTGAATTGTTCTATCAAATGCGAGCTTACCTCCGAGTCGACAAAAGTAGGAATTTGCACCATTTGCAAGCGCGAGATGATGGTTACCAACATTTGTTTGATGTCTTGCGACACAAGCAGAAAAACCGTTTGCGGAGGCGGTTCTTCCAATATCTTCAGCAAGGCATTGGCAGACTGTATATTCATCATTTCGGGCAACCAAATCAACAAAATCTTATACGCGCCCTCGAAGGGTTTGAGTGAAAGCGTTTTCACAACTTCTCGACTCTCATCAACCGAAATATTGCCCTGTTTATCGCTTGCGCCTATGTGTTCGAGCCAATCCGACAAGCCAAAATAAGGCTGTTGCAATATCATTTCGCGCCAACTTTTGATGAAATCTCGGCTCATGGGCTTGCTTTCTACCTTTTTGGTAATGGCAGTAGGAAAGACAAAGTGCATATCGGGGTGTATGAGCTTTTGGTGTTTTTTGCACGAACTACACGCCCCGCAAGCGTCTTCTGCTTGTGGATTTTCGCAGTGCAGGTAAGTCGCGTAGGCAAGTGCCATAGCGAGGCTTGCGCTACCTTCTGTACCAAAAAACAACTGCGCATGCGCAATGTGTTGGCTTTGCAACGCTCCTAAAAGCCTTGCCTTCGTAGCCGTGAGATGGGGTATATGTTGGAATAGCAAAGTCTGAACAATATAAAAGTAAGCACAAAAATATAGCTTTTCTTACAGAAAAGCTATGAACCTGTTCAAAAATAAGTTCGCTTGGTAGCCCCAGAGGGGCGACATCTTAAGATTTCACCCCTACGGGGTTCTTGCTTGATGTCGCCCCACTGGGGCTAAAAATGCACTAACAAAAAATTTGAACAGGCTCTATAGCTTTTTGCCTGACTGCAAAAAACAAGCTTGCCTGTCTATGCTTGTTTGGAGGGTAGGCGAGCCTCGCCTCGCAAATAAATATTTGCAAAGACGCTTTTATTGCGTAACTTTGCGCCTCTCAAAAAAAGCATTATTCACAAATGCTCGAAATTCTATTAAAAGGTATTTTATCGGGTTTAGTATTGGCTATGACCATTGGACCCGTTTTCTTTGCACTTTTGCGTACAAGTATTAGTCGTGGCTTCAAGTCAGGAGCTTTCTTGGCTATCGGAATCGCGACAAGTGATGCCTTCATAGCTTTAGGGTTCTATTTTGGTATTTCACAATTTTTTGATTTTACGTCTGCTTCTTTCCAATTTTGGGCAGGGTTAGT
>RDXI01000304.1 GCA_004292795.1 Bacteroidota bacterium | reverse complement strand
ATAGTGAATGAGTGAATGAGTGTCTTTCCACCCCTCTACCCTTCCCCCTTTCTACCCTTCCACCTCTCAACCCCTCTACCCTTCCACCTTTCCACCCCTAATACCCATAGTGTTTGAGTTTTAGCTCTTTTTTGCGCCAATCCTTTTCCACTTTTACGTGCTGTTCGAGGTACACTTTTTTACCAAAAAACTCTTCGAGGGTTTGGCGGGCTTGGATACCCACACGCTTGAGGGCTTCGCCTTTCTTGCCTATCACAATGCCTTTTTGACTTTCGCGCTCTACTATGATGTCGGCACGAATAACGAGCATATCTTCTTTGTCTTTGAAATCCATGACCAAAACCTCACAAGAATAAGGAATTTCTTGTTCGTAGTTCATAAAAATCTTTTCGCGTATGATTTCTGCCGCGAAAAAGCGGTCTGTGCGTGTAGCAAGGTCATCTTCGGGATAATAGGAAACTTATATTGTTCTTCCCAAAATTTACGCCTTGCCTGCAGTTGTTCAGGCGAGCAAATATCGGCTTTATTCAAAAGCAAGAAAATAGGCGTTTCTACGCCCTGTAGGGTAGGCAAGATAAGGGGAATTTCTGTATCGTCTTGCACAGAGGCATCAGTAACCCACAAAAGCACATCAGCATCTTCTAAGGATTGGCGCACAAAGTTCATCATTGCCTTGTGAAGCTCATACTTGGGTTCGAGAATACCGGGAGTATCAGAATATACAATTTGAAAATCGGGGGTAGTATGAATGCCCATGATGCGGTGTCGCGTGGTTTGGGCTTTGGGCGTGATGATAGCCAACCGCTCTCCTACGAGGCGATTCAAAAGGGTGGACTTGCCTACGTTGGGCTTGCCTATGATGCTTACGAAGCCTGCGCGGTGGTTGGGTTGTTGCATATATTGCTATAAATTTTCTACTATGATTTTAATATCTTTTTTAAATGTGTAGCGCATTATTTTATGCTGTAGTTTACTGTCTTTCATATATCACTTTCTTTTGTTGTTCAATATAAGGAGCAATGTATTTTGAAAGGCTATCGTGAGGAACTAAATCCACTTTTTTATGCAAAATATGCTCCAAATCCCATATCATTTGTACAAAATGTAGCCCTATTTGTTTTGTATAATCCAACTCTACCAAAATATCAACATCACTTTCGGGAGTAGCCGAGCCATCAACTTGCGAACCAAACAGCCAAGCGCGTATAACGGGCTGTTGGGCAAAATAGGTCTGCAAAGGGAGCAAATTGATAGGATTTTCCATTTTGAGTTGTAAAATGTTTACAAAAATAGGCAAAAAAAGGCAAATTACCAACGCACTCCTGCAATGATGCCTAAGTCTTTGTAAGGAAGGTTGTATTTTTTGGCTATGTCTTCATTGACCATCGCGCCTTTGTAGGAATATACGCCTCGCATAAACCACTTGTTGTTGTAAATCATATCATCAATACCGCCACTTTCGCCTATTTCGAGCAGGTAAGGCGCGAATATGTTGCTTAGGGCAGTGCTGGAGGTAAGGGCAACACGCGAGGCAATATTAGGCACGCAATAATGAATAACGCCAAATTTTTTGAAAGTAGGGTTTTGCAAAGTCGTTATTTCAGAGGTTTCGATGCAACCGCCTTGGTCGATGCTCACGTCTATCACAATGGAATTAGGGCGCATTTTGGCTACCATTTCTTCGGTAACTACTACGGGGCTTCGTCCTTTTTCAGAACGCACTGCCCCAATCAACACATCAGCCCTTGCAATGGCTTCAGTAAGTTGTTGTTCATCAAGGGTACACGTATAAATTTCTTGCCCTATGGCGTGCTTCAGCCTTCGAAGCTTGTAGATATGTTTATCAAAAATCTTGATTTCTGCCCCAAGTCCAAGCGCAGTTCGAGCCGCATATTCGGCAACTGTACCCGCACCTACTACCACAACTTTCGTAGGCGGAACACCCGTAACACCGCCTAAGATAATGCCCTTGCCTCCGCTGTCCGAACTCAAATACTCTGCCGCAATGAGCATAACGGTACTCCCCGCAATCTCGCTCATAGTACGCATCACAGGAATTCCGCCTACTTTGTCTTTGATGAGTTCATAGGCAACGGCAGTAACCTTCTTTTTGAGCAATAATTTCAAATAATCGGGCTGTAGGGTAGCCATTTGAATAGCCGAGATTATCGCCTTGCCATTTTTGACAAACTCCAATTCTGCCATCGTGGGCGGTTGCACTTTCAGCACAATATCCGCGCTAAAGGCTTCTTCGGGACTATGTACGATTTGCGCCCCTGCTTCTGCATATTCGCGGTCTTGAAAGTGTGCGTTGTTGCCCGCACCTGTTTCTATTTTTACCTCGTGTCCATTGCGCACCAATACATTCACCGCTTCGGGGCGAAGCGGAATACGTTTTTCGTGTTCGCTCTTTTCGCGTGGAATCCCAACCGACATAGATTTGTGTCCATGCTGTATCACTGCCACTTCTTCCTGCGGGTAGGCAAGAAGTTCTTTTTTGGCTTTGGGTTCAATGTTTATCTCTTTTTCATCTTTTTCGTTACTCATAGCAAAAGCGGATGGGAGTTGAGAGTTATTAGATGTTGGTTGTTAGATGTTTGATGTTGGTTATTAGATGTTAGTTATTAGATGTTAGTTATTAGATGTTTGAGTATCATACTCCTTCACTCAATAATTCAATAACTAAATAAATCAATAACTCTTTTTTCGTCTTCTACGGTTATTTTGACTGTGAGGCAGTCAGCAGGGAGCAAGTTTGGGATACGCTCTGCCCATTCTATCCAACAATAACGCCCAGAGTCTAAATATTCCTCTATGCCAAAATCGTAGGCTTCGGTTTCGTGCTTCAGGCGATAGAGGTCAAAATGGTAAATCTTGCCTACTGTGGGGCTAATGTATTCATTCACAAGGCTATAGGTAGGACTTTGAATCGTATCCGTAACGCCTAATGCCTTGCCGAGTGCTTTGATGAGGGTGGTCTTGCCTGCCCCCATTTCACCCTGAAAAAGCCAAACTTTAGGCGAATTTTCAGCGAAGTTAAGTATTTTTTCAGCAACTTCAGGCAATTCAGCTAAATTTTTTATTTCAAATATCATAACAAAAAAAGGTTTGCAAGTGATTTGTGGGAACACAAACCACGACAAGTAAAAAAAATGTAGATAGTTTGTGGGAACATAAACCACGACAAGTAAAAAAAATGTGGATAGTTTGTGGGAACACAAACCACGACAAGTAAAAAAATGCAGATAGTTTGTGGGAACACAAACCACGACAAGTAAAAAGCAGTTTTGTTTCTCAATAGGATAGGTTTTCAAAACCTATCCTATTGAGAAACAAGTAAGGCTACCCTTTTCGTAGCTCTGTAGTAGCTTCGCGGAATTGTGCCAAGATAGAAACCTTGTGCTTGTGTTGTTGTTCGAGGGTTTGCCAATGTCCCTGCACCCACGTTCCCAAGTTCCAGCTTGCATCACCGCTATAAAGAATAGTAGCAAGGCGATAAGTAGGCGCGGTTTGCGCCAAAAGTGGCACGTCATCACGAATAATCAACGCATCGAAAGGCTTGCCTACCTCGAAGAAATTGCGCAAATCAGTACGCCCTACAGCTCGCCTACCCGAAAAGATAGCCTGCTCGTAGGCAAGTTTGGCACTGTCGGCTTCTTTGCCATGCGTGAATATCTTGCGCAAATGAGTTCGCAACCTTTGCCCATAATCGAGCCAACGCAATTCCTCGAAAGGATTGAGCGAAACGTGGCTATCTGTGCCTATAGTCCAATGCCCGCCTTTTTGTTCGAAGTCTTGCAAAGCAAAGAAACCATCACCCAAATTGCCTTCAGTAGAGGGACAAATGACTACTTGCGCTCCTGACTTGGCTATGATGGCTACTTCGGTAGGCGAGAGATGCGTTGCATGGACAAGTTGATAAGCAGGCGAGAGCTTCACTGCGGAGGCAAGGAACTCAACAGGACGCTTGCCGTAATGCTTCAAACAATCTTCTACTTCTTTTTCTTGCTCGGCTATGTGGATATGAAACGGCAAATGCGGATATTCTTGTTCGTGCAAAATGGCTAATTGTTGCAACTGTTCTTGATTAACAGCCCGCAAGGAATGAACACAAAAGCCTACATCTGCTTGCGCGAAACGGGAGGCAAGCTTATGGACGTGATGCCAAAGTTGCAAATAATCTTCGAGGCTTTGATTGATGAAACGCCTTTGTTTTTCGGTGGGTTCTTGCCCAAAACCGCCCTGCGCATACCAAACAGGCAAGAGCGTTATGCGTATTCCTGCCTTGTCCGCCGCTTTGAGGAGGTGATGGCTCATCTCGCCTACTTGTTTATAAGGATTGCCATCTGTGTCGTGGTGCAGATAATGAAACTCGGCTACATGGGTGTAGCCATGTCGCAACATTTCCGCATACAACTGTGTGGCAATGGCTTCTAAGGCTTCGGGGCTTATCTTGAGTGCGATTTCGTACATCTTTTCGCGCCACGACCAAAAGGTGTCGGCTTGTGCTTCGGCGGGGTGATGCTCTGCCAGCCCTGCCATAGCGTACTGAAACGCATGAGAGTGTGCATTGACAAACCCCGCGAGGGCGTGTCCTGCTATTTTTTCTATCATGTTTTCAGCCACACCCGTAGGAGGCTTGGTGTTCATGTAGGCTACAGTGCCTGTGGGGGTAATGCCTATGTACGCAGGGGCGAGCCACCCCTCGCGTTGATACAGCGACTCGAAGCGAAAAAATTTCATAGTGAGTACAAAGATAGGCTTTTCTTACAAAAAAATAGAGTACCCGTTATGGCTTTTTGGTTCTTTAACGTGAATTCGGAATTAGATTTCAATATAAAATATTGTAAATCAATGGATTGAATAGGCTTGCCCCAGCGGGGCTATATCTTTGTAGCCCTATAACAACCCACCTACAAGCCCCAGCGGGGC
>RDXI01000033.1 GCA_004292795.1 Bacteroidota bacterium | reverse complement strand
CAAGAAAAGGTCACCTGTGTTTTGTTTTTTTTTCAAAAAATTATACTTGAAAAACCTATCTTTGCATCTATGGCAAACCTTTCTGCTCCCTCCTCGCGTTCTTCTGCTTCTGATGTGCAAGCCAGCTACAATATAGCCCTTAGCGCATTGACAGTGCTGTTTTTTATGATGGGCTTCATCACTTGTTTGAACGATATTTTGATTCCGTATCTGAAAAAAGCCTTTACCCTAAGCTACACCCAAACTATGTTGGTGCAGTTGTGCTTTTTTGGGGCATATTTTTTTATGTCCATTCCTTCGGGGTGGGTAGTAGAAAAATTGGGCTACAAACGCGGTATGATTATCGGGTTTGTGTTGGCGGGTGTGGGCTGTTTGTTGTTTTATCCTGCCGCACATTTGCGCGTGTATGCCTTGTTTTTGATGGCGTTGTTTATCTTGGCTTCGGGCATTACGTTGTTGCAAGTGGCGGGCAATCCGTATGTAGCCATTTTAGGCAAGCCCGAAACTTCGTCTGCACGCCTCACGCTCACGCAAGCCTTCAATTCGCTTGGCACTACGCTTGCGCCCTTGTTTGGCTCGGCGGTTATCTTGTCTATGATGACCGAAGGCGCGGTAGAACAAAACTTGCAAGCCGTTCAGATGCCATATTTGGGTTTGGCAGTGGCGTTGTTTGTGATAGCGGTGTTGGTCTTTTTTCTGAACTTGCCTGCCATACAAGCCGAAGCGATACCTGACTCGCCTACCCAAACTGCCAAAACAAGCGCGTGGCAGTACGCCCACTTGGTCGCGGGAGTAGGTGGCATTTTCTTTTATGTGGGAGGCGAGGTAGCGATTGGTAGCTTTTTGACGAATTATATCATTGAAGTTACGAAATTAGCCGAGCAAGAGGCAGGCAAGTTGTTGGTGTATTATTGGGGTGGGGCAATGATTGGTAGGTTTTTAGGCGCGTATATTTTGCAAGCGTTTCGCCCTGCTCATGTGTTGCTTTTCAATGCTTTGTGTGTGCTTGTGTTGATAACCGTAGGCATTTTCACTTCGGGCTGGACTTCTATTTATGCCTTGTTGGGCATTGGTTTCTTCAATTCGTTGATGTTCCCCACTATTTTTACTTTGGCGGTCAAGGATTTAGGCAAGTTTACCAATCAGGGCGCGGGGCTATTGAGTACGGCTATTGTGGGCGGGGCGTTAGTGCCTTTGTTGCAAGGCGTATTGGCAGATGCTGTTGGTATTCAGATGGCTTTTGCGTTGCCGTTGATTTGTTATGCTTATATTGCTTGGTTCGCTTGGAAGGGGTATAAGTTGAAATAGTTGAGAGGTAAGAGATGAGAGTTAGGAGGTGGGGTTCAAAAACTCTATCTTATACTAAAATAAAACTTAACTTGCGCAAAAAATATGCTTTTCATAGCGTAGGGGTTGCAACCCCTACGCTACGGATATGGCATTTTTCGCTCCGTAGGATAGGGTTTCAAACCCTATCCTATTAAGCATTGGCTATATTTTCTATACACTTTAAAATTTATTTTAGTATTATAAAAAGAAAAACTTTCCTGCGGTTGTGGCAGGAAAGTTTTTGTGTTTTGGTATGCTTGACGCGGATTAGCCCCTTGCGATAAGGTCAGCCACGCGAGAAGAATAGCCGTATTCGTTGTCGTACCAACCTACTACTTTCACGAGTGTTCCGTTTACAGCAGTAAGTTTAGAATCAAAAATACAAGAGTGAGGATTGCCTACAATGTCGATAGAAACGATTTCGTCTTCAGTGTATTGCAAAATGCCTTTCATAGTAGTTTCAGAGGCAAGTTTCATTGCCGCGTTGATTTCGGCTACAGTTGCTTCTTTCTTCAATACTACTGCAAGGTCAGTCAATGAGCCATCAGGAGTAGGCACACGCATTGCCACGCCATCAAGTTTGCCTTTCAAATGAGGCAATACCAAACCTACTGCTTTTGCCGCGCCTGTGCTTGTAGGCACGATAGAAAGAGCGGCGGCACGCGCCCTGCGAAGGTCGCTGTGAGGTCCGTCTTGCAAAAGTTGGTCTTGCGTATATGCGTGAATGGTAGTGATATAGCCTTTTTCGATGCCAAAAGCCTCATCAAGCACTTTCGCCATAGGCGCAAGGCAGTTTGTAGTACAAGAAGCATTGGAAAGGATAGTTTCCTTGCCTGTCAAGATGTGATCATTCACACCCAACACTATAGTAGTGATGTCGCCTTTTGCAGGGGCAGAGATGATAACTTTTTTCGCGCCAGCCGTAAGGTGTCCGCCTGCGCCAGCTTCATCAACAAAACGACCTGTTGACTCCAATACTACATCAACGCCATATTTTGCCCAAGGAAGGTTCTTAGGGTCTTTTTCGGCTGATACGGGGATAGCAGTGCCATTTACGATAAGGTTTTCGCTATCATAGCTTACAGTGCCATTGAAACGTCCATGCACTGAGTCATATTTGAGCAAGTGCGCAAGCGTAGCTGTGCTTGTAAGGTCGTTGATAGCAACTACCTGCACATTGCTTTTTTCTAAAAGTGCGCGGAAAGAGATACGCCCGATGCGTCCAAAGCCATTGATAGCAACCTTGATATTTGCCATGATATTGTGGGAGAGGGATTAAGTTGTTTGGAATTGGGGGCAAAGTTAGGGCTTTTTTTTTGATTTGCCAAAGATTTATTTGTGTATTTACAAGGCTTTCCTTGCCTACGCGGGCAGGCAAGAAAAAAATTTTCTATCGTAAAATTTGACATTCTCAAAATTTACAGCTATTTTGCAGTGTTTTTTTCCAAAAAATGTTATGCAAAAGCCTCTCATACGTCTTTACACGCTTGTTCTTGCTTCCTTTTTTTTGTATCATTGTTCGTCCAAAGAGCTAACGCCCAGCCTTATTCCTGCTGATGTGAGTACCGTTGTGGTATTGGATATGAAGCGCATGAGTAGCAAAGCTATAGAATGGAAGGATATGTTCAGCACCGAGTTTTTGAAGAATATCACAGGCAATGGCAACAAAGCTGACCTTATGGGCAAGGTATTGAACGGCGGGTTTGACTATCAAAAAACGGCTTACCTATTCGCCAAAGCGGGCAACACAATAGAGGAGAGTTATATGGCTCTTGCCTTCTCGCTGAAAGACGACAAACAATTTGAGAAAACATTGCTCGAAGATAATCCTGCCTTAGACATCAAAAAAGACGGCAACCACAAATACGCTTCGCTCTATACGGGTGTGTTGGTGGCGTGGCAAAAAACAAAGGCGTTGGTGGTAATTGCGCCTGAATTTGACACAAAAGCCCTTCGCAAAACCGCTAACAACATACTGAAGACCAAAAATAGCAATGCCTTAGAAACCAAAAACCAAACCTTCCGCAACGCGCTGAAAGAAGATGCAGACGTGATTACTTGGATTGACTACAGCCAATTTCCTAAAACGGTTACCAAACAACTGCAGAACCTCAATATCGACTTGCCTTCCCAATTCTTGCCTATGATGAAGGTCATAGAACAAGCCACTTTGCTTACAAACTTTGAGCAAGGTGAGGTAAAAACACGTATGAAGGCGTATGCGAACCCCGAAAGCATCAAGGTATATCAACAACTCATCAAAGGAGCGGTTGATGCGCAAGTGGCGAAAGATATTCCTATCGAACACCCTTCTATGCTCATGGGCGTGGGTGTGGGTACGTTGGGCATCGAGGAACTGCTCGGACATTCCAAAATGGTAGAAGGTATGAAGATGTTGCTTAGTTTTTCGGGAACTTCGGTCAAAGAAATTTTGGGTATGTACACAGGCGATTTGGTGTTAGCAGTAGGCAATGTGAAGCTCTCTAATGACCTGAACGAACAAGAAATAGTGATAGGCATAGGCACACACGACTCACAAAAAGTCCTCAAATTGATTACTGATTTTGATGGTTTCTTGAAAATCAAAAACAAGAAAGACCATTACATCATCGATTTGTACGATTATGAGTTGGGCGAATGGTTTATGGTTGTGAAGGATAAAAATGTATATCTCACTACTTCGCCTACCCTGAAGGACGCGCTACTTTCAAACCAAACCAAATTGAATAGCGAAACATTGGGACTTTTTAGCGGAAAGGTAGCGGTAGGCGAGGTAGATTATGGCGTATTCCTGAAAAACTTGCCTGAATTTACGCCCAATACCCACGAAGCCCGCCAAAAATTGACCAATACTATAGACAAATTTCAGTTTTCTGCTAAACCTTTAGCTAATAATATCTGGGAAGGCGAGAGTACGCTGAAAATGAAGGACAAGAGTCGCAATTCGTTGGCTGTATTGTTTCAAATGATACGCGAAATGCCGAAAGTGGTGGAATAAGATTAAAAAGAGGCTGTCCGAAAAGATAGCCTCTAATGCTATTAAGCTAATAAACAGAAGACAGGATTAACAAGATTAGCAGGATTTTTTCTTTAGAGCATCAAAAACAATAAAAACAAGCCCAATTTACTTGTAAACTCTGTTAATCAGGTCTAAAATTTCTTAGCTTTAATGTAATTTTAGCGTGGTTATTCTTTTTATTTTTGGTGTATTATTTTTATTTTTCACGCTTCATATTTTCAAAATAGCGTTTTATTTGAACGTATTATTTATTTTTTTGAGGTTTATGTTGTTATGTTTGTCCCCACATACAATAGAAAGAAAACGAATGAGTGAAGCCAATGTAGTTTTTTGGAGGTAAAAACAAAGCAGATAGAGCCTGTTATCGGACACCTCAAAAAACAGTATTAGAATGGCACAAAATTATTATGGGGGCAATAATGCCTCCAAAATCAATGCGCTATTGGCTTGTGCCGCGTGGAACTTCAAAAAGTTCATGAAAAACCTTGCTCAAAGGAGCAAACAGTTTTTTTTATGCCTCGTTTTATGGCGGTCAGCAAAACAAATTGCCTATTCGTAAGGAATGGCTAACCAGCGTTACATATTTAACACTACCCGTTATTGAAACAACGTGAATTCGGAATTAGATTTGGATATAAAACATTGTAAATCAATTTATTAAACAAGACACAAATTTGTGAAAATGCCCTCCACCCTAAGGGTTGAACGCTTCGTAAAAGGCTTTTACAGGCTAAAAACGCCATTTTAATTCCGAACTCACGTTGAAACACAAAAAAAAGATAGAGCCAAGCCCTATCTTTTTTGTTTTATTTCTTCACTTTTACCTTCATCTTATTACCACTTTTCATCTTCTTTTCGCCCTCTTTTTCCTTGTCCTTGCTCGGGTCTTCGTATAGGCTGGGAGGAAAGCCGTTGAGTTGTCGCCACACTTCATACCACACAGGCACATCATCAAGCATCACCCACGCATACACACCCGAACCCACGCGAAGCTGACGAGGCCAAGGCGAGTCTTTATCTGGCACAACCAACACACGATACTTGCCTTCCTTGCTATCCACATAATCAATTACTTGTATCACACCGCCAAACGTACCCACCGCCACACTCGGCCAACCTGTAACTTGTAGGGCAGGCCAGCCATCAAACTCCAAACGAACTTTGCGCCCTTTCCTAATCAAAGGCACGTCCATAGCGCGAATATACACCTCCGCCGCCACAGCAGGCGAGGCAGGCTGAATGGTACAAATAGCGTCAGTATCCTTGATAGTTTCGCCAATACCCGACTTAAGAGTCTTCACAATATAGCCCGTTTGTGGGGCAGTAATGTAATATTGATTATTGCGAATAACCATGTTTGCATACTTGTTTTGAATTTTGGAAAGCTCGCCTTTAGAGTCCGCCAAGTAGCCAAGCGAAGAACTGCGGTCAGATTGCGCCTTCGATATTTTGTCCGTATATTCTGCCTCTACCGCGCTAAGTTCTATGTAAGCATTGATATATTCATTTTTGGCAATGTAAAACTTGTTTTGCGAAGAAATCAATTTCGCCTGTGCCTCTTGCAGTGCCTTGTTACGGCGTTCCCAATCCGTTTGCGAAATGAGCGGAACGGGCTTGGCGTGAAAGAGCGAGTCGAAACTTTTGAATTGGCGTTGTGCAATACTAAGCGACACTTGTTGCGCCCCATAATCTGCACTATCCGACAAAACTTTCATTGCCGCTTGTTGGTATTTGTTGCGCGATTGCGTGAGTTTGAAGGCAAGCCCCGACTCAAGCGCGTTGATTTGCCTGTCGAGAGCTTCCAATTTGGTTTTAGTCGCGCCTATTCCTTCCTGCTTCGCGCTTACCTGCTCGCGGAGGCGAGTCAAAAATTCGGGGTCAAAATAATCGTCCTTGATTTCAGTCAGCACCACAAGCGTGTCGCCTTGCGTTACAAAATCACCCTCGCGCACACGCCATTCGCTGATACGCCCAGGAATTGCTGTTTGTACTTCTTGAGGGCGGTCTTGTGGCGTGAGGGCTGTTATTTGTCCCACACCTTCAATATTTTGTTGCCAAGGCAAAAAAAGACATATAAAAGAAAAAATCATAATCCCCACTACCCAATACGCCAACACTTTGGCACTCTTGGGAGGGTTGATAGTTTTGAGGGAATAAATCCGCTGTTCGAGAGGTGTATCGTCATGAAGGTTTTTTTTCGCAATATCTGCCATAATATACGCTGAAGTTAGTATTACTTTCGTAAACCCTAAAACAAACGAAACCAACCTTTTGTTTCAAGTCGTTCAGAAAACTACAGAAGGCATTGTTTGCTCCATAACTAAGGCGCGGGCAGGCAAGCAAGAAAAAGCCTTGATAATGAGTGAGTTATGATACACTTTTTGAAGGCGTATTGAAAAAGTTTTATTTTGTATGATAAAATTACAATTTATTGCGCTAACTTGGAGAAATTATTGCGCCACTTGTTTGTGTGTATGAGGAGATTTATTTTTTTGTGGGCAGTCTTTTTCCTTGCCTCCCCGTTTGTGTATGCCCAGTTAGACGATAAATTGAGTTTTTATCGCTTGCCTGCAGGCATTTCCAATAATTGGGTGTCGTACATCTTCCAAGATAGCAAGGGCTTCATGTGGTTTGGTACGGCAAAGGGCTTGAATAGGTTTGATGGCTATAAGTTTACTATCTACGAAAACGACTCTGAAGACTCTACGTCTATCAGTCAAGGTATGATTATGCACATACACGAAGACAAAACAGGCAATTTTTGGATAAGCACAGAAGGAGGCGGGCTAAACTATTTTGACAGAAAAACCGAAACATTCAAAAGATACACACAAGGCAACACCTCTAAACACATCACTTCGCCTTTGGTGCGTATGGTGTTGGAAGACGAAAACGGTATGCTTTGGATAGCGCATGGACAAGGCTTGGACGCATACAACCCTCAAACCAAAACATTTGCGCATTATTCGAGCCTTCAGCCTGAAACGAACTATCAAGGAGGCGAGGCGCAAACCGTTTTTCATGTAGATGCGCAATATGTGTGGCTTACGACCAAAGGAGGCATAGCGCGGTTCGACAAACAAAAGAAAACCTTTGCCACTTTCACAAGAGGCAATAGCGAACTGAAAGACAATTTCATTCGTGCCGTAGCCAAGAGCAAAGAAAAAAATAAATATTGGATTGGGGACATCAAAACAGGCATTTCGCTTATTTCTGTTCAGGGTGGGCAGGTAAGCTATGAAAAACACTATGCCCACGAAACCCAAGACGAAGACAATCAAGGTGGCAATGACGTAAAATCGTTGTTGGAAGACAAACAAGGGCGTTTGTGGGTAGGAATCGAAAATGGCGGTTTGCGCATTTTGGACATCAAAACAGGCGAGTTCAGCCACTACAAACACAGCAACAAAGACGAACACAGCCTCGCCAGCAATTCACCATGGGCAATTTATGAAGACAATTTCGGCAATGTGTGGATTGGCTCGTTCAATCAGGGCGTAAACGTGGTTTATAACCAATACTACAGCAACTTCAAACACTTTTACCAAAAAAATGGCGAAAGCAATACCTTAGTTAATAACAACATCAGTTGTTTTTGGAACGGGCAAGATGGCAAAATATGGATAGGAACAGATGGCGGAGGTATCAGCCTTTGGGATAGGCAAAAGAACAACTACACCAATTATACCCAAGACTCGCCTGCCCCTTTGCAAATTCCCGCCAATGCCATACTGTCGGTAGGCGAGGACAAAGCGCGTAATGTTTGGTTTACCACGTGGTACAAGGGTTGTATGGTATTCGATGCGCAAACGCGCCGTTTTGCCAATTACACCACACAAAACAAAGGCTTCGCTACCAATACGCATTTTTCGTTGATGAGTGGGCGCGATGGCAAGCTCTATATGCCTTCGTGGGAGCATACTTTAGATGTGTATGACGTGGAAAATAACAAAGTCTTGTGGTCGAGGGTTTTTCCTGATAGTCTGAAATATTTTTATCGCATCATCGAAGACTCAAAACAAAACATTTGGATAGCTACAGCTAATGGCTTACTTCTCATTCCGCCCCAAGAAAGGCATCAAGCAGGCAAGTTCAAACTCTTTCAACACCAACGCAACCAACCCAACAGCCTTAGTGACAATAGCGTGATAGAAATCTACGAAGACAGTGAAGGCAATATTTGGGTGGGAACAGTGAGTGGATTGAATAAACTCAACCCCGATATGCAAACCTTTACAGTCTATCGCAAAAAAGATGGCTTAGTCAATGACGACATCAGGGGCATTATAGAAGACGACCAAAAAACACTTTGGATTACCACCAGCAAAGGCTTGTCTAAACGCTCATTGAAAACAGGCGTTTTCGAAAATTTCTACCAAGAAGATGGCTTGCAAGGCAATGAATTTACACGCTGGGCAATCCACAAAACGCCACAAGGCGAAATATTGATAGGCGGAAACAATGGTTTCAACGTTTTCAATCCTAACAAACTGCTGAAAAACCCTGCGCCACCGAAAGTATATCTTACCAATTTCAAACTTTTCAACAAGCACGTACCCATAGGAGGCAAGGACTCACCGCTCAAACAACACATACAGTTTACACAAGAAATCACCTTGAAACACACACAATCGGTCTTTACGATTGAGTTTGTGGCATTGAACTACATACGCCCCGAAAAAAATGCGTATGCCTACATATTGGAAGGGCTAGAAAAAGAATGGAACTACGTGGAAGGCAAGCGAGAGGCAACTTATACCAACTTGCCTGCGGGTACATACACGTTCAGGGTAAAGGCTACCAACAACGATGGCTTATGGAATGAAACAGGCGTAGCCCTGAAAATCATTGTCTTGCCTCCTTGGTGGGAAACTATTTGGTTTCGTGGGTTGGTGTTGTGCCTTATCGTGGGTGGAGCAACAACCTTTTACAAGATACGAACCGACTTCTTGAAAAAACAAAACGCTTTCTTGGAGCAACAAGTGCAGGAAAGAACCGAAGAAGTTACTACCCAAAACGAAGAATTGCGCCAAACGCAAGAGGAAATTTTGGCGCAACGTGATGCGATTGAAGTGAAAAATAGAGAGCTTGCCCAACAAAATACGCAAATTCAAGACAGTATTCGTGCCGCAAAGACCATTCAGAAGGCTATAGTGCCTCACAAACAAAAAAGAGACGACCTATTGCGCGACCATTTTGTGATTTACAGACCGCGAGATGTGGTGTCGGGTGATTTTTATTGGCTCAATCAAGTAGGCAAGGAAACAATCTTGGCGGTCATTGACTGCACAGGACATGGCGTGCCGGGTGCGTTTATGACCTTGATAACCAACAATTTATTGGATAAAATCGTCAGAGTTTGGGACATACACAATCCTTCCGATATTTTGACTCGCCTGCACGAAGAAATAGAAACCGTATTGCGACAAAAAGAAACGGATAATCACTATGGCATGGATATGTCCATACTCACTATCACGCCACACGAAGAAGGCAAGCATCGCCTTGTTTTTGTAGGGGCGAAGCACAATTTGTATTACATTCCCAAAGAAGGCACACAAATAGAAATCATACAAGGTATGCGCAAGTCTATAGGAGGTTTGCAACGACAAGATATTGTATTCGAAAATCAAGAAATTATCTTGGAAACAGGCAGTACAATATACTTGACGACTGACGGCTATTTAGACCAAAATGACGTGAAACGCAGGAAAATCGGGCAAAAACAGTTTATACAATTATTGCAAGACAATTACCGCGAAGACATGAACACCCAAAAACAACGCCTCATCAAACATTTTTACGACCATATCCGCGATACAGAACAAAGAGATGATATTTTGGTCATGGGTGTGCGACTTTCGTAAGTTGATTTGGGGATTTTGTTTTTAGATAAAAGACAGGATTACAAGATTTACAGGATTTTCCTTTTTTAGGGCATCAAAAACAATAGAAAAGCACTAAATCTACCTAAACCTTTCGCTTACACCTCCCATTTTGGAGAGAGGTTAAAAAGGCAAAATCAAAAGTTCTACTACCTGTAAATCCTGTAATCCTGTCTAAAAAGCAGAACCTTAGTTCTTCAAATACTCCTTAATTTCGCGCCTCAAACTTTCGTACTCGGTTAATTTTTGGGCTTTTTTGTAGTATTCACGTGCCAGTTTGGTGTCGCCTTTTTGGTGGGCTATGCGTGCCAAACCTGCATAAGCAAACGCTACATAATCCTTGCTGTAGCGAGCATCATACGTTTCGTATTTGATAGCTTTTTCGTAGGCAAGTTGCGCTTTGTCGAGGTTCTTGTAGTATTTTTCCTGCACTATGCCCGCCACCGCATTACTGCCTATCACATACACGCGTTCTGTGCGGGTATTGAATTTGGCAAAATACAATTCTGCCTCCGCATACCTGCCCAAAGTAGCCAAATGTTCCGCATACTTGAGCCAGAAAAAAGGGTGATTGGGGTACATACTCACCAATTTATAGGCGCAATCTAACGCCACATAAGGGTTTTGTTCGTACTTGCTATAAATGCTATTGAGGTACAAAAGGGCTTCTACTTGGCTAAAACGCCCCACTTGCGAAGCACGAAGCAAATTTTGCAAACCTTCTTGTTTGCTTCCATTCGGAAAGAACGACATAAAAGGCTTGGCTATCGGGTGCGTGTTCGGATATTGCTCTGCATAGTATTTATACAACCCTGTAGAAAAATGAAAATCAGGCAAGACTCCCGACAAGTCAAAACCTTTTTTCATGTACGAGAAAGACTTGCGCCCATAGCTAACTGCACTCATAAATTCGCCACTTTCCGACTCGTGCAGGGCGAGCAAAGAATAGCCCATCATAGCAAAAAAAATGCCTTCCACATTGTTCTCATCACGCTTCAGCATAGCCAGCGCAAGGTCGATGCAACTGTTGATGTAGGTTTCATAAGATGTATAGGCATTTTTTTGCTTGGTCAAAGGGAAACTTTCCCACGAAATAATGTAGGCTTTCAGGAAAGGATAAACGGGGTGTTTCGGATATTTCGCATAGATACTTTCTGCAGTGCTGTTCGCACTAGTGTATTGCATTTGGTAGGTGTATTGCAGGGTTTGGGTGGCGAGTAATTGGGTGGCTTGGTCGTTCATGATTTGGGCGGAAGCCTTGCCTGCCCACAGACCACAAAAAGACAACAAAAGAAGGAAACGATACATACGATAGCAGGTTTTTTCGCAAAATTACGTTTTTTTTGATTGCACACAATCTTTGATGCAACGTTTGGGGCAAATGTGCATCTAATAGGCATAAACAAAAAATGTTCATAAGAGTTTTCATTCTATGCCTTACAGATTTTTATTTCTTTTCCTATTCCTGCCTTGCCTACTGCACGCCCAAAGCGGACTAAGAGGCTACACACGCAACACAAAGGGCGAAGCAGTGCCTTTCGTGAGTATTTATGTCAAAAACTCGCAAACAGGCACAGTGAGCAACGAAAATGCGCAATACGAACTGCGCTTGCCTGCGGGCAATTATCAAATAGTTTTCCAAGAAATAGGACACAAAACTATTGAAAAAGAAGTTACGGTAGGAGAGGGGTTCGCTACGCTTGACATAGCACTTGAGGCGCAATCTTTCCAACTAAAAGAAGTTTCGTTGAGTACCAAAAACGAAGACCCCGCTTATACCATTATGCGCAAGGCAATCGCTATGAGCAAAATCCACAAACTACAAGTGGACTCGTATCAGGCTCGCCTATACATCAAAGGAACAGGCAGAATATTGGGCATACCCGACATTGTGGAGAAAAAAATAGCCAAAGAAGGTGTGAAAGAAGGCAAGACTTTCTTGAACGAAAGCATCACAGACCTACAATTTGAACAGCCCAACAAATACACGCAAAACGTACTCTCGACGCGCAGTAGCGAAATGGATAATAACAGCGTTTCGCCTATGGATTTTGTGCAGGGAAGTTTTTATGACCCAATGCTGAACGGCATTATTTCGCCTCTTTCGCCCTCTGCTTTTGCGTATTATCGCTTCGCGCTGGAGTCTACTTTCAAAGACCAAGGCTACGAAGTGAGCAAGATAAAAGTAACGCCTCGCTCTAAGGGTGATGATGTGTGGGACGGCTTCATTTACATTGTGGAAGACCTTTGGGCTATTCACAGCGTGCAACTGAAAACAACCAAATTGGGCTTTGGTGTTCAAGTACAGCAAACGCTCTCGCCTGTAGAACAAGGCGTGTTTATGCCCATTACGCACCAATTCAAAATAGAAGGCAAGTTTTTAGGCTTCAAAATGGAGTACAATTACATAGTTTCGGTAAGCGACTACAAGGTAAAAGTAAACCCCAAATACAACCACGAGTTCAAACTCATAGATGAAAAAATAGAGAAAGAACGCGCCAAAGATGCCCGCAAAGCCCAACAAGCCAAAGGAAAAGCAGGCAAGGAGCAAGACCTCGAAACCGCCCTGATGAATGGCGAAGAACTGACACGCAAAAACTTGCGCAAACTGATAAAAGATGCCGAGAAAAAACAGCTCGAAGAAGAACGCAAACAAACCAAAAAAGGCGAAGTTCCCGAAAGTGAATTGGTAAAAAACGAAACGACTAAAATAGATACACTCGCCAAAAAACGCGGAAAAGATGATGACTTTTGGGAGAAAAATCGCGGTGTGCCTTTGGCAGAACACGAACTCAAAGCCTATCAAGAACGCGATAGTACCTTCAAAGCCGACTCCGTAAAACGTGCTACAGAAGTTACAGACTCCACAACCAAAAAGACCATAAAAGTAAAGAAATTTCGTATTTGGGACGTTGTGATGGGTGGCAATTACAAAGTAGGCAAGGGTTCAACCTTTACTATTACGCCCTTGTACGAGCAAATCAACTACAACACTGTAGAAAGTTTGGTAGGAAATTACAAACTTGCCTACCGCCGAAGCAGAAAGAAGGTGAGCTTTCAAATGACCACTTGGGCGCGTTATTCTGTTGGGCGCGAAATGCTGACAGGCAAGGGCGAAATGGCGTGGACGCTGAACCGACACTACAAATACGACACCACGCGCCGTAGGCAAGTTCGATGGACGTTGGACGGTGGGCGTTTTGTGGAACAATACAATGCCGAATATCCTATCCCAACTTTCCTCAATACTGCCTACACTTTGCTCTTTGAGCGAAATTTTATGAAACTCTATGAACGCGATTATGCGCGTTTGCGCTGGAACGCGCCCTTGCACGAAGCCCTGACAATTGATGCTTCTGTAGAGTATGCGCGTAGGCGAGCTTTGGACAATACTACAGATTACACCTTTTTCAATTACCGAAACCAAGCCCTTACCTCCAATACACCCGAAAATTTGGAAACGTCTGAAGTGGCTTTTTCGGACTACAATGCACTCGTGGGGCAAGCCAAACTTACCTACCGACCTTCCCTGCGCTATGGTATGCGCAATGGCAGAAAGTACCTCGTTACCGAAAACGCGCCTGTCCTTACGCTTGACTACCGAAAGGGTATGGGAGATGTAAACTATGATTTCTTGGCATTGGGCATTCAGCATCAATTCAAATGGGGCATACGAAGCACTGTAGGCTATGCCTTTTCGGGGGGAATGTTCCTGAATAAAGAACGCCTCTATTTCCCTGATTACAAACACTTTAACGGCAATCGTATGTTTGTGCAATTTGCTGATGCAGTGTCAAGTTTCCGCTTGTTAGATTATTACCGCTACAGCACTGCCGACAAATACGTTGAAGGACACGCTTATATAAAATTCCGTAAATTGGCTCTTACGCAAATAACTTACCTACGAACATTTGGCATCAAAGAAAACATTTTTGTCAATCAACTGCTTACGCCCAAAGTGAGCTATACCGAAGTGGGCTATACATTAGACAATGTTTTGCGCATTTTCCGCCTCGAAGGGGTTACTTCTTTTGAGAATGGCAGATATCGCGGTTGGGGTGTGCGTGTGGGCATCACGACTACGTTGGGCTTTGTGAATGTGGATTAGTGTTTAAATTTTTGCTTTTATGAAACAAATTCAAATTTCATCAAATATCATCATCAAAAAAGACCGCCAAACCGTATTCGAGTATTTGTCGCACTATCCGCATGATACTGTGTGGCGTGATGAGATTAAGCATATTGAGATGAGTACGCCTATGGTAGAAGTGGGTACACGCATTACAGAAACTGCGTACTTATCCCCCAAAGTCCCTGCGCATCAGAACCTATTGAAGTGTATCGATTTTCAAAGAAATGCTACCATCACAAGCGAAACCATTGCCGAAAGTATGTTCTGGCAAAAAAATACGCGCTCTGTGGAGTCCTTGCCTGATGGCACAACAAAGGTAACCTATAGCATTGCCTTCGATACACAGATTGTACGATATGGGATAGGTTTTGGCTTGCCTGCCTTCATACTGCGCTTCTACACGAAGCAAACTATGAAAAAATATCTCAAGGTTTTGAAACGGACTTTGGAAAGATAAGCAGTATTCGTATTATTTTTGTCTGTTGCCTAACTAATGTTATGGTAGGCAAGTTATTGTGTATCCAAAAAAACGCGCCTATTTTTCACCGCGTAGAAAGCTCAATACGAAGCAATACAACGTTTTCCGTGTTGCTTCGTATCTTTGTTATGGCTGTTTATTCCAGCACTATTCAAAATCCTTGTATAACAAACTTGGTTGCACGCCTTGATTGTTTTGGTATTTATTGCTTACATACAAGTCGTATTCGCCCTGAATGGTGTGGTAATACACTTGACAAATCTCTACTTCAGGGTAAATCTTGATAGGTTGCACACAAAAAATCTCCAATGTCCAAAAACCGCAAAAGCCCACATCGCCAAAGCCCGCCGTAACGTGAATGAAAAGCCCCAAACGACCAATGGACGACCTGCCCTCGAGCATAGGCACGAGATTGCGCGTTTCGGTGTATTCCATAGTGCGCCCCAAGTACAATTTGTTGGTTTCGAGCAAAAGCCCCTCTTCGGGAATGATCAGCGGTTTGTATTTATTCGGTTTCTTCATATCCAAATACGGCTCATCATATACCAAAAGTTCGTTGTGGAGGCGTAGGTTGTAGCTATTGGGGTTGAGGCGCGAAGGCGCGTAAGGTTCAATGACAATGTCTTGCCCTAACCGTTTTTCAATTTCTTTGCCTGACAAAATCATACAATCGCAGAAGTGGGGATATAACCCCGCAAAGTTACAGCAAAAGTTGGATTTGTTGTAATGCTTTCCTGTTAGTGTAGCCAAGTTTCGGCTTGTTTGAGTTGTGTAGGCAGTTTCTGCGCCTCTATCACAAGTGTACTATCAATTTGTTTATTTTTCATAAAAAGCACTTTTGTTTCATAAAAAAACGCATTTTCTACGCCATCTAAGTTATCATACAAAATATTTTGCTTATTTTGAGGAAACATAGACAAATCAACACCCTTGCCCGTTGCCAAAACAAGGAATAGCGCGTTAGGTTTGTTGATGTTCTCCGCCATGAGTTTGGCAACTTTTTGATTGCAAGGCATACAACCTTTTTCAGTCAAAACAAACACTGTTTTGATGTCATTCGTAAGTGCATACTCATGATTAGTTTGCAAATAGGTTGCAAGCGTTTGAGAGTCGGTATTGTGTTCTTTTACACTATTTTGCGTACAAGAAGCTAATAAAAATAGCATAAAAATACTATTTTTCAAAGTCAAAAATGGTAAATGTAGTAAAGTCATTTTTATTTGATTTTCTTTTTGGAGTAGATTTTTTGCGATGAAACATGATGCCTGCCTGACTGCTTAACACAGAATAAGCATTATGAGTTTTGTTATCAAAGAGATACTCATGTAATTTTTTGAACGAATTATCGTATATAATCACTGAAAAAGGTCTTTTTTCATAGCCTTGTTTTTCTTGAGGCGTACTAAGTGGTATTTTATGAAACACTATCACGCAATATTGTTTGTTTTTTTCATCATACTCCATATCATATATATAACCTTCTGTTCTCCCTATTTGATTAGACAGTTCTTGCATATTGCTTAAAGTTGTATTATCATTGTCAAGTGGATTAGCTCTAAGGGTGGAATAAGAAGAAGTTATTTTTATTTTATTTTGTATTTGCAGATTTTCAGGGTTTATTTGATACAAGGTATCTGAATAGATAGAATACACAAATAGTTTTTTATGTACATACGCATAAGAAGGAAGCTCTAAAAAAAGATTGTCTTTATTGCCCATATTTCCATAAAAGCTATATAGTCCGTATTCTATAGTCGGTTTTTTTCCATACAAATTGGAAACTTTGCAAAAGTAAGGTGAAAAAAATTCATTTTTATAAAAATAACGGGTATGGTCAAAATTATCTTTTGGCTCTTTGTTTTGGGCTATGTCTTGTGTATTGTATCGCCAACCACAAGGAAAAATCAAGGTTTCGCCTGTAGCGTTCAATACTTCAAAGTTCCAAAGTTCAAAATGATTGCCTTTTTTATCAGTGAGCAAGGTATCAAGCGATACGTCTTTCCAAACCTTGCCTTCTCTATTAATGAACGCTATTTTGTTGGTTTCTTGGGAGTTAAGTATAATCGTGTCCCATGAGATAATCTGTATATCTCTTATTTTTTGCAATACTTTCAGCGTAGGTACAAGAGATATTTCTTGTACGACTTTTCCCTGCATATCAAAAATTTTGACTGCCTTGTCTGTTACAAAATCAAAGAAATACACATATTCTTTTTGGCTTTTAGTGTCATAAAATATTTTTTTATGATACCTACTGCCATTTACACCCGATTGAAAATGATACTCTTTTTTTATTTGTAGCTGTTTTTTATTTTGCTCATTTTCAGTACTGCGACAGCCCCAAAAAGACAATATAAAAATTATAAAAATGATATTTTTTAACATATTTTTTAAATTTTAGAAAAGGCGCAATTATCAATTTTAATAATTGCGCCTTTTATTTTTTATTGAACTACAGGATATACTGTTGTGATAGTGTTCGTGTTTGCATCACTGAACAACATATAACAAGTTGCATCTGTTGGAAGCCCTCTGAGAGTGGCGTTCAAATCTCCATTGATGGTAGCATCAACAACTGTTGCAGAAATGTATTGAATCAACACACTACGATTGTCTGAGAATGCATCACGTATTTCAGTAGGCGTACCTGCCGACATAGTTTGAAGAGTTGCTGTAAAACCTTTAGGCTTGGGGGCAGAAAGAATTACATCATCAAGGCAATTACCGCCAGTACCTGAACAGCCGTAGTCACTACCGCCACGGTCATACCATACACGCAAATCTGATTTATCTTTTCGCGTTACAGAAGTTTTTGCCTCTTGTGTAGGGGCTACTTCTTTTTGTTGTTGGCAACTTGCCAGAGCTACAGCACAAATGGCTGTAAGGATTACTTTTTTCATGTTTGAGGGAAAATTTAGGTTTAGTAAATAGGTGTACAAAACCCTCTTGAGTTGTCGACTACTGTCAGAGGTTCAATCGATTAAGTTTGATTTGCGGTGTAAAATTAAGCACTTGCAAAGTAAATACAAAATTTTAATTCTTTTAAGTAATATGTAATATGTAATGTGTAATGTGTAATGTGTAATGTGTAATGTGTAATTTTTTGTTATAAATATGACAAAATAAAAATACTAAAACAGACTAATTGTTCCAAAAAAAGCCTTTTTACCTCTTTTTAGTCCTATTTTAAAACAAATATTACATTGTAATATTTTTTACTAAATTGAAACACAATCACTACTCCAAAACCGCCTCTATAGGCGTGTGGTCGCTGTCCGTTTGGGCGTAGTGGGTGCAGTAGGCAAGGCAGGACAAGCCTTTGCCATAAAAAATATGGTCGATGCGTATGCGTGGCAAGTTGCCTAAAGAGGCGTGTGTAGTGCCAAAACCCGCTCCGCGTGTTTCGAAGGCATTGTAAAGTTGTCGCTTCACGGCTTGATAACTATAGCTATAGGGCAAATCGTTGAAATCGCCTGTTACTATAGTTTTGTAGGGCGTTTGGGCTATGAAGTCCGTCAGCATTTCTACTTGTTTGGCACGTTCCGAGAAGCCTGTAGCAAGAGCAGGCAAGACTTCCTCGATGTCCAAACTACCCGACAAGATAAAAGACTCCAAATGCACGTTTATCACTCGAATAGTGTCCTTTCCGCGTACCACATCTACCCAAATACAAGCCTGATAATCACTCTCACGCTTCGGGAATGGCAATTCGCCTCGCCTGATGATAGGAAATTTGCTCAAAATCACCAAGCCAAAATAGCCCGTAGGCGTGTGCAGTGCCTTTGCGTTGCCTATGTGAAAATCATACCCGCGTGCTGTAGCCAACTGCTGTATCATATCAAATTCAGGCGAGCCTGTAACGTGATAAAACTCTTGCAAGCATTGAATGTCGGCAGTGTGCTTGCCTACCCAAGCCCGCATACGGGTTGATGCGTGTGGATTCCTTGCCTGCAAAATGGGGTAACTATTGAAAACATGGACGTTGTAGCTCAACACTCGAAAAGCCTTGCCTGCGGAGTCGGTAGGCAAGGTATTATTGCCCCAAGGACGATACGTAGCCCAACCAAAAGGCAAAAAAAGCAGGCAAGCTAACCCGCTCAAGGTCGCGCCTATTTGGGTAAAACGTGTAGGAGGCAAGGACGCGAAAAACAACTTGCCTACAAAAAAAACAAAGCAACTTGCCTGCAAGACCGCCCAAACGGGAATAGTCCAACTCGAAAAAGCCCAAAAAACGCCATAACGCGGAGATATGCCACTGCTACAATAGCCCAAAAAACTTACTACCCAAAGACTATAGTAAAAAAAACGTCCTATCATAACACAGGGGCGTGATTGTTGTGCGGATTGGTTTTGGGTTCTATTTCAGGAATAGGAAGCCCTAAGGCTTTGTTGTACACGCGCTTGTAGCATTGCGCATTGTGCATTTGGTCGTATTCTTGTGTGGCAAGTGTGCGCACTTTTTCGCGCCACGCTTGCAAAATAGTAGGGTTTTCGAGCAAATAACGCACTTTTTGCACAAGTTCAGCAGTATTGCCTGTGCGTGCTAAGAATAAGTCGGCACTTTGACGCATCTTGTCCATAGCACCCACACAATCAAACGCCACTACAGGCGTGCCACATGCAAAGGCTTCGATAACCGTATAGCCAAAAGCTTCTTGCAAACTTGGCACAACCAACAAATCGGCAGAGGCATAAATGAGGGCTAACTGTTCTTCGTCTTCTACAAAGGAATAGCTCGTAATGTTGTGAGGCGCGTTGGCGGTGTAGGCATCACTGCCCTTGCCTACAATGCAAAAATGAATGTCTTGCTTATCAAGCTCTTGCATCAATTTGTTGAAATGCACAAAGCCTTTGCGTTGATTTTCAACAGACTCAGCTACAAACAAAACTATTGGTTTTTGGGTAGGCAAGCCCAATAGTTCGCGGGCTTCTTGTTGGGCGCGGTCTTTGAACTTTGTGGTGTCTAACCCACAAGGAATCAAATTATATTGTGTTTTTGGGGAGAATATGCCTGCTTTTTGGCAATCCTCCAACATACGTGCAGACGTGGCGACAATGTGGAAATGGTCGTAATTCGAGAGCGCGTTTCGTTTCAATGAACGCATTTGCTTCTCCAATCGTTGCAAATATTCGTCTTGTCCGCGTTGCAGGTCGAGGTCATAGTGTAAGCCTCCGAGAAATGGATTTTGGTCGTGCAAAGTCCAAACAATCGGCTTGTTGATGTGTTTAAAGAAAGAAGGATAATCTATAAAATCAGCAATCCAATGCAAGTGCAAGATGTCGGCTTGTTGTACTAAAGGGTGTTCGTGGAGGCGATAAACGGTTTGCGGAAAGCTAAAAACTTCGTATTTTTGGTTGATTTGGCGCAAAATGCGGTGTTTTCGGTAGTTCTGCCAGCGATAGCGAAGCGAAAAATTGGTGCGTTTCCACCACTGAATGTCTGTAGGTTGGTAGGTATGAATATGTTGCGCAGGCGTATAAGAATGTTCTTGATACGCCAATAGAAGGTCTGATGCTGTGTGCAGCGTTTGTAATGCGCGATGCAGTCTGTAGCAAGCCTTAAAAGAACCCCCTGTGTCGCGGGTTGTCAAGTGCAAAATTTTCACGCCTGAATGGTAAAAGTTGAATTATTGAGCGTTGATTTGTTGAATGTCAAGTCGTGTTGTAAATGGCACAACCTATAAATGTTCAACCTCTGGGAAATATTTTTTTCAAAATTAGGCGTAAAGATAGTGGTAAATATTGAGATAGCCAATTTTTTATTGATTTTAGCCATTTTTCGCGTGGATTGAAGAACACACGGTAGGTGTGATGGTCGGCAGTGTGTAAGATTTTTAGCTCTTTTGGGTGTTGCAAGGGGAAGCGCACAGGCGAGGTAGGCAAGTTGGCAAACCAACTTTCTGTATTTTTAGTATTCGTACTGTTTTCGCCAAAACCTATGTTCGACACCAAATTTGCGTAAGGCGCAACGACTATGCCCCTTGCCTGCCAAACACTGAACCACCACCGTGTAGCCCACAGGTTCGGGTTGCGGTCTTTGTAGGCTTGCAGGTAGGCGAGCCAAAACGTTTGTTCTTGCCTGCTAAGAGGCGCGATGCGTTTGATTTGGTTTGTCTGCACAAATTCGTCCCAGCCCTTCATCTCAAAATCCAAATATTGCCACGCCCTGCGCCACGAAGCCCAGCCCCATATTTGCGAAAATTGAGAGAAATAATAACTCTCGCCTTGCTTGCCTGCGTGGGTAGGCAAGAAACTCATCGCACTGATAACCATTACTTGCGGATTGTCCGCATAGCGTTGCAACAATTCTTCGCAAAAAGGAAAAAAAGAAGACTCCACCAAACAATCGTCCTCTATGATAATACCGAACTCGACTTGCCTAAAAAACCACGTTAAGGCTTCGGAAATGGCTTTTCCACAACCCAAATTCTCCTCTCTGAAAAGCGTTTTTACTTCACACGCCCAATCTATCGCGTCTATGATTTGCCTTGTTTGCGCTACTTTGAGGGCATCTTCTGCGTTTTTTGCACCATCACCTGCTATGAAAAGTTGGGCAGGTTGGGCTTGCCTGATACGCGCAAAAGTGCGTGCTGTAAGGTCAGCGCGGTTGTATATCAAAAAAAGTACAGGCGTTTGGAGCATAAAACTAAAAATATACGATAACCTCCTCCAAATCCAAAATAAACGGTACTTTTTCGTTTTTTGTGGCAAGGTAAAGGTCAATATTGAGTTTTAATTGATAGAGGTCATTTTCAAAAGTAGTATCTATTACTTGTTGTTCTTTTTCTTCAATCCACGCGTTAAAATCTTCCATATTTTCTCCTTCAATTTCAGGTCGAATATATTGGCGCGAACAAATCGAAGCCATAGTTTTTGCAGTACCTCTGTACTTGCCTGCCTTTGACCACGCCCAAAAATGCCCATAAAAACCGTTGGTAGTGGCGTTTATGTCAAAAAACTTGATGTGTATAGTAGCTTCGATGCTATTTTCTACTAACAAATTAGCTACTTTCATAAAATGTTGAAGCGATTTTCGAAGGCGTATTTTGAGGATATATTGCATTACACTCAAAGACACATGTTTTGAAGAACTAATTTTAAATTCGCGTAAATATACCAAGCCCATTTGGTTAATTTCATCTATTTTTCTTTTATACAAGTTCAAAATATCTATCGGGTTAGCGTATTTTTTAATGTTGTTGAAAGTGTCTTTCAGGATAATATCTACGCTTATATCTTTGTGCAATTTTCGTAAAATATCTTCGTATATAGAAGTATTGAGCAGGACTATTTGGGCATTATTTTCATTGTTTTTATCCAAATATTGCACCTCAAAATATGTCTTTTTTTCAAATTCTTTTTGTTTTTCTCTACGCTTCCAAGAAATAAACATAAAAATACCTAATATACCTGTCAAAATAAAAGCTAACACTACATTAAATATCAAAGAAACACTTCTGAAAACGTTAAACATATTCAAAAGTCCTACAAACATACCAAACACAGGACTAAATTCGTCAAAACGAACAAACTTAAACTTCCAAGGATAAATACCAATTTTCAAAATGCCCGCTCCGCCTTGCAGTTCCGCCTCAAATTCTATACTTTTGGTGATGCCTTTGTTTGCGTTGTAATGCGCCAAAGAAACCTCCAAGTTATGCGAAAAAACGCTGATATTGGTTTCTTGATTTTTAGTATTTTGATGTGTAACTATTTGATTTTCAAGTAAGTAATTGGCTAAATTTTTCTTATAAAAACCCTCAAAAGGCACAAGCATAATGTTGATAAAATCGTTTTTGGTAACGCTTTCTATGCCATTTTTATCAAAATTTTTGAAACGAATAGTCGCACACAAAAAATCTATCGTGTAGCGCATATTTTTGTGATGTACGCTTTTTTCCTTGCCTATTGCCGTGAGGTCGTGGCGCAGGTAGGCAAGGCTGTTTTTCATTTTCTGTATTTCTACATAACAAATTATTTGGGCAATTTCGGTACGGTCTTTTTCGTTTAGGCACTGCGCAAACCAAACAGAAGGTAGTTTATCAAAATGATACAATCCTTCATAATAACGTTGGTATAATTGATGCACTTCGTACACCTCAAAAACAGTGTTGCCGTGATTGGTAAGGCGGTTTTTATGGTTTTCAATACTGTCTTTTATTTCACACACCAATACTTCAAATTGTTCTTCTTGCGACAAATGGGGAAACAAGGCAAGCCAACGTTTTGCCTTGCCTACTTTGCGTAGCCTTTGTATTTCTTGCGTTGTGCGTGTTTGTAGGCAAGTATTCAATATTTCTTCTGCTCTTTTTCGGTATTGTGTCATATCCAAGAACGGATTAAGTTACGGAATTTCACTTTTTTGTAGAGAGCTAAGTCGCTTGCCTGCAGGCAAGACTTGTCGATGAAACTCAATATTTTTTTCGCTTTTTTATGATTGCGTTGCACATAATATTCTTCGGCGGTAAGCAACAAATAATAGTGCAAAAACTGTTCTGCCAAATGCTTGTCAATAGGAGGGAAGTTGCTTAATTGAAAAGTAGTTTTGATTTCATAATTATCTTGCAAAAATTGCGCAATCGCTTCACAACCATATAACACCGCCAAGCCCCAAAACAAGCTATTGCGTTCTACCAAAAAATAATCTTGTTGTGAGATAGTTTTAGAGGCTTCGTGATGGCGAAAATGCACCACTACATCATCAATATGCACGATATTTTCCAAACCAAAATGCAACAAATATTTAACCCACAAATCCCTGTCCATCAAATATCTAAAACGCTCATCAAGCAAGCCAATTTTGTCGAAAGAGTCTCGCCTGAAAAAAGTTTCGGGTTGGTCTATCCGCGCCCAGCCTATCGTTTTGGCAAGATTACCTTTGTAAACGTCTGTGCCTTGTGAATGATAGAGTGTTTCCTCGCCTCTGAAGATGCGACTTTTGGCACACACTACTCTTGCCTGCGTGCTTTGAAAAGCCTCCGCAATGGTAAAAAGAGCCTTTGGTTCGTAATAATCGTCAGAGTTCAGCCAGTTGATTAGCTCGCCTGTGGCACGTTTCAGCCCTTTGTTGATAGCGTCAGTTTGCCCTTTGTCGGGTGTGCTTTCCCAGTAGGCAAGATGTTTCGTGTATTTGGCTATGATTTCAGCCGAATTGTCCTTGCTACCGCCATCAAAAATAAAATACTCAAGGTTGGGATAGCCCTGACTCAAAACCGAGTCGATAGTTTCCTCAATGTATTGGGCTTGGTTGAACGAGGGCGTTATGATGGTTATTTTAGGATATTGCATGGAGTGAGGGAGTGAATGAGTAAGTGAATGAGTGAATGAGTACGTAAACAAAATAAATCGATAGCTCAATAACTCAATAATTCAGTAACTCAATGTTCAATGAGTTTATATAAAAAATCGCGCAAAGTTAGTAATTTTTTGTATTGTTTCTCCTTGTCCAATGTGCCATAGTGTCCGCCCAAGTCGTATTGGTAGGTTTGTTCGCCTTGCTTAACCTCCGCAACGATTACGTTTCTGTATGCACGCATTTCTTTGTCGCTTTGGTTGAATTTGTGTAGTTGAATATCTTGGTACAAATCTTTATCGACAAAAAAACGGTGTAATTCTGCTAATTGCGTTTCGTTGAGCGTAACTGTATCAGTATAAAGTGTATTATGTTTTGTATTTTCGTAAAAAAGTTTGTTTTCAGTCAAAACCCAATGTTGTTCATAGTAGTTAAATTTTCGCTCATAATGATTGTCCCACGATTGCGAGAACGTGATATCGAAGGCGAGAACGTAGGCAAGGAGCGTATCCATACAATAACGTGATTTGTTGCAAAAAAAAAGCCCACTTGAAAGCGGGCTTCTGCAATTAGTTTTAAAAAACTTTGAGAATACCCAAAACTGCGGCGACTACACCTCCGACAATGAGAGCTATTCCACCATAATATTGCCAAGCGGCAGAACTTTGTGCGTCTGCCACGATTTGCTCTTCCGATTTGGTGGAAACGATAAAGTTTTCGCCATCTTTCGAGGGTTTAACTACCGAAATTTCGCCTCTACGGTCTGAAAGCTCGCCCAAAACATAGAGTTTTGATTTGATAGGAATACAACGCTCTGTGTATTGAAAGCCAATAGTACGCGAGCCTGCCAAGAAACCGCTTATGTCAAAACCACGAGGAGCTTCGTATTCGAAGCGGTCAACTGTTTCTACAGCTCCTATGCTTGCGCCTTCCAAGTCCACCATAATGTCGTCCCCACTTCCATCATTGAGGTAGAATTTGATGGAGCGCGTATTGCTCGATAGGGTTTGGGTATGAGTGCGCGTTACGGTGCGATAATTACCTTCGCTGTCGCGTTCTTTTTCCGTAGTTTCGTATTTGCGCGAAACGGTAGCTTCATAATACACACAAGGCGTTCCGCTATGTTCGGCTTCTAAGGGGTTTTTGGCAAGGCAGATTCCTTTGAACTCTACTATTTTGCCACTGTAGTTGCCCTTGCCTACACCCGCCTCTACACTTTTGTAGATTTCGAGTTCATCGCGGATTTGCGTTGTTTCATGATAGCGCACATTCATGGCTTTGTTGAGCGCGAAACGGCGGTTGTAGAGCAAAAATCCACCGATTGCCGCAAGAACGATACCTATAATAATAGCAGTCATAACTAAAAATAAAGTCCTCTACTCAAAAAGAGGTGTTGAAAGGTGATAAGATAGTTTTTTGCAAGGCTAAAAAAAAACTACTGCTCTTGAACCATGTGATACGTCCAAAAGCAATAGTTTTCATAAAAGTATCAATTATGCAAGGGCAGGTTCTTTGATACCTTTTACGTATTCATCGTAGTCGTCAGCTGTTTTAGCTACTATTTGTACAGCCGCTTGGAATTCGTTCATATCAATATTCGCACCTGCAAGAGAGTGGCTGAATATCGGTTGCCCTTCAAAAGTGATACCAAAGCTACCAAAAGGAATATTAGCGTTGAGACGCAACAATTCTGTGGCAAGCAGTAGCAACTCTTGTTCGTTTCTGCCCAAGTTATCAATACCTTCTCCAAGATATGAATATACTTTAACAAGAAAA
>RDXI01000303.1 GCA_004292795.1 Bacteroidota bacterium | reverse complement strand
AAAATAACCCTGCCACAAAATTCAAGATGTTGTATGATGCGCAAATTCGTATCTTGGTCGATAATAATTTAGCTACTCGCGCCTTGCAATACGAAGACTATAATCCTGACAAACAAGCCCACATACGCGATTTGTTGGCGCAAGAAATACAATATTTCGCTTCTCAAAAAGAAAACACGCTTACCGAAACAGACAAACAACGCTTGCAAACTGCCCTGCAAACCGCCCAAGCATTGTGCGAAAATCCTGCGGAAGTATTGGGGTGGAATGTGGAGGCTTTGTATAAAAAATGCGAAGTGGTTTTGAGTGATAATTTTTGGGCAAAATATACTACTGTTTTCACGCCTGAAAGCATAGCGACCACAAGAGCTATTTTCCAAGAAATGATGGACGTAATAAACTATACCATCATAGGCACTGAAGAACGAAGCAGGCAAGTAGTGGCTTTTTACGAACAAAAACTGCAAGTGATAGAAACCAATCCACAAGCCTTTTTAGCCCTCAAACCCATTCCCAAAAGCCAAAAAAATCCCTCGCCTGAAACCAAAACAACGATTATACAAAGTGGCAATTATTATGATGTGGCTATGAATTATGATGACTATGCCGACTATTCAGATTATAGCGATTATTCAGATGTTTCGACTTCGAGTACAAGCACATCTACTTATTCGGATAGCTCCAGCTATTCCGACACTTCCAGTTATTCAGATTATTCTGACACATCAAGCTACTCCGATAGTTCGAGTTATTCGGATAGTTCCAGCTATTCGGACAGCAGTGGGGGAGGGAGTAGCGATTGGTAAAATTTTTCCATTCAAATAAAAATATAGTAATATGAAAAAGGTACTCTTGATGTTTTTTTTGGTTATTTTTGCGCAGTTTCAGCCGTTGTTGGTGTTAGAAAAGTGCAGAAAACGTTTTTATTTTCAAAAATATTCCACTACTGCACTTTTCGACACCAACAACTGACAACTTTTGCGCGGGTTGTTGGTGAGCGAAAGGTCGGTAGGAAAGTGTAGCTAAAGAATAAAATTTGCGCCCACCTTTCGAAATACTAACAACGGTGTAAAAAAATCAACGGTCTAACCATATTACATCAAACCTACCATCTCTTACCTGTTTTGTCTTGGTGCTATCATTGTATTCTTGTAGTTCTCCTTCAAAACTACCTGATATGATTTTGTTAATAGTATCTAATTTAGTGATATGGAATGTAAATCCTTTCTTAGCATTCAGTTGGGCTTTATAATTAGTGTTATATCGCCACACATTGAAATAAACATAGTTGTAATTATGCATATCTTGCAATGTGTAAGTACCCACTTGTGTTATATTTTCTATCTCTATATCAAGATAATCGGTTTTTTCTTTGGTAAATAATCCTGCATCAAATCGAAAATTAGGCTTGCCATTGTTTAGATAACGCAAAACGCGCACATCTCCGTACTGACAGGGAGAAGTAACAAAACATCTTTTTCCATACGCCACCCAAACTTCATTATCAAGCATGAAGCCAAAAGTATTTGCACCTTTTTGAGTTGCTTCGGGCAAAGTAAGAACAGGCTCTACTTTTGGACGAGAGCAAGCTGTCAGGAAAAGCAGGAGAAAAACAATATGTAGCTTCATAAGCTTAAAAATAATAGGTTTATTTAAAACTTCCCAAAAATTACAAACTTTCGGGAAGTTAGGCAGGCAAGTTTTAAATAACCACATTCACAATCTTCTTAGGCACGACTACGACCTTCTTAGGCGAGTTGCCTTCGAGGTATTTTTGTACGGCTTCGCTATTCAAAACTGCCTTTTCGATGTCCTCTTTGCTCATGTCAGTAGGCAAGGAAAGATTAGCGCGGTGTTTGCCGTTGATTTGGATAGGATACTCGAAACTATTTTCTACCAAATATGCCTCGTTGCATTTCGGAAAATCCGCATGGTGAATACTACCCGAATTGCCCAAAGCATGCCAAAGTTCCTCCGTGATATGAGGCGCGAAAGGCGCGAGCAATTTGATGAAATCTTGCAAAATTTCACGCTTCGAGCATTTCAACTCTTGCAACGCATTTACGCAAATCATAAACTCGCTCACAGGCGTATTGAACGAAAAACGCTCCAAATCTTCGGTTATTTTTTTGATAGACTTGTGCAAAGCCTTGTATTCTGCAGGCGAGGGCGTTTCTTCGCTTACCTGCCACGTGCCATGCTCGCCATAAAAAAGTCGCCACAATTTGCGCAAAAACTTATACGTGCCATCAATGCCATTCGTATTCCAAGGCTTCGCAACCTCCAAAGGTCCCAAAAACATCTCATACAAACGCAACGTATCCGCGCCATACTTGCCTACCACGTCATCAGGATTGACTACATTGTACCAACGTTTAGACATTTTTTCTACTAAGCTACCGCAATGGAATTTGCCATCTTCTGCCATGATAAATTCCGCATCTGCATAATCTTCGCGCCACGCCTTGAATTTTTCAGTGTCCAAAATATTGTTTTCCACTATGTTTACATCTGCATGAAGTTCTTGCGTTTCGTATTGGTCTTTGAGTTGTACGGTAATAAATTTATTCGTGTCCTTGATGCGATACACCAAAGCCGACATTCCTTGTATCATGCCTTGGTTTATCAATTTTTTGAAAGGCTCGCGGTGCGCAATGTGTCCTCTATCAAACAAAAAGTGATTCCAAAAACGGCTATAGAGCAAATGCCCTACCGCGTGTTCAGTGCCACCCACATACAGGTCGACCTGATTCCAATATTTCGCCACCTCAAAATCCACCAATTTCTCGCTGTTTTGGTTGTCCATGTAGCGCAAGAAATACCAAGACGAACCTGCCCAGCCCGGCATCGTGCTTGCTTCGTATTGCCAATTTTTGGCACGCGCCAAAGGCGGTTCGCCATCTGCAGTAGGCTTGTATTCGTCTATTTCAGGCAAGATAAGGGGTAGTTCTTCAGGCGAGATGAGGTGCGGAAGTCCATTTGCATCATACTTGACAGGCACAGGCTCGCCCCAATAGCGTTGTCTGCCAAACACCGCATCACGCAAGCGAAAATTAACTTTTGCCTTGCCTAAGTTGTTTTGCACCACATATTCTATAGCCTTCGAGATTGCCTCTTTCACTTCCAAACCATTCAAAAAGCTCGAGTTTATCATCTTGCCTACCTTTTCGCTGTAGGCTTCTTTTACCTTGCCTGCTTCATCAAGCACAGTGCGGTCAATAATCGGCACGATAGGCAAGCCAAAATGCGTAGCAAAACGAAAATCGCGCTCATCTGACGCAGGAACGCCCATTACAACGCCTGTGCCATAGCCCGAAAGCACATAATCCGCCACCCAAATCGGCACTTGCTCGCCTGAAAAAGGATTAACCGCATAACTGCCTGTAAACATACCTGAAACCGTTTTTACTTCTGCTTGCCTTTCGCGTTCCGAGCGGTTTTTTGCCCAAATTACATATTTTTCTACTTCTGCCTTTTGCGCTTCAGTCGTGAGTGCGGGGATTATGTCGTGTTCTGGCGCAAGCACAAGGTACGAAACGCCAAAAATCGTGTCTATTCGAGTCGTGAAGGCAGTAAGGGCAATATCATTTGTTTTGAAATTGATTTCACAACCTATCGACTTGCCTATCCAATTTCGTTGCATTTCTTTCAGGGCATCAGACCAATCCAACTCTTGCAAACCATCAAGCAAGCGGTCTGCGTATGCTGTAATGCGCATCATCCATTGGCGCATTTTTTTGCGCTCTACAGGGTGTCCGCCACGCTCCGAAAGTCCATCTTTTACTTCATCATTCGCCAAAACCGAACCCAACGCAGGACACCAATTCACGAAAGCGTCTGCCAAGTAGGTAAGGCGATATTTGAGCAAAATGCGTTGCTTCATATCAGCTGTGTAGGCAAGCCAAGTTTTCGCATCGAAGGTAGGCGTATCATCATCACAAGGTGCATTTACAGCCGTATTACCGTTTTTTTCAAACTCGCCTACTAAGGTCGCAATCGGTTCAGCCTTTTGCGTCTTGTTGTTGTACCAAGATTCGAAAAGTTGTTGGAAAATCCATTGCGTCCAGCGGTAGTAGCTCGGTTCTGAAGTGCGAACTTCCCTGCCCCAATCATAATTGAAGCCTATTTTGGCTAATTGCGCCTTGAAAGTAGCGATATTTTGCTCTGTCGTGATGGCGGGGTGTTGCCCTGTTTCTATGGCGTATTGTTCAGCAGGCAAGCCAAAACTATCGAAGCCCATCGGGTGCAAGACGTTGTAGCCTTGCATACGCTTGTAGCGCGAAATGATGTCCGTAGCAATGTAGCCAAGCGGGTGTCCCACGTGCAAACCTGCTCCCGAAGGATACGGAAACATATCGAGGGCGTAATATTTGGGCTTTTTGCGTTCTTCTTCGGAAGAAGGGTTTTCTACTTTGTAAATGCTGTTTTCTTGCCAATAGGCTTGCCACTTCGGTTCGAGGGCGGAAAAGTTATATTCGGAC
>RDXI01000302.1 GCA_004292795.1 Bacteroidota bacterium | reverse complement strand
TGCGTGTGGGTACAGTTGTAGGTAAACTACTACGCTATTTTCAAGTAAAGTAGGCAAGCAAGCTCGCTATTTTCAAGTAAAGTAGGCAAGCAAGCTCGCTATTTTCAAGTAAAGTAGGCAAGCAAGCTCGCTATTTTCAAGTAAAGTAGGCAAGCAAGCTCGCCTACTTTTATTTCAAGATAGCACGTGAGATAACCAATTTCTGGATTTCTGACGTTCCTTCGCCTATGGTGCAAAGTTTGCTATCACGGTAGAATTTTTCTACAGGGAAGTCTTTGATGAAGCCATAGCCTCCAAATATTTGTACAGCATCATTCGCCACACGCACACATACTTCTGAAGCATAATATTTCGCCATAGCACCTTCTTTGTTGATGGGTTTATGGGCTTCTTTAAGGTTACAAGCACGCTCAATCAAAAGTTCTGCCGCGTCTATTTCTGTAGCCATGTCTGCCAATTTGAAGCTGATAGCTTGAAAATTAGCGATAGGTTGGTTGAATTGGTGGCGTTCTTTTGAGTATTGCAGTGCCGCATCATACGCGCCTTTGGCTATGCCTAAGGAAAGTGCCGCGATAGAGATACGTCCTCCGTCCAATACTTTGAGTGATTGCACAAAGCCTTGTCCTATCTCGCCTATCACTTGCGACTTATGCACACGACAGTTGTCAAAAATCATTTCGGCAGTTTCCGAAGCACGCATACCGAGTTTGTTTTCTTTCTTGCCTGCTGAAAATCCTGCAGTGCCTCTTTCTACGATGAAAGCAGTCATACCACGCGAGTCGCCTATCTCGCCTGTGCGAGCAATTACCACTGCCACATTGCCTGATTTGCCATGCGTGATAAAGTTCTTCGCGCCATTGATAACCCAATAATCGCCATCTTGAACGGCTACAGTGCGCATATTGCCCGCGTCAGAGCCTGTATTTGGCTCAGTCAAGCCCCACGCGCCTATCCATTCGCCTGTAGCAAGTTTGGGCAAGTATTGTGCTTTTTGGTCTTCATTGCCAAATTGCAAGATATGTCCTGTGCAAAGCGAATTGTGCGCCGCCATAGACAATCCAATGGAAGGATCGATGCGAGAAATTTCTACTATAGCCGCCACATATTCGAGGTAGCCCAAGCCTGCTCCGCCATATTCTTCAGGCACCAAAACACCCATCAAACCCAACTCGCCTAAGCCTTTGAATACCGAAACAGGGAATTCTTGACTTTCGTCCCACAGCATAATATTTGGTCTAATGTACTTTTCGCCAAATGCTTTTGCACTTTGGGCTACTTCTGCAATCATTTCTGCTCTATTATCAAGCGTTAGCGTACTCATAAGAGGTTTGTAATTTAATTTTTTCAAGCAAAAATAGCACAAATCTTAGAATATTTAAAACGTTTGCGGAAATATTTTTTACAAACCGACTACTTGGACATCTTGCGGGTACTCTACCGAGAACTTAAACGGAATGATTATCTCCTCCGAAGGCTTTGCCAAAAAGAACCACTCTAAGTATTCCAAATCATTCTTTTTTAGGCGGTCAGTGTTTTCTTTGTAAGCAGGTTCTAACAAATGCACCTTGATTTGTTCGTTGCTTGAGATGGGGAGTTGGTCCCAGATAACGATTTCTTCGGTAGTAGTTTTGTGGTTCTTCAGTGTGATGAGGTACTCATATATCCAAATGCGCATTTTTTTGGTAAACATTCCCCCTTCTTTTTTCTCATACTTTTTCAAGAATTTGCGTTCTATTTTGATGCCTTCGTCTATGCCTAAGAACGTCCAAAACTCTTCGGTGGGGGCTATAGTGTTCATGTGTGCATGAGCGACAAAATTATTGTCTAAGAAAATATTGGTCTCGCCTGCCAAAAAAGGATAAGGCGTTTCATTTTTGACTTTGATTTTCAAATAGACATATTGGGAGAGTTTGGGGACAGTGGAATAGCGAAAATGCGCCGAAAAGTCGGCTTGCATAATCGTAACTTGGTGGTCGGTAAAGTCGCTTTTGACTATGTGCTTGCCTGCTATGTTGAAAAAAACAGAGGTGGACTTGGTTTCTACAGTAGCTGTAACCATGTCCATCGGAGTTTCTTCAGCTTCCTCATCGCTTTCCCAACCCATCCAATCCATTTTTTCTTCTTGCACCTCCATCAGGTTCGTCATACTTGTTTGTGGCATAGCACGGCTTCCACCCGTAAATCCGCCCTTTGGTCTTTCGTAATCCATGATTTGCACACGCCAAGGCGAGAGTTCGGGCTGTTGTCCGCTTATGGCAGGCTGTGCTGTAGAGAGGCGCAGGGTGGCATTTTCCCAAGCCTCGCCTGTTTTTTGTTGGATAATGGCTCTGTAAACAATTTGCATTTGTTTTTGCTCGGTAGCTACACGCAAGTCATATACGGGTTTCCATTGCGCATTATCTACTACGTAGGAAAGTTGCAACTCTACTGCGCCTGCTTCACGCATCTCCAAGCCTACCACTACTTGATTCTTGCGTTGTTGGTTTTGGCTACTGATTTGCTGGATTTGCCAATTCAGGCGAGAAAGCACTACATCTTCCTTTTGTTTTTGTTGTTCGGTTTCCAATATTTGTGCATCACACACCGCCAACTGTTGTTGGTAGAAGGTAAGCATTTCGAGCCAACTTGCGGGGTTGAGGTCGGAGGCAAGGGCGTTTTCGGTGGGGCTTATGATTTTTTTGGCAATGCCATCTAAGACTTCTTTTTGCTTTTGTAGGCGCGTTATTTTTTCTTGCAAAACCCGAATGGCGGTAGCATGGGTTTGTTTTTTTTCTTGTAATTGTGCCACTTCGTCACTCGAAGGCGGTTCGGGATAGGCTTGTTGAAATTGTACTTTGGAGATGATAGCCTTGCCTACCCCATTTACCTGCACGCTCTTTTGGTCTATGCTGGCAGGCAAGTTGTCGAATACGAGCCAATGCTCGCCTGCAGGCAGTTCTTTCTGGGCGGTGCGCATCACTTGGGCGCGGTTGGGGAACACTGTAACAAGGGCTACTTGAGAAATAAGAGTTTCCATAAAGTTTTGACAATAATTATATGCGCAATATAGCTATTTTGGTAACCATTTGCAAAAAACCAATTTTTTCCCTTCCCTTTTTTATAGAAAAGTTTGGAAATAAAGTACCCTTTTCCGAATTTTGCAAAAAAAAAGTAATTATTTACCTAATCCTGAAGCAATGTTGAAGTACAGAATTTTGTTTTTAACCTTATTCGTTATTATTTCGCAAGCGTTTGCGCAAAAAGAGCCTATAAAATTTGGCGAAGTCGATGACGCAGACGTAAAAGCCACGAAGTACGACAAGTTTCCCGATGCGGAGGCTGTGGTATTGTGTGATTATGGCAATGTGCATTACGAAATTAGCCCTTCTGACATAAAGTTGGTAGCTAAATACACCATGCGCATCAAAATCTTGAAAAAATCAGGCTATGACCGCGCCAATAGAACCATCAATTACGAAATGCATGGGACTAACAAAGAACGTGTTTCAAACATCAAAGGCTATACCTACAACTATGAAAACGGTAAGGTAGTCAAAACTAAATTAGAAAAAAGTGCGATTACTGAAAAGATGGTAAACAAAAACGTAGGCGAGATAAAATTTTCTATGCCCAACGTGAAAGAGGGTTCTGTGGTTGAATACACCCACGAATTGACCTCTGATTTCTTTTGGATTATTCCTGTTTGGTATTTCCAAACCGAACTACCTGTGCTTTGGAGCGAGTATCGTGTAAGCATACCCGAATACTTCAGCTTCGTGCAACTTGGGCAAACATACAAAGAATTTCACACGAAAGAAAATGAAAGTGTTACCAATACCATTACAAGCACTACTACTTCATACAAAAATTCCATTTCGCGTTGGGTGCTTACAGACATTCCGCCTTTCAAGGACGAACCATTCATTGCCTCTGTCAATGACCATATTATGAAAATGGATTTTCAAATAGCGGGTACAAACTTTCCCAACCAAGGATACAAACCTCACATGGAAACGTGGGAAAAAATGGTAAAAGACTTGCATGATAATGAAAAACATGGGCGTTACTTAAACAAAAACTTGCCTGACAAGACTATAGTAGCTACTTTGATAGCCAATAAAACAACTACTAAAGATAAATTAGTGGCTATTTATGATTATGTGAAAAATAACATCAAATACAATGGTCGAAATAGCCTTTATACCAAAAAGTCTATCAAAGAAGTGTTAGAAAAGAAAGTAGGCAATGTAGCCGAAATCAATCTCTTGCTTGTCAATATGCTACGCGAAGCAGGCATACAATCCCACCCCGTTTTGTCGAGTACACGCACCCACGGCAAAATATTCCAACAATACCCCATACAAGATAAATTCAACTATGTTATTGCTTATGCCAACATTGATGGCAAAGAAGACATATTGTTAGATGCGACAGACAATATGCTCACAGCAGGTATGTTGAGTTATCAAGCCTTGAATGGCGTGGGACTGCTGACACAAGGCGATTCTAAATACGATTGGGTAAACTTGCA
>RDXI01000301.1 GCA_004292795.1 Bacteroidota bacterium | reverse complement strand
CGTCCCAAAATTTCTACCCAATTTTCTATCACCAATAACAAACTTACTTGTTTTTCGTTTAGATTTTGTATGTCGCTTATTTTTACCCAAGAAGGCTATCTCACGCCTGTAGGCAAGATAACTACCGACTTGCCTACCCTTGAGCGCGTCTTCGTAACTGCGTTTCCTACTTCTACTACGCGCCCTCGCCTATGGGCAAACTATAAGGCGTTTCTTGAGCATTTTCGACAAAAAGTTACGGGAAACTTTGTGCAGTGGCTCAATGGTAGTTTTGTAACCCAAAAAGAGAACCCAAAGGATATAGATTTGGTTACGTTTATAGATTATAGCATCTACGAACCAATGGAGGCACAACAACGCCTTGAGGAGTTTTGGACTTACAACCTTGAGGACAAGGGTTTGGATAGTTATTTGTTGGGTGTGTATCCTGAAGGACACGCATTATATCTTGAATATCAAGACTTTTGTAGTGGTTGGGCAACCAAATACACCAATACAAAACAAAATGGCATCATCTTAGAAAAAGCAAAAGGATTTGTAGAACTTAATTTTACTTTATCATCATGGAAACATTAGAAAAACAACCTCGTGTGTTGGGTATTGTGGAAGCAAATCTTGAGCAAATCAAGTGGCTCAATGATATGATAGACAGGCATCTTGAAAAAGGTACACGCCAAGATAGCCTCACTATTCGCCAAATGGAGTATCAGCGCGAAAAGTACCTGAAAGAGATAAATGAATATTTGCAAAACTATAAAGTTAGTTTAGTAATGGCATAATGGAGTATCAATGCTCCAATATGACATTGATTTACAAGACTTGCCTGCCTAATGGAAACATTAGAAAAACAACCGTGTGTTGGGTATTGTGGAAGCAAATACAAAGCCCTTTCCAAGTTAGGAAAGGGCTTTTTTGTGTTTTGTGTTTTTTTTCTATCTTTGTATGAAACAACAACAACGATATGAACCCACAGAACCCACACATCACCCAAGCCCTCGAACACCTCCAAAAAGCTCATTATGCAGGCTATTTTGAGGAAATGGATAAGGTAACAATGCCTAATCATTTGCAACCTATCTATGCTACATACAAAAGTCAGTTCATGCAAGGCTTAAAAACCGTTGAGTTTTTTCAACAACTTGAAGTATTTGCAAAAGAAGTCGACCAACAAACCACCGTTGCCCTGCCTGATACTACCATAAGAGTAGTGAAAGTCTATACCTCGCCTCCCAAAACGTGGCAGTCTTGGCTACAGAAACTACAAGGCAGGCAAGACCAAACCTATTGGCAATGCCTTGCCTACGCGTCCTTAGGATACAACCAAGACGACATCACCCAAACGCTCACTACGTACTTGCCTCCCCTCACCAAAGAAGCAGAAAGCAAAGACGAAGCCACCTTGCGAAAAACATACCCTTTGTATGAAGCAGAACCCGATATAGAAACCAATTTTTTTAACAACAAAAACAAAAGAATATTGCTCCTCACAGGCGAGGTAGGCACAGGCAAGACAACCTTGATGCAAAAACTATTCCTCCAAAAAGCCCAACAAAGGGTAGGCAAGAAGATAGCCTTTATCTATGCAGACCAAGACACCCATGCCCACATAGCCCTTGCCATAGCGCAGGGCGTACAATGGCTATGGATTGATGCTTTTGATGAGGACGCGCAGGCAAGGCAAGCCCAAAACGAAACTGAGTACCTATACCGCCTCCAATCATTGATGGAACAAGTGCAAGGCGTAGAGCGCGTATTGCTCTCTATGCGCACAGAGTTCTTGCCTGAAGACCATATCAAAAACCAAATATTCAACACCCACAGCACTTGTTTTGTGGACTTAGGGCTTTTTGCCAAACCCCAAATCTTAGAACACCTTACTACAAATGCCTATATGCGCAAAGAAAACTTTGTGAAGGCAATGCGCGAACAACTACACAAAAACAACATTTTCCTACGCCCTTTTCTATTCAGCAGAGCAGAAGAAATATTAGCGGAGAAAAAAGAAAAAGGAAACAAACAGACACCCTACACTTACACCTATACCTACCAAGCCTACCAAAAAGTAGTGGAGAAATGGGCAGGCAGAGAACAAGACAAGAAACAACAAGAAAAAGATGCGAATTGGGTAGGGTTCGCAGGCAAGGTCATCGAGTTTTGTGAGCGAGTAGCCCTCTATTTTTATGAGGGTAGGCAAGCCATACACTACAAAGAGATAGAACAACAAAGAGAAACTTTGGGCTTAGACCTCCATGATGCCCGCAATCACGCCCTATTGGTGCGTGATGAACGAGGCAATTATCGTTTTGCGCACAGCATATTCTTAGATTATTTCATAGCCCAAAACCTGCTCAAAGGACACATACGTGAAGAAGACCTCGACAAACAAAAACGCAAGGTAAGTTATGACCTCTATGAAGAAATGTGTTTAGGCGAGTTGGCAAACTTGCCTACCCAAATGTCTATAACTTCCCTACGAGATTTGCAAAACACACCTTTTGATATGCCTTCTTTCAAAGCCTTTCAAAACCTCTACATCAGGGCATTGATGATACGCTACCAAAAAGTATTTTTTCAAAAAGAACTACTCGAATGGCACGACATACTGCAAGAGATAGACATACAAAAAGATGAGGACACAGCTTTACTTGCCTTGCCTACCTACAATCCTGAACACTACATTTGGAAAGACTACGATATGTTTTGGCAAGACCAAACAGCCTTGCCTACCCAAGCACAACCGTACTACACACGACATCTATTGGCAGAAAGCCGTTTTTGGGAGTACATACAAACGCATAGAAAATGGGAATACAATGGGCGAAAACTTCCTGATGATGAGTTATTTATCGAGGATATTTCCTTGGATAGCCTATTTCCTTATCTACCTATCTTGCCTGCTTGTCAATACTTTTTACAAGATATGCGACATATATCTTTTAAAAACTGCGCCCTACAAGACCTTACTACTTTTGCTCCTTTGCTTAAAAAAACACAAAAGTTAAAATATTTATGGCTTCACAATAACCAAATCAATAACATAGATGCCTTACAATCATTGGTGCATTTACAAGAGTTATCACTTAGAAACAACCAAATTACCAACATAGATGCCTTACAATTTTTGGTGCATTTGCAAGAATTATGGCTTGATAATAACCAAATTACCAACATAGATTCCTTACAATTTTTGGTGCATTTGCAAACGTTAGGACTTGCTAATAACCAAATTACTAACATAGATGCTTTACAATTTTTGGTAAATTTACAAAATTTAGGGCTTGAAAAAAACAATATACAAGATATTACCCCTTTGTTGGGACTAAAACAGTTAGAACAATTATATTTGTATGGTAATTCTATCACAGATGAAACTATGACTTACCTACGAGAAGCATTGTCTAATACACATATTCTTTTTACGCATATAGAAGTAAAAGCGCGTTATGCAGAAAGGTATGCATATTTGAATGAAGAACTACGCACTTATTATGCAAAACTATGGGGTATAACAGCCTGACTGTAGAATAGGCTTTAGCCTGTTCTTTTGGTCGCCCATCTGCTCGCGTTTGTCAATCCAAAAAAACAAGGCAGTAGTTGGTTTAATTAAGAAATATAGTTTAAAATATCTTTTCTTAGTAGGATATAGTTTGAAACCCTATCCTATTGAGCATTGATTATATTTTTTATGCACTTTAAATTGTTAAATGTGGAGGGCATACAAATTTGTGTAAATCAAACTTGTATGCCCTCCACCTAAGGGTTGAACACTTCGTAAAAGGCTTTTACAGGCTAAAAACGCCATTCGCTATTTGGGAAGCCCCATAGTAAGCACAGGAATTTTCGCCCCATACACCACGCCTTCGCTCACACTGCCCGACAGCAGGCGAGCAAAACCCTGCTTGCGCTCCGAGATGACAATAATCAAATCCGCATCAACCGACTCGGCAAAGTGATTGATACCATCATCTTCTGTATAGTCGCAATACAAGTGGAAGCTGTAATTTTCCAGCGCGTATTTCTTTGCGAAAGCGTGTACTTGCCTATGAATATCTTTCGTGGTCGTAAAATTGATGGGCGTATTGACAAACACCAAATTTAAGTCCGCTTCAAACACTTCTTGCCACGCTTTAATTTGTCCGATAGGCAAGGGTTTTTTCGACTCAAGGTCGCAGGCAAGCACTATTTTTTTGATGGTTTGATGCTTAGGAGGTCGCCTGATGCTGACCACAGGACAAGGCGCAGTACGCACTATTTTCTCGGCATTCGAACCCACAAACCATTCATCATCATGCGTATCGCCTCGCGTCCCCATGACGATAAGGTCGAAGGCTTCGTTTTCGGCAATGCTCGTAGTAGTAGGAACGACCTTGCCTGAAGCAATGCGATAGCTCATGAGCGGATATTGGGCGCGTTGCACACGCTCTTGGCAAGCATTAGCCAAATTTTCTACTTCAACACGCAATTTATCCGTATCAAAAGCCGAGTCTATGAAAGTAGAACCCTCCGTAACGCGAATATCTGCCCAATAAGC
>RDXI01000300.1 GCA_004292795.1 Bacteroidota bacterium | reverse complement strand
CAACGCACAATTTCACGCCCTTTATAAAAGTAAATTTGAAAGTGTAAAAACAACCTAAATAAGCATTATGCAAAGAAGCATCAACATCATAGGAGCAGGGCTAACAGGTTCATTATTAGCCATTTACTTGGCAAAACGTGGCTACACCATAAACGTATATGAAAAACGCGCTGATATGCGCAAAGCAACCGTTGAGGCAGGGCGTTCTATCAATCTTGCCTTGTCGAGTCGTGGAATCAAGGGTTTGGAGCAAGCAGGCATAGCAGGCGAGGTACTGCAACACGCTATCCCGATGTATGGGCGTATGTTGCACTCCGTTCATGGCGCACTTACCTACGTACCGTATGGCAAAGACAAAAGCGAACACATCAATTCCATTTCTCGAAGTGGGTTGAATATCGCGCTCCTCAATTTGGCAGAGAGTTTTCCGAATATACACCTGCACTTTAGCCACGCCCTTGAAAGGGTGGATTTGGCACAAGGCATTAGTTATTTCAAGCATCAAGGCGAAACAGTGTCTGCACAAGCGCATCATACTTTTGGCACAGATGGCGCGGGTTCGGTCATCAGGCAAGCTATGGAAATCTCGCCTACCTTTGTGAATGGCACAGAGTTTTTGGCACATGGCTACAAGGAACTGACTGTTCCGCCTGTAGGCGAGGGCGGTTTTCGTATGGAGCAAAACGCCTTGCATATTTGGCCTCGTGGCACGTACATGCTCATTGCCTTGCCTAACCTTGATGGCAGTTTTACCTGCACGCTTTTCTTTCCTAATCAGGGCGAAAACAGCTTCGACACGCTGAAAACACCTGAACAAATTGGAGAATTTTTCCAAAGAGTTTTCCCTGATACTATAGAGCTTATCCCCAATTTGATACACGAATTTCAGCACAATCCTGTGGGGCTATTGGGTACAGTGAAATGCTATCCTTGGCACTATGAAGACAAGTTTTTGCTTTTGGGAGATGCGGCGCATGCAGTTGTGCCTTTCTACGGACAAGGTATGAATGCGTCTTTTGAGGATTGTTTGGAGTTGATGCCTTTCCTCGAAAGGAATGAAGATTGGGCGGGAGCTTTTGCCTTGTTTGGCGAAACCCGAAAACCCAATGCAGACGCTATAGCCGACCTTGCTGTAGAAAATTTTTATGAAATGCGCGATGGAACGGCACAGCCTGCTTTCCTGCGTATGCGCCAATTAGAGAGCCTTTTAGAAGCCCAATATCCCGATTATTTGTCCAAATATTCGATGGTTACCTTTCACCCCGAAGTGCCGTATTCGGTAGCGAAGCAAAGAGGCAATGCGCAAAATGCTTACCTGCTCGCCTTGTGCGAAAAGCACGAGGACGTATTGGAGATAGATTTGGCGAAGGTTTATCAAGATTTGAAACAAGGATAAAATATTGTTAGTAGTGGTTTGTGGTATGAGAATTTACAGCTCGATAGGATAGGGTTTGAAACCCTATCCTACGAAGCGAATAGGTTTTATTTTATGTAGTTGTGAGGACACAAACCACGACATAAGAATTTACAGCTCAATAGGATAGGGTTTGAAACCCTATCCTACGAAGCGAATCAGCAAGTTAATTTTTATTTTGTATTAAAAAAAATGGAAAATTTTGAAACGCAAGCCATACGCCTTCAAACCCCGCGTACTGACTACCGTGAACATTCTACACCGCTTTTTGTGTCATCGAGTTTTGTGTTTGATGATGCAGAGCAGGCAAGGGCGTTATTTGCCGATGAGATAGAAGGCAACATTTATACCCGCTTCTCGAATCCGAACAATACCGAATTTATAGACAAAATGTGCGCTTTGGAGCATACTGAAGATGGCGTGGCTACTGCCTCTGGTATGTCGGCTATGTTTTTGAGTATTGCGAGCTTTTTGAAAGCAGGCGACCATTTGCTCGCCTCCCGTTCCTTGTTTGGCTCTACGCATCAAATCATCACAAAAATTTTGCCTCGTTGGGGCATTGCGCATACGTATGTGGACATGGACAAGCCCGAAACTTGGGAGCAAGCCATTCAACCCAATACGAAAATGATTTTTGCCGAAACGCCCTCCAATCCTGCGTTGGATTTGATAGACCTCGAATGGTTGGGCGCGTTGTCGAAAAAACATGGGCTTATTCTGAACATTGATAACTGCTTTTGCACGCCTTACCTACAAACCCCTGCAAAGTACGGGGCAGACCTCGTAACACACTCGGCTACGAAATGGATAGATGGGCAAGGGCGCGTCATTGGGGGCTGTGTATTGGGTAGGAAAGACTTGATAAGCGAAGTCCGCTTTATGGCAAGGCATACGGGACCCTCGCTCTCACCTTTCAATGGCTGGATATTGAGCAAAAGCCTCGAAACCTTGCCTGTGCGTATGGAAAGGCACTGTAGCAACGCGCTTGCCTTAGCCGAATGGCTCGAAAAACAGCCCCAAGTCCGCTATGTCAAGTATCCGCACTTGCCTACACACCCACAATTTGAGTTAGCAAAACGCCAAATGCGCTTCGGTGGAGGCATTGTAACCTTCGAACTCACAGGCGGGCTTGAGCATGGACGCGCCTTTTTGGACAAACTGCAAATGCTCTCACATACGTCAAATTTGGGCGACACAAGAAGCATTGCCACACACCCAAGCAGTACGACTCACGCCAAACTTACCTCCGAAGAACGCCTCGCGGTGGGCATCACTGACGGACTAATTCGCGTGTCGGTGGGTTTGGAGCATATAGACGACATCAAGGCGGATATTGCGCAAGCACTCTAAAGGCTTTCGCATGAAGAGATAAAAACCGAGATGACATAAGTTTGGCGGTTTTATTTTGCTATCTTGCCTAAAATGCACGATATTTGCACCCATTTGTAAAATAATAAAATTTAACAATGAAAAAAATATTGCTCTCTATAGCTATAGCTTTCTTGGCTACCCACGCTATAGCCCAAAAAACGCCTAAGAAAGATACAAAGCCCTCTGTAGAACGTTCTGCCTCTATCAATGATAAAGACAAGCCCACAGCAGGCAAGCAAAACGGCCCTGCTGAAGTAGATGCGAACATCACAGGAAATTATGGCGCATTGCATCATCATTTGCCCAAAGGCACAGTTATCAAAGTGCGTAACCCTAAGAACGAAAAAACGGTTATGGTAGAAGTGGAAGGCAAGATTGCTGACCGCAATGCTATGTATATTTTGCGCATCAGCCCTGCCGCCGCCTCGAAAATTGATGCAGAAGGCAAGCAATTTCCTGTAGAAATTGAGTTTGATGACAAAGGTGGAACGACTATCATTGACAAGCCCGACCAACCCGAAACACCCGCAGGAGCGCAAACGCACACCGTAAAAACAGGCGACACGCTTTCGCAATTAGCCAAAACGTATGGCATCACAGTTGCAGACCTGAAAAAGGCAAACGGACTGAAAAGCGACAAAATCAAAGTAGGGCAAAAGCTCAAAGTGCCTACTCCCAAAGAAAAGAAAGACAAGAAATAAGCCCAAGCCAGCCGAAAGGTTGGCTTTTTGTTTGGTTTTTATAGCAAGTTTTTTGGAGATTAAACAGTAGAATATTATTTTTGCACATTGAATATCTTAGACCTTAATCCGAAATGGCAAATTTAAAGGAAGTTCGTACCCGTATCAATTCTGTAAAATCAACACAACAGATTACTAAAGCCATGAAAATGGTGTCTGCCGCCAAACTTCGTAGGGCGCAAGACGCTATTACCCAAATGCGCCCCTACGCAGAGAACTTGCAAAAAATCATTGCAAACCTTTCGGCAAATATGGATGGCGACATCAATAGCCCTTATACCGAACAGCGCGAACCCAACAAAGTATTGATAGTAGCTATCACGTCTGACCGTGGTTTGTGTGGTGCGTTTAATGCCAACGTAGTAAAAAACTGTTTGGCTCTTGTGCAAGAACGCTATGCACGCCAACTCCAAGCAGGCAATGTGCAGTTCCTCACGATCGGCAACAAAGGCACAGAGTCGCTCACGCGCAAAGGCTACAAAGTTATCAATACCTTCGCTACTACCTTGCAAAACCTTACATTTGACAAAGTGCGTGCAGTAGGCGAGTATATCCTCAACAAGTTTGCAGAAGGCGAGTTTGACCGTGTGGAGATTGTGTATAACGAGTTCAAAAACGTATTGACGCAAATAGTACGCGCCAATCATTTCTTGCCTGTAATTTCTACACCCAAAAATGAGTCGAAGAACGAAGCCAATGCGGAATACATTTTCGAGCCTTCTAAGAACGACATCATTTTGGAACTTATCCCCAAAAGCCTCAAGACACAACTTTACAAATATGTCTTAGACTCCAATGCTTCAGAACAAGGGGCGCGTATGACTTCGATGGACAACGCCACCAACAACGCTGACGCGCTTGTGAAAGAATTGCAAATCACCTACAACAAAACGCGCCAAGCCGCCATTACGAAGGAAATCCTCGAAATCGTGGGTGGTGCAGAAGCCTTGAAAGGTGAATAATACTTAAAACAACCAACATCAAAGCCATGAACGCAAGTTGATGGCTTTTTTTCTTGCCT
>RDXI01000032.1 GCA_004292795.1 Bacteroidota bacterium | reverse complement strand
CCCGAATAGGTTTGCATACTTTGGAGCTTGTAAATTGCCTCTTGCACAAAAAATCTTGCCTGTGCTTGTAGCAAGTCGAGGTTTTGTTTTTCGGGGCTAATCACTTTCAAGAGGTCTTGCACATACAGTTGCGGAAACGCGCCTGAAGTAACTTGTTCCACACAGCCATGCGGATATTGCACCAAGTATTCAAAATTATTGGCAAACTGCACCAAAGGCGATTTGCTGACTACCAAACGTCCCTGCGAAGTAGTTGGCACAAGGTCATTGGGGAAGGTAAGATTTACCAACTTGCCATCTTCTATCATACCCGAACCAAAATGCTTCACAAAACCTGTAATGGGGCGTACATTTACATACAATTCCTCGACAAACGTCTTGCCTGCCCCTTGTACGGTAATGGTGATTTTGGCACTGTCTATTTTGTTTTCGGCTTGCACCTCAAACTTCACTTCGTCTTCCGAACCCGCTTTGAGTTCTACTTCTTGCGTGCTTTTGCCTTTGATGTTCAGTGCGTCTGTACTCGTTACGACTACTTGTGCATTGATGTTTTCTTTCGTGGTATTGAAAAGCGTAACAGGCACCGTAACGCGGTCTTCGGGGGCAAGGAAGCGCGGAAAGCCCGTACTCACTACCACAGGGTCTGCCACAATCATATTCTTTTGCGCGTGTCCGAAAGCTCCGTCTTTGTAGGCAAGAGCCATGATGCGCAAACTACCCGAAAATTGCGGAATGTCTATCGTGAAAAAAGCCTCGCCTGCCGCGTTGGTCTGCAAAATGCCACTCCAAAAACTTACCAATTTCACGCGCTTGTTTACCATAGGGTTTGCCCTTCCTGCCAACTCAAAACCATCACCGCCTGTACTGCTTCGATTCATATTCAATTCAGGGAAAAGGCGCGGATAAATGTTGTACGAATTGACTTCGAGGGCGCGTTTGGTGTAAAATTCGGTGTGTGCATTGGGCGTTTCGTAGTTTTTGATTTGCAAAATGCCTTCATCAACGATTGCCAAGGTTACAGCCGTACCCGCGCTTGCCTGCACTTTTATTGTTTGCTTTTGGTGCGTTTGGGTTCTTTCTACAGCCTCGATTTTCAAGTCCAAATGTGTAGAAGGTTCATCAACGGCAAGGTTCGCAAAACCATGCGCCACTGTGAGCGGAATTGCGCCATCAGTCGAGGGTTTGATGAGCGTAGCCGTAATATAAACGTTAGGCAAGAACTCTTTTTTAATATCAACCAAAATGGAGGCAGTGCGATTTTTCACTTCTACGTATTGATGCGTATAAACGCCATAACGTTCTACCGTTACAAGCATCTTGCCATTGAAAGGCGTGGTAAACAATACTTTCGCTTGGTTGCCTATTTGGTAGGTAAGTTTGTCTAATTTGATATCGACCTTGCCTTTTTTGTCAATAGGAAAGGCATCATTCTTGTTATTGCCTCCGCCTATATACGCAGGCGTATAAACGTAAAAATGTTGTTTTAAATACGTTTCTGCATCAGGCAAGATCACTCGAGTTTCGTACTCGCCTACTTCTTTGGGCGTAAAATTCACAAGCGCGCCACTCGCATTGATGTCGATGGTTTGCTCCGAAACTACCTCCAATTTTCGTTGTGACACATAGCGCATTTCTTCGCTGTTCGGGCTACGCTCAAGGGTGTTTTGCCATTTGTATTGCAATATTTTTACCTTTGCCTTGCCTGCGGTGGGCGTTTCGTCTGCTTTTACGGCTATGAGTTCTATGTTCATGGGTTCGTTTGGCACTGCATAATACAAACCACGTTTTAGCCCAATCATATACGGTTGCGTTACGACTTGGAAGCCCCTTGCGCGACTCACGCCTCGCCCTGTTTCATCGAATACAGTCGAGAAAACCTGACCATACAAAAGCCCATGGTTTTTCAGTGATTTAGGCAAGTAGAAGGCTTGGTAAAAATTGCCTTTGTCGTTTGTCTTGCCTTCTGTTTCTTTTACTTCTATTTGATTTTCAGGATTGAAATAATCGCCATTTTCGCCTCGCCTATCCAATGCAAACGTATAATTGGTAAATGCTTTTGGCTCGAAGTCCTCGCTACGAAGGCTAAAAGACATCTGGAAATTTTTGTTAATGGCTGGAGGTCCGAAAAGGTTTCTTGCCTTCAACAACACGCGGAGCGAGTCGTCTGGCACAATCTCGCCTACTTTGTCGCTTTTCATGTCCTTATCCAAAAAGCTCAACAAAACCTTGATGCGGTCAGGCATAAATTCCTCTACGCTGATATCCAAACGCTCCAAGCTCTCGCCTGTAGAGGTTTCTATTTTTGCCGTATAAGTGCCTGTCATGGCATTAGGAGGCAATTTTATCGAAGCACTGTAAGAACCTTGTGCATCAAGCACGACCTTTCGAGAGGTAAATTCTTTGCCATTGGGCATATTCAAACGGAAAATAACGGGCATTCCGTTGATAGGTTGCCAATCGCGGGTGCGCACTATGCTGTTGATGTTGATGGTTTCGCCCGGGCGGTACAAATTGCGCTCGCCATACATAAAGGCTTGATAGCCCGACTCGGTTTCGTGCTTGCCTCCCGTTTCGAAGTCCGATTTGTCGATACCCGTTCCACTCAAATAAATGAAGTTGTAATCATTCGCGCCTTGTGCCGTAATAAGTTGCACGTCTGCCTTCGGAAACTTGCGTTTGATGTGCTTGAAAACCGTAACGCCTTGCTCGTCTGTGTTTTGCGTGGCTATGATTTGATTGCTTTGGCTTATGATTTGCACAGGCAAGTTTTTAAGCGGTTGCGTAGTAAGCAAGCTATTGGTAAATACCAAAATATCCTCCTTCGTTTCCCTGACGATAAAGCCAATATCGGACAAAGAAATCATTTTGCTATCTTTCAGCCATTGGTTTTCGGTAGAATTGACATAGACATAAAAAAGCCCTTTGTTGCCTTTCAGTTTTTCGTTGTCAAGCGTCAAGAGGTGGCTACCATTTACCAACGGCAGTTGTTTGGTTTGGTATTCACGTTCAAAAATCACATCTGCATAATTATCTAAGCCATACTCGCCATCGCCTCTGTAGTCTTGATAACCTCCCATTTGGCGCAAGAAATGTTGCAAATTATTTTCATAAATTTTGTAAATTTTAACTGTAATGCGTGGCACTTGGCTAATGCGCAAGCCTACATTTCGGCTTCCTGCATTGCTTAGGTACGTGCCTTTGTCTTCGCTGAATTGTATGTAAGGTTGTTCTTCTTTGAACTCCACCATTTGCTCTTGGTCATTGCCCAAACGCGCACCGAGAGAACCTTGTAAGTTTTGCGCAAACTTCACATTGTATTTATTGCCTTGTTTGAAAAAGCCTTTTACCGTAAAACCGCCTTCGCTGGGGTGCAATTCATACACAAGGCGCGGTTCTATCTTAAAATTTTCTTTCAACTGTTCTAAGGTTACGGATTGCGAAGTACGCACTTTGATAACGGGACGTTCTTTTTCATACGTAGCCGAGATGCTCTCTATTTTGAGCGTTTTGCTGTCTGGCGTGGTGAGCGTGTGCGTAATGGGTTCTTTGGTTTTAAAATCGCTTTCTGCGCAAGCTATGCCTGCCTGTAGCACGATTTGCAACGTTTGATTGCTCAAATTCACACTTCCGCCTTCTTCCATCACGAGTTCAAGCGTGTTCGAGGGTTCAGTATTGAGTACGCGCACTGCTTGTACGGCTTGCTCGCCTACCCTTACCGAAATGAGCGGGCTGATGTTTTGGTGGCGCACTTTGTAGTTAAATTTCAGGTTTACGCGCAGTTGGGGCGTATTCATGTCGTTTTTTACCCAAAAAGCCTCTGCCTTTTCGAACTGTAGGTAAGTGGTATGAAATTTCAGGTTTTGCGAAGCGTTGATAGGAATTTTCTTGCCTCCGCTCATTTTTTCGAGGGCTTTGCCCATCTGCACGCTGTAGTCGGTGCTTGGCAAAAAGCCTTCTACAGGCGAGAACACGAGTTCGTCTGGTTTTGTCCATTTGAATTTGCCTGCCACGCGGGGCTGTAGTTGCACGAATTGCGTGGTGTCCCAACGGTTGAGCATTGAGTCTGTAGCAATCGGTTTGGTAAAGTTGAAGGTGATATTTTCCTTCGTGGCTACCTCGTTTTTTAGGCTTCCTGCATTGATTTCCAACAAGTTGCGGGTGCAAGTGCTGAAGAGGAGCAGGGCAAAAACGAATAGTAATTGTTTAGTTCTTTTCATAACAACCAGTCAAGTTTATTCTTGCCTGAAAGTTAGGGCGTTTTTGTGAGATTTGCAAGGAAATTATGGAGTTTGTTTAGCTTGGCTTTTTTTCTGTTCTTTAGCCTTCTGCACAAAGTCTGTTACACTTTGCTGAAAATTGGTTAATTTGTCATCAAGTCCATTCACTTGAGCATCAAGTGCTTCAAGTTTGGTTTTGAGATGCGCTATGCGCATAAGGTTCTGCTCATGTTTGGTCATATCCTGAAATTTTCATTGCCTGAAAGTTAGGGCGTTTTTGTGAGATATGCAAAAGTTTATTATCTTTGCTTGTATGAATAAGCAAGAATTTTGGAAAATAATAGATGCTTCTTTAAAAGTATCAACACAACATAAGATTAGGAGTCAAGCTATAACAGACCTTCTGTCACAATACCTTCCTGAACAAATTATAAAATTTGAGGTAATTCTGCGTGAACTTATCACAGAGGCTGATGAGTATGGCGTGATGGCAATTTTAAAGATTATGGAGGGGTGGGTAACTGATGATTCATGGATTTATTTTCGTTGCTGGCTGATAGGTCAGGGAGAGCAAACTTTTTATGAAACCTTGAAAGAACCAGACTCCATAGCGAATAAAGTGGATAAAAATACCAACTTTGAGTTTGAAGAGCTTTTGTATGTTGCTACAGATGCCTATAAAGTCAAGACAAATAAGACTGTTGAAGATGACACATTCCCGCGTTACATAGCCTCTGAAATGGGCTTGGAATATGATGTCTTAGCACCACCTACAAAAGGGGAAGAATGGGAATCCGAAGATGTACCAAAAATTTGTCCTAACTTGTGGGCAAAATTTAATGCGGATTAACTAGGAAATATAGCCAAAAATAACACGCATACAAAATTTCGCATACACCTCAACAAGTTATTATAAACATAACTACTTTGTTTTTCGTTGCTTATTCATGAATATTCTCATCTCTGGCGGTACGGGCTTAGTAGGCAAGCATCTAACCACGCTAAAACTGTTACAAAACTACATCTTTTTTATGACAAAATAAAAAACTTGCTTGTGGTTCGGGCAGGCAAGGTTTTGGCTCGGTTGGTTCGCCTTTGGCATAGCGGTTGGAAACCGCAATGCCTTTTCATTGAAGTCTATAGACTTCAATGAACATCGTATTTTAGTTCTATAAACATACTTCAACGAACTGTGCTTTTGCGGTTAAAATTGTACTATCTTCATGATACTATCTCCCACCATAGGGCGGTAGTGCGAGGTTTCATAATAGTGCCTCTTATCTTCTGTGAAGAAGTTCTTGCCTGAAAAATCGAAGAAACGGTTGTCAAATATTTTTTCTAAGTTTTCCTTGTCCGCCTTGCTCATTTTCTTTTGTTCATACAAAGGCGACATAATCACCCTGTAGTTTGTTTTATGTTTTTCAAAAATAGCTTTAATTTCTTGGAGCATTTGTATATGAACAGGCTGTACGCAAGAGGCTTCTTCTGTAGTTTTAGATGCTCTTGTATAAAAAATAGAAGCATATTTCTTGTAATATTCATCAGGATTTACGAGTTCTCGCTCCTTTTTCACCAACAGCGTAGCATTGCTAACAGAATCAAGTTCTATCGCCCCCTTATTGATAATGTCTTGCATATCAGGTGTGCATCTTTGCGTAAATTGATAACGGTAATAGGTAATCAAGAAATGGAAATCCATATATCCACACCAAAGCGCCCAATGAAACCTCGCCCAGCTCTCTCCTGAAGTGATAGGGTGTTTGCGGAATATGTACAGGGTATGCTCCATAGGCACAAAAGAAGCATCTCTACAAAGCACCACTAGGGCATTTTTGATAGGTATGTTTTGGGCATCAAGATAACGTATTTTTTGGTGTATGCCGTAGAGTCTTTCACTCGAGGCATCAAACGAGAAAGCCTTGCTTCCTTGGGGCAAAAGCCGCTCCCAAGAAGCGGGTTGAAAGGCTAATGTACGCGAACTGCCAAAAATAAAACTGTCATATCGGTAGCGCGGGTATTTTCTGATGAGGAGTTCTGTACTTACATAATCCCTATTTAGCGTAACGTCAGCGCCTGAGTAGGTTTTATACGCACGGCAAACCCTGAATGGGTCATAATGCCAATATCCCCACAACAATAAGCCTTGAAACATGACCATAGGCAAGGCAAAAAATGCGAATCTTTGCAAAAACTTTTTCATATCAGCAGGGGTTTTCTTAGAATTGGAAATAAATGAATTGCTGTTTCGCGCCTCCAAAATGGAGAATAGCCAATATAAGCACATAATAAAACAGCCAACGCACCCAAACAGGCATATTTTCACCAAAACGCGCTAAGGCATATTTTTCCTCACGCCCTACCCACTCCACGAATACCATAACTCCCAAAAAGAACCAAACTTTCTTAGGCATCAGGGTAGGCAAGCTAAACAATGTGGGCGAAGCAAGATAATACAAATATGCCAAAGCTGCTGACAAATTGGTAGCACGGAAAAACACCCAAGCTAAAGTTACCAAAACAAACGTTAAGAGCATAGCCCCAGCCTCGCCTATCGTAGGCAAGAAACTCCCTTGCGCTACAATCTCCATATTTTTACGGTTCGTGCTGAAGATGATAGAAGGCATAATAAACAAAGCGTGTAGCAAACCCCAAACGATAAAAGTCCAATTCGAACCATGCCAAAAACCGCTTACCACAAAGATAATGAACGTGTTGCGCACACGCAACCAAGTTCCGCCTTTGCTCCCGCCTAACGGAATATAGAGGTAATCTCTGAACCAAGAAGAAAGCGAGATATGCCAACGCCTCCAAAACTCTGCCATATCACGCGAGAAATAAGGAAACGCAAAATTGCGTAACAACTCTATGCCAAACAAACGTGCTGTGCCAAGTGCAATATCTGAATAACCTGAAAAATCGCAATATATCTGAAAAGAAAAGAATACAGCCCCCATCATCAAATCTATGCCTGAATAATTTTGCGGTGCGCCAAACGTCATATTAGCATATTGCGCACAATTATCAGCTACTACAATTTTTTTGAATAATCCCCACAAAATTTGCCTCAAACCATCTACAGCTCGTTCGTATTCAAAAACTCTGTTTTTTTTGATTTGGGGCAATAGGTGAGTCGCTCGCTCAATGGGACCCGCCACCAAAAGCGGGAAAAAGCTCACAAAGACCGCATACTCTACAAAATCGCGCTCAGGTTCTATGCGCTCATAATAAATATCAATTACATAAGAAAGCCCATGAAAAGTATAAAACGAAATGCCCACTGGCAAGATAACACTCAACGTCCAAACATTCATAGACACGCCCACCAAAGCAAGCGCGTCTTGAAAAGACGTGATAAAGAAATTGTAGTATTTAAAAATACCCAAAAACCCTACATTGATGCCGATGCTCAGCCAGAGCCAAAAATGCCTGCCTTGCCTGCTCCGCGCTTCGGCTATCTTGATGCCTGTGTAGTAATCCAAAAAAGTGGAAAACATCAACAAAAACAAAAAGCGGTAGTCCCAACAAGCATAGAAGAAATAGCTTGAAACAAGGAGCAATATATTTTGTTGGTATAATTTTTTTGATAAAACAAACCAATACAATATAAAAATGATTGGCAAGAAAATAGCAAAATCTACGGAGTCAAAAATCATAAGAATAGATGTCTATAAAAAACTTTTGCGCAGGGTTGTTGGTATCGAAAGGTGGGTATTGAAGTGTAGCTATAAAACAAAAACACCCACCTTTCTAAACACTAACCTTCTCAACTTCCGCACTTTCCATTTTGGCGTTTTCGAATTGGAGTTTTACCAAATTGCTATACAATCCGCCCTCTATCGCGCTTAGGCTTTCGTGAGTACCTTGTTCGGCTATTTTGCCTTTGTCAAGCACATAAATTTTGTCGGCTTTGCGCACTGTAGCGAGGCGGTGGGCAATGATGATGGTAGTACGGTTTTGCATCAAATTGTCTAAGGCAAGTTGGATAGCTTGCTCGGCTTCTGCATCAAGCGAACTCGTGGCTTCGTCCAAAACAAGGATAGCAGGATTTTTCAAAATAGCCCTTGCAATGGCGATGCGTTGGCGTTGCCCACCTGATAATTTTACGCCCCTCTCCCCTACTATAGTATCCATTCCTTCAGGAAAGTCTTTGATAAATTGCCAAGCGTAGGCTTGTTTGGCGGCTTCTATCACTTCGGTTTCGCTTGCCTGCGGATTGCCGTATTGGATATTTTCGCGGATAGTGCCACCAAAAAGGATTACTTCTTGGGGAACAATGCCTATTTGTTGGCGCAAGTGCGTAAGGTCGTATTGTTGCAGGGGTTTGTCGTCTATGGTTATCTCGCCTGCTGTGGTGTGGTAGTATTTGCCCAATAACTGCACAATGGTCGACTTGCCTGCTCCGCTATAGCCCACTAAGGCAATTTTTTGTCCTTCGCCAATGCTGATGTTTACGCCTTTCAGTACCTCGATGTCGGGGCGTGTAGGATAGGAGAACTGCACATTTTCATAGCGGATTTTGCCAAAAACACGAGGCAATTCCAATACTTGAGGCTTCAATTCGGCAATCTCGCCTTCTTCTTCCAATATTTCTAAAATGCGCTCTGACGCGCCAATGGTTTTCTGGAGTTGTCCGTACATTTCGCTCATACCGCCTATAGAACCGCCAATAAAAGCCGAGAAGAACATAAACGTAGTTAGCTCGCCTACCGACATCGCGCCCTGCTGTACGAGCAAAGCCCCATACGCCAACACTGCCACCATACCACCAATGAGCAACAAAATGACAAATGAACTAAAAAGCCCGCGATAGGTCGCCACTTTGAGCGAAGTTGTAACGGATTTGTTCAGCGAAGTTCTGTAACGATTGAGTTCAAAAAATTCGTTGGTAAATGCCTTTACTACGTGAATGGCTTGTAATGTTTCTTCTACAACTACATTGGAATTTGCCAATTCGTCTTGAGCTTGTTTGGCTATTTTGCGAATGAAGCGACCAAAAAAGATAGCCACAATCATCATCACAGGAAAAGTAGCAAACATAAAAAGCGTCAGACGAGGCGAGGTAATGAGTAGGTAAGTTGTGCCTAAAACCACTGTAAGAATCAAGCGCAAAAACTCGGCAAAGGTAAACGAAAGCGTATCTTGCAACTGCGTTACGTCAGATGTAAGTCGGCTGTTTAGCTCGCCTACGCGCCTTTGTTCGAAGAAAGGGACAGGCAAGGTGATTATCTTTTGATACAAAGCAGTTCGAATATCTGCCATGGATTTTTCGCTCACTCTTGCAAAAAGGAAAATGCGAAAGAATGAAACTATAGACTGCACTACCAACACAAGAGCGAAGAATGTGGTAACTTCGGTAAGGTTGTTGAAGTAGGGCGAAGTCTTGCCTGTAGCCACATCAAGGAACTTGCCTGCAAAAATAGGCAAGCTTAGGGAGGTAAGCGTAGAAATGCCTAAGAACAACATTCCTACGATAAAAACCCACTTGTAGGGCAGGGCAAACCTATAAATTCTGAAGGCTTTTTGGAAATCTCCGCGTTTTATTTTGCGTTTTGCGTCTATGTTTTCTGTATCGGTATTTTTGTGACGAGCCATAACTATATGTTATATTTTTTGTAAGTCCGCAAAGTTCGTGCTTTTTGGGCGAAAATGCAAATGTGTTGGGGGAGAAGGGTGGAAAGGTGGAAGGGTTGAGGGGTGGAAGGGGAGAAGGGTTGAGGGGTTGAGGGGGTAGAAGGGTTGAGGGGTGGAAGGGTTGAGGGGTGGAAAGGTGGAAGGGTTGATAGGTGATTTTTTGAAATACCTCCATAACTGCCTATATTTGCCTCCCTCTCTCTCCCCCTTTCCACCCCTCCACCCTTCCACCCTTCCACCCTTCTACCCTTCTACCCTTCTACCCTTCTACCCCTCCATGACCAAAGCCTTAGCAAGTGATAATTACGCGGGAGTTTTACCCGAAATCTTAGAAGCCATTGGGCAAGCCAATCAAGCGCATAGCAAATCGTATGGCAATGATGACCTGACCGCACAAGCCAAAGCCACGTTTGAAGCGCATTTTGGCGAAAATTTGGAAATAGCCTTTGTCTTCAATGGCACAGGCGCGAATGTGTTGGGCATTAGTTGCGTAACACAGTCGTTCAACGCGGTTTTGTGTGCCGATATTGCGCATTTGTTTGTAGATGAGTCCACTGCACCCGAAACTTTTGCGAATTGTAAACTGATACCCTTGCCTACCAATGCCGAAGGCAAGCTCGAAGTAGCTACGATTGAAAACGCGATAATTCGCAAAGGAGACCCGCATTTTGCACAAATCAAAGTGTTGTCTATCTCACAGCCTACAGAATATGGCACGGTGTATAGCCTCGAAGAACTCACGGCTATAGGCAAGCTCTTGAAGGCGCATGACATTGTTTTTCACATAGACGGAGCGCGAATTTTCAATGCAGTAGCGAGTTTGGGCTGTTCGCTTCGCGCTATGACGAAGGACGTAGGCGTGGACATCATGTCTGTAGGTGGCACAAAAATAGGCTTGTTGTTTGGCGAGGCTGTAGTGTTTTTTCAGCGCGAACACGCCCAATATTTGCGCTACAAACACAAACAAAGTATGCAATTAGCCTCCAAAACGCGCTTTATTGCGGTACAGTTCGAGGCATTGTTGCAACAAAAACTATGGCATAAGTCGGCTACACACGCGAACCGCATGGCGCAAAAATTGTATCATGAACTTCGAACCTTGCCTGCTGTGCAAATCACGAAACCCGTACAAGCCAACGCGGTTTTTGCTATCTTGCCTACTGCGTGGCACGAGAAACTGCAAGCGGTCTTGCCTTTTTATGTGTGGAATGAGCGCACACAAGAAGTGCGTTTGATGTGTTCGTTTGATACTACAGAAGCCGAAATAGAGGCTTTTGTGGCAGTGGCGCGGGGTTTTTGAGGTGCATGAGGCATTTGATAAATGCCTATGCCTTACCATAAAAATTATATTTTTTCAAAAAAAAATGCTATATTGTGTATCAATTCGATAACATTCGCGTTATAAGTACAGTATCCTTTACCCTTAATATCATCTTTTCGTTATGAATTACGAAATTCAAATTTTCGCTAAAGACCGTTCTAAAATCATTCGCTTCGAAGAGAACGAACAAGACTCTTCAAGTTTCAAAAAGCAAATGGCGTGGGAAGATTTTTACCACGCGCTTGGCTCGGTGATTGACGACAAAGCGGACAAAATCCGCGAAAACAACACTCTCATTGGACGTATTCATGTGCGTGATATGCGTTTTGATGATGTGATTGATGCCATGAGCGAAGACCTTACTCCAGATTTGCTCAAATTACTGGTCAAAGGAGAAGAAGAAGTTTTAGTTGCTTAATCATACTCCCCAACGCAAGCTCGAAAGGCTTGCGTTTTTTTTGTCCTTTTTCAGATTGCCAAGTCTTCGACATTGACAACTGAAAAAAAATACTATATTTGCCCCATTCATCATGCAATGTAAGTTTGGAACTAAAAGAGTATTTTTAGTTTGTGAAAGCCCTTTACGAAGCGTTCAACCCCTTAGAGCCTGTTCAAAAATAACTTTGCTTGGTAGCCCCGTAGGGGCGACATCTTTGTAGCCATGACATGGGTAAGATTATCAAAGCCCCGTAGGGGCGACATCTTAAGATTTCACCCCTACGGGGTTCTTGTTGGTGGATTGGCTTTTCTACAAAGATATCGCCCCGCTGGGGCTAAAAATGCGTTACCAAAAAATTTGAACAGGCTCTAAGAATTAAACATAGATTATTCTTGCTTAAAAAATTGATTTACAATACATTATCTCTAAATTCACTCATTCCCTCACTCACTCATTTACTCCCTCACTCCCATGCACCTCGCCGAAAAACTGATACGCGAAAACCTACGAACTAAAAAACCACGCCTCGACTTGGGCAACTGCGGACTTGATGGTACAGAGCCTTTTTTGGAGCTATTGGCAGAGGCTACGCATTTGAAAGCACTTAATTTCTCTATAGAATGGAAAAAAGGAGAATTAAGTAATAACAGATTGAAAATCAATTATTTAAAAAAAATACCTAATCGCTTGCCTCCAAATTTGAAACTTATGGTGTTGAGCGGTTATAAACGAGGCAAAGGCAAAATCACGGATATTTCTGCTCTTTCCTACTTGGTTAAACTAAAAAACTTGGATATTAGTAATAACCAAATCACAGATATTTCTCCATTGATTGGTTTAATTGAACTAGAAAGGCTAAAAATCTCAGACAATCGAATTACAGATATTTCTGCCCTTACAAATTTAACCAATTTATCAAGTCTCGAATTGGGATACTATCGGACTAAAACATTGTTTGGACGATTAGAAATAGACCTTAATTCTTTGATGCCAAACGAAAATAAAGACTTTGATCTTGAATACTTTGTTAATTCATTTGATTTTGAAGAGTACAACAACACCTCTTCAAAGAATGATTACAATGTTCCTACTGAATTTTTAGGAAACGGACATTTATTTAAAAGAGAAGTCCAAAAACTTCAAGACTACCTCCGCTCCATACAAAACCAAGACTACCAAAAACAACTCAACGAAGCCAAACTTATCATGGTGGGCATAGGCGAGGTAGGCAAGACAGAACTCGTGGAGGCTTTGAGCGAACCTGCTTATGAGTATGTGAAGGGCAGGCAAAGTACGGCAGGCATACGCATCAAGATATGGAAGCCCGTATGTAGGCGAGCAGGCGAGGCAGTACCCGATTTTCGCATCAATGTATGGGATTTTGCGGGGCAGGAAATCAACTATGGCACACATCAATATTTCCTTACCAAGTCTTCGCTCTATGTGTTCGTGTGGGAAACGCGCAAAGACAATGAAAACACAGGTTTTGAGTATTGGCTCAATGTGGTGTCGTTGCTATCCGACAACGCGCCTATCCTCGTGGTGCAGAACAAAACAGACATTTACGAGTCGGAAATCAATCAACGCGATTGGAAAGACCGCTTTCCGAATATTGTGGGCTTTTACAAGACTTCGTGCAAAGCAGGCATAGGCATTGCGGAACTTTCGGCAGTGATACGTGATGAGATAACCAAACTGAAACACACCCACGAAATTTGGAACAAAGACCGCTACGCTATCCGCGAGGCATTGGAGCAAGACACCCGCAATCACATTCCGCAAAGTGCGTACTTTGATATGTGCGAAGGCAAGGGTTTGACTCGCCTACAATCCCTGTACCTAAGCGACCAACTGCACAAAATAGGCGTAGTTTTGCATTTTCAAGATGATTTTGAATTAGAAAATACTGTAGTGCTAAAACCCGAATGGGCAACCAAAGCGTCTTACCTGCTCTTGGACAACAAGCGCAATACGCAAAGCGGTTATTTCAGAAAAACAGACCTCAAAACAATATGGCAAGAGCGCGAATTTGACGACAAACACGAGTTTTTGCTGAACCTGATGCTCAAGTTCGAGTTGGTTTTCAATCTCCAAAACACGCCCCAATACATTGTGCCAGAACTCTTGCCTGTGGAGGAAAAGCAAGAATCCGAAAACTTGGCTACCGATTTCGACCTTACCTTCGAGTATCACTATGATTTTATGCCTAAAAGCATTTTGAGTCGCTTCACGTGCCGAAACGCTACCTACATAGCAGGCGAGCATTTTTGGAAATATGGCGTGTGGCTACAAGAGGACGGCACATTGGCAAAACTCGAAAGCAATGATGTAAGCAAGTATATTCGAGTGCGTTTGGTAGGCAAGCGAGCCGAGCAGTTGTTGTACTTAGTCAGGCGAGATATTGGGTTGATACACCAAGATTTGCGCAATCCGCCTGTGCGCGAGGTCGTGCCTTGTCCTTGCGCAGTGTGCAAAAAAGCCAAACAACAAGACAAACATTTTTTTGAGTTCAAAACCTTGCTACTTTTCAAAGAAGAAGGCGATAAGCACATTCGTTGCAACAAAAGCGCGGAAAGACAAGCCATCGATTTACTTTTGAAAGGCATCAAAACCACGCCTCAAGCGGATATTGACAGACTTACGCACTTAGTAGAACGCGGGCTTTTATCCGAATTTTTCAAAGCTGTGAAGGACTTAGATGTAGAAAATGCCCAACTGCACAAATTGAAAGCGGAATTTATAGGCGGGCAATCCGAAAAAGACTCAAACTACATTCAGCGTTTGCGCGTGTGGGTGGGGAGTTTGTAGGCAAGGCAATCATAAACTTGCTTGTTTTTCGTTTATTTGATAGCCTTACTTTTATATGCTTATGAACTCTACCCTTGAAACCCCGAAAATAGGCGAATATGCCACTATGGAAGCCTTGCGAGATGCATTTCCTGATAGCTGGGTGTTGATAAGTCAGCCCCATTTAGATAGTCAGTTGAGAGCGCAAGGTGGCATCTATTTGTACCACCATACAGACCGCCAAAATGTATATAACAAAGTAAAAACAATGCCTGATTTGAGTTTTTGGAAAGTGTTTTATACAGGCGAATACGCACAGGAGGGCGTGGAATTTCTTTTATGACCACACAATTCAATGCCAAAACAGGGTTGATAGAAATAGAAGCTAAGGCAAAGGGCAATAAGGGTTTTATTGCCTTGACTATGGTTTTAGATACAGGTGCAAACTCGACAGTCATCAATGCAGATTTGATAGAAACACTTGGTTATAACCTTTCCAATAATCCACACAAAACAACCGTTACTACAGGCAATGGCAATATAGAAGCTGATAGAATACAGTTAGAAAGTTTGGAGGCATTGGGCTACACCAAAGAAAATGCGTTGATAGTCTGTTATCCATTTCCGCCCGAACTGAAATATGATGGTGTAATTGGTTTGACTTTCCTACGTCAGCATAATATTTGTTTGCATTTCAAAGAGGGCGTTATCACATTTGAATAATTTTTTGTAGGCAAGGCAATCACAAACTTGCTTTGAACCTATGGAGGCACAACAACGCCTTGAGGAGTTTTGGAGCTATAGCCTCGAAAAAGAAGGTTTGGATAGTTATTTGTTGGGCGTGTATCCCGAAAACCATCCAAATTTTGAGGATTACAAACTCAAAATGGCAGAATGGACAATTATCTACCAAAGTGCCAAAATCAATGGTTTGGCAGAACGGAACTTAAAAGGATTTTTAGAAATTAAATTTTCATAACACTATGGAAACGCTACCTTTTGCCCAAATCAATCAACTGCTTAGTATGGTGCAAATATTTAACAATCAAATCAAACGTGCATTAGCTTTGGGCAAAACAGAAACAAGCCTTGATGTGAGACAATCAAAACATTTGCGCGACAGGTATTTGCGCGAACTCAATGCGCTATTGCTTGAGTATGACATTGATTTACAAGATTTGCCTGCTCAATAGCCTCACTTCACGGATAGCAGAAGCAAACTTTGTCGCCCTTTCAAGCAGGCAAGGCAATCATAAACTTGCCTACCACCCCTACAAACGTTCAAGACAAAGCGCGTAAGTCCAAGTGTCAAAAACCATTGATAGCCCACAGGCAAGTCTTTTTTTTTCATAACTATTTCTTCTTACCCAACAAAAAAGACCGAGCCGAAGCCCAGTCTATAATGTTATTGTCCGCTTTTTATTTTCTTTACCAAGGCTTCGGTACTGCTCACGTCTTGCCCATCTTTCTTGCCCAACTCTACCGAAATCAACGCCCACTTCAGCGCGTCTTGCTTCTTACCCAATTTGTACGCCAAATGTGCATACGTATCTGTATTGTAAAAATTCTTATCCATTTCTATCGAATCCATAGCCCATTGCAAGGCTTCTTCTAATTTGCCACGCTCCGTATCGTTTTCATAAGCATGCCATGCTTTTTCGTTGAGTGACTCCCAAGTGTCGGCTTCGGTAAGAGGCGCGACAGTTCCGCCACCATTGAGTACAGTTTTGCCATGCTCCAAGAAGGCAGTCGCATCTTCAGAACCTTCGGTGCGGTGTGCCACTGTGCCATCAGCATGGAAATACAAAAGCGTAGGATAGGCATTTATCGAAAACTCATTCGCAAAAGTAGGTCCTTCGCCCTTTTCCATGTCAAATTTGTAGTTCACAAAGTTCGTATTGTAGAACTCGCCTACATTCTTGTCTTTGAACGTATTGGCGGACATCCATTTGCAGGGACCACACCAAACCGTATAAGCATCAACAAAAATCATTTTGTTTTCTTTTTTCGCTTTGGCTTTTACGTCTGCCCACGTGCCTTCGAAGAAGGTTATTTGTGCGGAGGCTGAAAGAGCCATGCCACAAGCAAGTGCTAGAAAAAACAGTTTTTTCATATCAAAATTGGGGAAAGATGTTTCGATAGACATAACGCCCAAACTTGCCTGTTTGTTGTGTATGGGGCATTTTTTCTTACCTACGCGCCATCAATCGCAAGCGTAATTCTTTGGGTGTGATAGTTTCCATACTGCCTGTGTCGCCTTCGTGTGGGCGCACTTTGGTAGGCGAGCCATTCGGATTGTCTAATTCGGGGTTTCGCATGGGGTCATTTTCGTGCTTTTTATCCAATAGATTAGATAGGTTGGGCTTGCCTGCGTCTATCCAGCAGGTAAGCCAAAAATCGCCTACCATTTTTACCGAAGCACGCATACGCCTTTCCACCTGCCCCGCCAATTTATCGTGGTATAATTTTGAAAATTCTTTGGTATAAGTGCGCATATTGATACGGTTGCGCTGTTCATACACAAATTTCTTGTCTTCAGGAAAGACCTTTGTAAGCTCTTTTTCAAAACGCAATACCGAGTCTAAAGCAAGATGCGCATTGATAACCGCCTCCCAAGCCGTAAGTTGGGGCTTTTCGAGATACCTTGCCTGCCCTGTCCAAATGTCATATTCATCTCCAAAGAGTTCGGGCAAACGCGATTCCCAAAAGCCGTGTATGCCTATTTGGTTCGTGAGTTGTCCGTTGTAGTTTTCAGTGGTATGCAAAGGCACATTGGCATCAGCTATGTAATGCCCTATTTCTGCCGAAAGGCGCAAAATGCGTGGCACGTCCATTTTCTCAAAGGCGCGTGTGAGGTCGTTTTTCATACGAAAAATATGCCATGGCACAATGCCATACGCCTTCAGGGTGTCTTCTGTAAACTTGCCTACTGCCTCGCCCCAATAGCGAGGCATTTTGTAAACAGCACTATCGCCATAGAATTTGTAATATATATCGATGTCTATGTAGTGGCGTGGTGCTTCGTCAGGCACAGCATAACGGCGTTTGTCAGGATTTACTGAATTTTCGGTAATGTAGCCAATGTAATACTTATAAAAGCCTACCATTTCAGGCGGAAGCGTAAAGACCGCCAAGCGATTGATGCGCTGATGTCCCCAAAAGCCCCAAGCGTGTACGTATGTTTGTGAGGATAATACAAACAATACAATCAATACATAGTTTCTCATAGATTTATGAATTTGTGCATAAAGTTATGGCTTGTTTTGGAAAAAGTAGGCAAGATAACAGAAAAATAATATAGCCCCATTATGCCCCAAAAACTCCCATTTTGGGAAAGCCCATGTAATAAAACAGGCATTTATAGCATATTTCAGCCCCTTTTTTAAAGTGGCACAACTATTGAAAATATGTTCTTGAGTTTACTAAAAACCATGAAAAAACATTACTTCTTCTTAATTTTTGCTTTTTCTGCCTTCTTTGCAGAAACAAAAGCCCAAATAGTGAACGCTTACGCTAAAATTACTGCTATCAGTGGTGCTACGCTTACGCTCTCTAATGTTGATGAAGCAAACGATACCTTTGAAATTGGCGAGAACATCATCATCATGCAAATGCAAGGCAACACTTTAGGTGATGTAAGTAATAGTAGCACTTTTGGCAATTTGGGAACGTTGGGTGCGGTGGGCAGGTATGAAGTACGCGAAATTCAGTCTATCATTGAAACATCAGGCGTTCCTACAAGCATCACTTTGACGATGCCCCCCATCGCTCCCTATACCACAAATGCCAATAGTAGCGTGCAGATTATCAGCTTTCCTAAACTGGGAAATCCTAATTATACTACACCAAGAAATTTGCAAGCCCGCAACTGGGATGGCAATACAGGAGGCGTTTTGGCTTTTGAAGTAAGCGGTACATTGACTTTAGCACACAGTATTACGGCAGATGGCGCAGGATTTCGTGGTGGCACGCGGTCAGACAATGATGGTTCGGGTTGTGATGGTAGCTATTTTATTACCTCCACTAACCGAACCCGCAACGGGGCGAAAGGCGAAAGTATATACAAATCTACCAACCTCGACTACGACTATGCACGTGGCAAAATACTAAACGGTGGAGGTGGCGGAAATGTACACAATGGCGGTGGAGGCGGTGGTGGTAGTTTTAAAGCGGGTGGCGCAGGTGGACCTGGCTGGAATGGAAGTGCGGCAGGTTGTTCTCCTTCTGCAGGTGGTTTGGGTGGTATAAGTTTAGAAGCCTTTTTTTCGGGTTCGCGTGTTTTTATGGGAGGTGGAGGCGGAGGCGGACAACAAAACAATACAGTAGGTTCTTCGGGTGGAAATGGTGGTGGCATCATACTTTTGAAAGCACAATCCATAAGAACTGTAGGCACTTGTGGCATTACCATATCTGCCAATGGTGTTAGTTCGGGTGATGCAGGCAATGATGGCGTTGGTGGCGCGGGGGCAGGCGGAAGTATTGTTTTGCAAGTGGATAATTGGAATATCGTGGGTACTTGTCCTGTTGCTGTGCGTGCCAATGGCGGAAATGGCGGGAGTGTCAATTCTTCGGTGCATGGCGGTGGCGGTGGAGGCGGGCAAGGTTTTGTAGCTTATTCTTCTACGCTCCCTACGTTCAACATCACTACCACAACTAACAACGGCATAGGTGGTTGCAATGATACAGGTTGCAGTTCGCGTGCTAGCAATGGAGAAGGAGCTAATAATGCAGGGATTTTCAGTAGCCTAAATACGGCTATGCCTATGACGCTTAAACATTTTCAAGCGGAGCTACAAGAAGACAAAGTAAAAATACATTGGCAGGTTGTTTCGTATGTTCCTATTTTGTATTTTGAGGTAGAAAAAACGACAGATGGCATACATTGGCAGGCTGTAAAACGCCTCGAAGCACGCGAAAATAGCCTTGCCTACGAATGTTTTGATACTGCCGATTTTTGGGGAACAGCTTATTATCGCTTGAAACAAGTAGGTCTATTGCAAGAAGTAGTGTATTCGCATATTGTAGCTGTAAACCGTTTGCTTGATGCTAAACAAGTGATATTATACCCCAATCCTGCTACGAAAAACACACACATTGAATTTGAAACGGCTCAATCTTGTGTGGTTCGTGTGGTAAATGCGCTTGGGCAAAATGTAGTGGTGCCTTGCCTACACGAAGACAAGAAAGTAACACTCGACATCTCAAATTGTGCGAAAGGTGTATATTTGGTAAAAATTATACTAAAAAATCAAACTATTGTGAAGAAGTTGGTAGTGCAATAAAAAATAGTAAAATATTCCAAGTAGGCATTTGATAAATCAAATGCCATACTGTCAGAAAACGAAAAAGAGGCTGTCCGAAAAGTCCCTTGCCTGCAAAAGTAGCCAAAGAAAATACTACAAAATATCCACATTCAACCCTTAGGGTGTAGGGCGTTTACACAAATTGTTGTAAATACGAATTTTACGCCCTACACCCTAAGGGTTGAACGCTTCGTAAAAGGCTGTTGCAGTATAAAATTTGGTAACAAAAAAAGAGGATGCCCTTTTCGGACAGCCTCTTTTTTTGTTTATTAACCCTACTGCAAAGTCGCGTGGCGTTTTTGCGCAGTGGAAAGCATTTTCCAATACACGATAGGAATATTCATAAAGACATCTAAGGGAACAGCGTAAACCTCTGTGTCTTCGAGGAAAAAGACCTCAAAATGACGTTCAGGCAAGGCATACGCAAAGGAGTTTTCTACACCAAAGAAGTCGCCTTTTTTCAAGTTTTCAATCACGCCTCCCGTTTCGGTCAAGAGTGCGCATTGTCCTTTAGTCAGAATATACACTTGGTCTTGCGAAGGTTCTATCATGATGCTCTCGCCTTTGAAGAAAGATTTTTCTTCTATGGCATTGGCTACTTTGATATAGACAGGCAAGGAAATATTTTCGCTCAAGAGCCATGTGGCACTTAGTTGATTGACCGTTTTTTCAAGTTTGTTGAATTTCTCCACCAATCCATGTTTTTTCACCAAGTTCAGGTACATCTCGGCAGGGATTTGCAACGCCCATATATGACAAGATGCTCTACAAGTGATTTTGGCGGTAAGGTCTTGGTCGTCAATATAAAAACCTACCAACGAACCCGCCGAAAGCGAGTTTTCCATACCTGCCTCTGGTACAATTTCCACCGCGCCTGTGAGCAACAAATAAACGTGGGTGAAGCGCATACCTCGTCTGAAGAGCGTATCACCTGCATTCATAGACACTATAGGGCAATTTAGTAGGAAATTTATATCATATTCGGGAATTTGAGGGAAATAAAAACGCAAATGCTCATGGGCGAAAACGCGCAAGAAACTTTGTTGGGTTTCTATCAATGACTCAACCGCGCCAAAAGGAGCAATAGAGCCTATTTGTTTTTCATCACTGTTGAGAGGGCGCGAGATGTGCGCAAGGAATATTTTGTTGGTGGGGTCTTTCAAAAAGTCTTTAGCCTCTCCATGAATGAGTCCGCCTCCAATATCAATTTTTTTCAAATCGGTAGGGAGCAAGTAGTCGCGCTTGATTTTGGCGAGTGGTGCTTCCAAATTGTTGTCTTCGGTGCTTTTGTAGATGTTGTCTTCCAATACACGGAAAGAAGCCACATCAGCCAAGTGTCCATACGAACAATAGCCATCGCCCCAAAAGGTACGGAAATAGAAAATGTTGGTTTCTACA
>RDXI01000299.1 GCA_004292795.1 Bacteroidota bacterium | reverse complement strand
GCGCTCCAGCAATATCTCAAACAACACCTGTGCATGGGGCATTTCGTCCAAAATATCGCGGACACTTTCCGCCAATTCCTCATGCGCACTCAACAGCCAAGCATATTTTTGTTCCACATCTTCCACACGAGAGGCAAGTTTTTTGATTTCCACCGCCAACGTTTCCTCGCGTGCCTGTGCTATCAGGGCTTGTACTTGCTTTAGCCTGTCTTCGCAATCGATAAAATAATCACGAATTTGGAAACCTTTTGCATTGTTTTGCATCATACCAATATGTTGCGCACAACGAAAGGTTAGCCAATAATCAATACTTGGTCTGCCTCCTTTGGGGTTTATAACATTTTTGTTATAAACCTCAAAATAGTCCTTACCTTTCACAAAATTGGATTCAAATATGCGGTCTGCCCAATTTGTAAATTGAGCCTGTGAACCCAAAAAAGCGTGCAGTTCACGAGCAGACACAAAATACTGCCCATTGTCATGTAGCTCAACCTTTATGGGAGCATTGACATCATTTGCGAATAACGAAATTTTTTCGTTGTTTTGCATTGGTTTTATTGTTAAAGTTGAACCATAGCCCCTTGCAAGCTCGTCGAAAAGTTTTGCTTGGGGCTTTTTAATGATTGAATAGTACAAAGTTACAAAACAAGATACAACTTTGCAAACTTTTTCGCTACTTTTTTTGTAGGCAAGGCAAAAAAACTTGCCTACCACGCAGGCAAGAACAAAACCTTTTTCCTGTGGTTTGTGTCCTCACAAACCACAACAGTTACATCTAATTCCGAACTCACGTTTGAACTCTAACCTCGCGGTTAAAGTTGAAAACCCAAAAAGACGCATTGTCCTTTTGGGCAGGCGAGGCTTAAAAACCTTCGAAAGTCTTGCCTACCCACGTCTGTAGGCGAGCTATCAAAGTATGGTCATATCGATTGCTTAGGTATTCGTTTCGTAAACTGTGCCAATCCGAGTCTTGCCTGTCCTTTGTGTAGGCAAAGAAAGTCGCCCAATCGCCCTTTGTCAATAACTCCAAAAGAAAAACCTTGCCTCCTTTTTTCGTGTCCAGAATGCCTTGTAACATTTTGGGTACAGATACCTTCGAGCCGTTCTTGCAAGGCAATTCGTTGAAATTCATTTCCACACACATTTTCAAATAACTGTATTCAAAAAAATGCGTGTTGCTTCGGTTTGCCCCGCACTTCTCGCAATAGCAGGGAATAATCTCTTGCAAAGGCGGGTTTTTCAGGTTTTGATGAATAGCCTCTGTATGGAAGCGAATGAGATACAGCAAAAGCGAAGGCGAGTTGCCCCACACTTCCACTTTCAAAATACGCGAAACATCATTCAACACTATCCTTGCCTGATTGCCTTCTTTGTCCTCCAATTCCACGCCATAACGCCAAAACTGTTCGCCCTTGATGTACGTATGCACCCTGCAAATCAATCGACTCAAAATACCTTTGGGCATAAATTCGTAGTGGTATTCAAAGCGTAATTGGGGTGGAAAGGTGGAGGGGTTGAAAGGTGGAAAGGTGGAGGGGTTGAAAGGTTCTTTTTCAGGCAATCCTTCTGGCACTATGTAGGTTTCGCTTTCTTGGAGCTGAAAGATTAGCTCAAAATGTTTCATCAATTCCAGCAGGTAAGGGCGGTTGTACTCAAAGCGAGCCGAGTCCCATATCGTAGGCAAGTCGTGTTTGTGGAAACGCCCTGCTTGCACTTTTTCCTTGTGTATGAGGCAATACGCCGCCGCAACTGCCCAATCCGACTTCAGCACGACTACATTGCGCAGGGACTCGTTGTGCGGATAGTGAAGCATCACGCCTATGTCGTGCAGTTGGGAAGCCAAAAAATTCGCTTCTTCTTTGCGTAGGCTGTGCGCCTCACAAACGCGGTGATATTCTTCGGTGTAGATATAATCGCGGGTTTCTTTTTCCAAAGCCTCGCGCACTGCAAAGCGGTGTTTGTTCCACAGCTCGCGGGTGGCAGGCAAGGCAAGCAATGCGGTTTGGATAGCTTGGCGCAATTCGCTGATGCCCTCGCCTGTTTTGCACGAAGTCTTGTAGAAGCCCACAATATGCGGAAATTTCTCGCGCCAATCTTTTTGGTTCGTGTCAGCACGTTGGTTTTCGTCTATCTTGTTCTGCACCACGAGGATAGGCGACCTCTCGGACAGCAACGAAATAGCCTGTAGCCAATACTCAAACTGATTTGCCTCGTTGTTGTTCACGCGGGCATTCCACACAAAGAGATACACCGTGTTTTTGGACAAGAAAAACTGATGCGTGTGGTAGTTTTCGTTCTGCCCCGCCAAGTCCCATATATTGGTGCGAAACACAAAATCCTTGCCTTCCCGCGTGCAGGACAGAAGCCACTGCCGTATTTGTATGCCCTGCGTGCTGTTGCGTCCTGCCACAAATGTATAACCCTCTGTACTCAACGCCTCCACGAGTTCGCTCTTGCCTACCTCGCCTACACCCGCTATCACAAGTTTGGCTTCGTTCAGTTCGCGGGTTTCGTCTTTGTTGGCTATGGATTGGAAGTAGTCGCGGACTTCGGCTAAAACATTTTTTGCATCTCCATACTTGTCTATTTTATCAAAATACTCTTTGGGAATGTTTTCGATAGGATTATCTGCCAAGTACAATTCCTGCAAACGGTCTGCAAAAACTATAGTGGGTGGGAAGTATTTAATTTGATTATCGAGAAGGTCTAAATAATTCAGTTTCGTCAGGCTACTTATTGCTGAAATATTCGATATATGATTATCCTGAGCATCTAAATAAATTAGTGAGTCTAATTTATCTATTATCGAAATATCAATAATTTTATTTATAGAAATACTCAAATGCGTCAGTTCATTTAAGCCACCCATTACCGAAATATCTGAAATTTGATTGCCTGAAACGTTTAAATGTGTCAGTTTGGTAAGCCTGCCTATTATCGAAATATCTGAAATACGATTGTAAGCCAATACTAATTTTCTTAGGCTTGTGGGTAGGCAAGTAGGCAGGGAGGTAAATTTATTAGGCTTGCCTTTGTTTTGGCTATAATATTTTATTACATCTCCATCTTCCATACCGAGCGCAAGGCTTTCCATGTAAAGTCTAAACTTTTCTATATCAAACTCATACCACTCATACCACACACTCGAAAAAATCAACGTTTCCAAATGCGTACACTGTTCGAGGAGTTGTAGGCAAGGCTCGGTGCCATCGAGTCCGCAGTTACCTAAGTCTAAGTAGGGGTTTTGGGTTTCTATGTTTTGGCGTATCAGGATTTCGGCAGGGTGCATGGGAGTGAATGAGTGAGGGAGTGAATGAGTGAGAGGCAAATATAACGTTTTTTTTGGGTGTTATGAAAATTTATGTAGGGGCAAACCCTTGTGGTTGCCCTGTTTCGCACACACATTTTTATTTCAACCAAACAATATAACCAAAGGTTACACTCAAAAATGAGTACAACTCCCTACATGACTTTGTGGAAACCCAAACTTTACCTCAATTTTGGGGAAAAGTGCGGGAAACAGAACAAATAGATTGCCCTGCAAAACTATACGAGTTTGTAGAAAAACAAGATTTTATTCTCCTCAAATTTGAGGAGATTGGTTTCTCAAAAATGAGTAACCAATAATTCTTATGCGAAGGCAATCGCTATGCCACAGGGCAACCACAAGGGATTGCCCCTACAAAATTTTACCGAAAAAAAAAACACCTATTTCTTTGTTTTTTCCAAAAAACGTTGTATCTTTGTAACGCTAACATTTTATATCGGGCTGTAAGCCCTTGCGACAGCGTGGGCTGTTTGCTTTTTGGTACATACTATTCAAGTATAGATTGGGATAGGTATGCACCCTGACCTAAGCGTTTTGGAAACGCATAAGCCCGATATGGATTGTTAGCGGTAGGTTAAGGGTGCATACCTATCTTTATTTTAAATTGCGCCTAAACGCTAACAATCCTAAAAAATGGAACTTATCAAAGTATCCCAAGACGCTGAAGGGCAAAGCGTTGTATCTGCCCGCGATTTGTACGCCTTTTTAGAGGTGAAGACAGAATTTCCACGATGGTGCGAAAGAATGTTTGCCTATGGTTTTGTGGAAAACCAAGACTTCAACTTCGTCAAATTTGACGATGTTCGAATAGAGGGCGGAAGGACAGTAAAAAGAGAAATTATTGACTACGCCCTCACCATTTCTTGCGCCAGAGAAATCTCTATGGTACAGCGCAACGACAAAGGCAAGCAGGCGAGGCAGTATTTCCTTGAATGCGAAAAGCAACTCAACGCCATTCAAAAAAATCTCGTAACCGAAGACCGCCTCAACCAAGTGCTTACCATTATTGAGGGCAATTTTACGAAGGTAGGCGAGTACATGAGCGAGATGGAAGAACGCCTCGAAAACCGTTTGGAGGCATTGGAGGCAAACCACGAACAAAACACAGGCAAGATAGACGACACGACCCAGCGCGTGGACAAGATAGAAGACTACTTGGACTTCAAGTCTATCGCGTGTGTGTATGTTTTCTTTTGCCCCCACAGAAAGCTCCACAAATTTGGTTCGAGCCATGATGCC
>RDXI01000298.1 GCA_004292795.1 Bacteroidota bacterium | reverse complement strand
CGCCTTCTTTGAACCACTACCAAAGAGCGGAGATATATGCTAATCGCAACCAGGATAAGCAGTACAAAGACAAATATTTGGACTATGCTACTGCAGGAAACTATTTGCGCAAAAGTATTGAGGAGTTTTTGAAAGGATATTTATTCGGAAAATATCGACTAAAAGTAAAAGACTTGGAAGTAGAATTTAGGAAAGAATTAGGTGAACTTTGGGAAAGTTTTGAAAAACAAATGACGGCATTAGGATTTTCAATGGCTACATTTTCAGATTTTGGTATTTTGAGTAAAACTATTTTTAATCCTCTTTCGCATGATAACTTGGATAAACCTATCTACAAAACAGAACTTGATACTGCATTCCAATTTGTTAGAGAATTGCTGAATTTATCAAAACAGTTGCTACTCGCCAAGAACACAGTGCTACATTTAGATTTGCAAAACGGCACATCTACACGAAGATACATCATCAAAGCAGATGAGGATATTTTTATGTATAAACAAAATGGTGTGAAAAAAACAAATGTTGAATTAGCAGAGTTTTATTCAAAAAAATATATTGAGGTTGGCAATGCACAATCTTTTTCAAAACAAGAGGGAACTTTAGCCAAACTTTATGATAAAGCTGTTCATTCTATTTCAGGAACTCTTAATGCTTCATTAGGCAAGAATATGTTGTTGGAGTACAAAAACACAAGTGGCGCAACCCTTCAAAGCCTGATAGATAGCTTGTAAAGGTTTTTTTATGGGTTGTCTTGCCTACATAATACTAAAATAACTCTTAACTTGCGTAAAAAAAACACCACAGAGTTACACAAAGAACTTCGTGTTTCTTTGTGCTTCTCCGTATCTCCGTGTTAAGTTTTTGGCGCATTTTAAATTTTATTTTGGTATAAATATAAAATATTGTAAATCAATGGATTGAATAGGCTTGCCCCAGCGGGGCGACATCTATGCGCTACAAAGATGTCGCCCCGCTGGGGCTTGTATGCAACCTTTTTATTTCCAAACTCACGTTTTTACAGGCTAAAAACGTCATTTTAATTCCGAACTCACGTGATAATAGCGAGTTTATATTTCTGCAAAACTCAAAGCAACGCCAACAATGCCTCCGTTTCGATGTCCAATGCACAACGAAAATGCTTTTCAGGGCAGGCTTTTTTGCCATGCAGTCCGCAAGGTCGGCAGGCAAGCTCCTTGCCTACTTCTATGACAGTGGCGCGGTCTGCCAAAGGCGTATAGCCAAAAGCAGGCACAGTAGAGCAGAAAATGGCGCAAGTGGGCGCGTTCATGGCGGAGGCAAGATGCATGGGCGCGGAGTCATTTACATAATTCATGTGTGCCTTTTGCATCAGGCAAGCCGAAGCGAGCAACGATAACTTGCCTGCTAAATTTGTAAGCCTTGCCTGCCCTTCGCCCATGCGTTCACAGGCTTCTGCATCTGAAGGCGCACCGAGCAAAAAAATATGGTATTTTTCGGGTACTTGTTTGATGAAGTCTATCCATTTTTCCTCTGCCCATTGTTTGGTAAACCAAACAGACGTAGGCGCGATGCAGATATAAGGCTTGCCTACTTCGTTGATGTATTGCTCGGCTTGTTCGTAATGCTTAGGCGCGGGGTACAGGCGAGGACGAGCAGGCAAGGCATCTGTCCACGCCTCGATAAGTTGTTGATTGCGCGCTACTTCGTGTGTGCCATTGCCTATAGTATGCGGAAAACGCTGTGTGAAAAGGGACGAAAAAGGATTTTTGGCAAAACCTACTGTAGTCTTGCCTTGCGAAAAAGCCGTAAGCATACCACTCGAAGCAAAGCGTTGCACATTGACCACCAAGTCGTAGCGCGTTTGGCGTATTTTTTTCAAGATTTGGTACAGATTGCGCCACTTGCCTCCCTTTTTGTCCCACACCAATACTTCGCGTAGGTGAGGATGCGCTTCGAGCAGTGCCTCATTGCCTTTGCGCAACACAAAATCTATAGACGCGGTGGGGTGATGCGCCTTGAGTTTTTCTATCAAAGCCGTTGCCAAAATCACATCACCGATAAATGCCGTTTGGATTATCAAAATTTGCATACACGCAAAAATAAAAAGAAAAGGTTGTTTCATAACCAAATCTACTGTTTGAAAGTTATAACAGGCGTTGCTTTTTATAATAAAAAGCTATCTTTGCATATCTCCCATTTTTCAATCTCTTACAAGTTATAGCAATGAACGAACATTTGGAAAAGCTCATGGAGGGCGTAAATACATTGATGAGCAAGTTTCGCTATGGCGAAACTCCCGAAGAATTATACGAGCCTATCCGTTACATTATGGCATTGGGAGGCAAGCGTCTAAGACCTATGCTCACGATTTTGGGCGGAGGCGTGTATGGCAAAGACATTGTGTCTTTGTTTCACCCCGCTTTGGGCGTAGAGATTTTTCATAACTTCACGCTCATGCATGATGACATTATGGACAAAGCCCCGCTTAGGCGTGGCAAACCCACCGTACACCACAAATGGGACGAGAGCGTGGCTATTTTGTCGGGTGATGTGATGCTCGTGAAGGCTTATGAAGTGATGATGCAAGTGCCTGACGTACATCTGCGTACTGTCCTCAAAATGTTCAACAGATGCGCCACAGAAGTATGCGAGGGGCAACAGTTGGATATGAATTTCGAAAAACTCGACACTGTTACAGAAGACGAATACCTTGAAATGATACGCCTCAAAACTGCCGTTTTGTTGGGCTTTGCGTTGGCTTTGGGGGCTGTATTGGCTGATGCACCACAAACAGACATCGACTTGTTGAGTGGCGTAGGCGAGTTTATGGGCATTGGTTTTCAGCTCAAAGACGATTTGCTTGATGTGTTTGGCGAGGCTGGCAAGGTAGGCAAGCAAGTAGGCGGGGACATCATAGCGAACAAAAAAACTTTCCTGCTCATCGAAGCCCTTGCGCGTGCTGAAGGCGAGCAACGCAAGACGCTTGAGTATTGGCTACAAGTGAAAGACTTTGTACCCGAAGAAAAAGTGCAAGCCGTTACGCAAATTTACCGCGAATTGGACATCGACAAACTGACAGAACAAAAAATGCAAGAGTATTTTAAAATGAGTCATGCATTTCTTGACCGCGTGAGTGTGCCTGAAAAAAATAAAGCTGTCTTGCGTGGCTTTATGGAATGGCTGATGGCAAGAGAGCATTAGGATTTTTTAAACAAAAAGTTCCATTTCCTGCGAAATGGAACTTTTTAATTTTTATGCTTCTTCTTCCTCGTCCTCGTCCTCTGTGGCGGCGGCGGCTTTCGCGCCTTTTTTCGCACCTTTTGTAGTGCTTAGGGTGTCGAGTTCTAAGATTTTGAGTTTGATTTGTTTTTCGAGTTCGTCAGCAAGTTCGGGGTTGTCGTCCAGTACCTTTTTCACGCCTTCGCGTCCTTGTCCGAGTTTAGACTCTTTGTAAGAGAACCACGAGCCTGACTTTTTGATAACTTCCGTTTCTACGCCAAGGTCAATAATCTCGCCTATTTTAGAAATGCCTTCGCCATACATAATATCAAACTCTACTTGTTTGAAAGGCGGAGCCACTTTGTTTTTCACTACTTTCACGCGGGTACGGTTGCCCAAAATATTTTCCGCGTTTTCTTTGATTTGTCCAATACGGCGAATATCCAAACGCACAGAAGCATAGAACTTGAGCGCGTTACCGCCTGTAGTGGTTTCAGGGCTACCGAACATTACGCCAATCTTATCGCGTAATTGGTTGATGAAAATACACACACAACCCGTTTTGTTGATAGCTCCCGTAAGTTTACGCAAAGCTTGCGACATCAAACGCGCCTGTAAGCCCATTTTGCTCTCGCCCATTTCGCCTTCGAGTTCGCCCTTAGGCACAAGCGCGGCAACGGAGTCAATCACAATAATATCAATCGCGCCAGAACGAATCAAATGCTCGGTGATTTCCAAAGCTTGCTCGCCATTGTCGGGTTGAGAGATAAGCAAGTTCTCGGTGTCTATCCCCAATTTCTCGGCATATACTTTATCAAAAGCGTGTTCCGCATCAATGAATGCCGCGATGCCACCCAATTTTTGTGCTTCGGCTATGCAGTGCATCGTAAGCGTGGTTTTCCCTGAAGATTCGGGACCATATATTTCTATCACACGACCACGAGGCAAGCCACCCACGCCCAGCGCGATATCCAAACCAAGCGAGCCTGTGGGAATAGCGGCGATGTCCTCTACTCGGCTATCGTTGAGGCGCATTACTGTGCCTTTTCCATAAATTTTGTCTATCTTCTCGATAGTGCTTTGCAGAACTTTGAGTCTATCTGCAACATTGGTTTCTGTAGCCATACTAAATCTGACTGAATGAAGTGGTTTGATAAATTGTTGTAATTTTAGGCACTTTTTTTTACATCTACAAAATTTAATAAAAAATATCTCTGCCTAATTTTTGTGCTAAGTTAAACCCATTTTTTCGATTATGCAAATTTTTACCCGCTTTTTTTACAAATATTTTTGCAAAGCTGTTTTCTTGCTCATATCGTTAGCAATAAATTCGAGTTTTGTACTTTCACAAGTCGACAATTCGAGCCTTTTTGAGC
>RDXI01000297.1 GCA_004292795.1 Bacteroidota bacterium | reverse complement strand
AAACTATCCAAGCTGTACAATTGCTCAACCCCGAAACGACTATCGAGGTGCTTATTCCTGACTTCAAAGGCAAGGAAGATTGTATTCAGCGCGTCATTGATGCCAAGCCTCATGTTATTTCGCACAACATGGAAACTGTGCGCAGGCTGACTCGTGAAGTGCGCCGTAACTCCAATTATGACCGCAGTTTGGCTGTTTTGAAACAAGTGGCAGAAAGTGGCGTAAGGGCAAAATCGGGCATTATGTTGGGCTTAGGCGAAACGGAAGCGGAAATTTTGGAAACTATGGACGACTTGCGTGGTTCTGGCGTATTGGTTATGACCATTGGGCAATACCTGCAACCCACCAAAGAACATTTGGAAGTGCAAGAATTTATCAATCCTGAAAAGTTTGCTTTCTACGAAACTACAGGTTTGGCAAAAGGCTTCAAATATGTAGAAAGTGGCGCGTTGGTGCGTAGTTCGTATCATGCCGAAAAGCACGTTTTGTAATAATAGATATTCCACTTCTTGAATAGATATTCCACTTCTTTAAGAAGTGGAATATCTAAATTACCGTAAATAAACTAAAAAACTTTTTTATGAAACATTACGCGCTCATTGTAGCGGGGGGAACAGGTTTGCGCATGGGTGCAGAAGTGCCGAAACAATTTTTGGTATTGGACGATAAGCCCATTTTGATGCACACGCTTGAACAATTTGCACAATGCCCTTCGCACCCTGAAATAATCCTTGTCTTGCCTGAAAATGAATTCCCTACTTGGCAAAACTTGCTGACGCGCTATGTGTGTGATGTGCCTCACCTACTCGTGGCGGGAGGCAATACACGCATAGAGTCTGTCCGAAATGGCTTGTCTATGATTGATACCAAAAAGAGTTTGGTGGCTATTCATGATGGTGTGCGCCCTTTTGTTTCGACCAAAATCATAGAAGAAAGTTATGCCGTAGCAAAGCAAAAAGGAAGCGCGGTAGCGTGTGTAGGCTTGAAGGACTCTATTCGTTTTGTAAATGGCATCGAAACCAAAGCCCTTGACCGTACCCAATACCGCCTCGTACAAACGCCCCAAACATTCCAAACACAACATATCTTGAAAGCATATCAAACACCCGACATTGCACACCTGACAGATGATGCAAGCGTTTGGGAGGCTTCGGGCAGGCAAGTTACCTTGATAGAAGGCAGTTATGACAACATCAAAATCACTACTCCTGAAGACCTAAAAATAGCAGAAGCCTTACTTTGAACTTTGTAGAAGTTCAATATTTTTTAATGGGTATCTTGCCCCAAACTCGCCTACATTTAACGTGAGTTCGGAATTAAAATGACGTTTTTAACTTGTAAAAGCCTTTTTACGAAGCGTTCAACCCTTAGGGTGGAGGGCATACATGGTAGATTACACAAATTTGTGTAAATGCCCTCCACCCTAAGGGTTAAACGTGGATTATCCTTTGTTTAACAAATTGATTTACAATATTTTAGCTATAAATCTAATTCCGAATTCACGTTATTTATGGAAAAAAACGCCCTTATCGCAAAAGTACAAGACAACCACAACGCATTTGTGGCATACATCAACGCGCTCACAGAGGCGGAATTTATGCACAGCTTACCTACCAAATGGACAGCAGGGCAACAGCTTGAGCATATCCTAAAAAGCCTCAAGCCCCTCGTCAAAGTCCTTGCCTCCAAAGAGGGCGTAGCGGAAAGGTTTGGTACGATAGACCGCCCTACACAAAGCTACGAGCAAGTAGTAGAAGCCTACAATCAAGCACTTGCCAAAGGAGGCGAGGCTTCACCGCCTTTCCTACCCGAAGCGGTGGCATTGGATAGGAAAGATGCGTTGAGCCAACACTTAGCCGAAACTTTGCAACTATTGGCGCAACATTTGGAAGCCTACAGCGAAAATGAATTGGATACGCTTGTAGTGCCTCACCCTTTGTTGGGCAAGATGACAGTCCGCGAAATGCTGTATTTCACAGCGCATCACGTAGCGCATCATCATCAAAAGACGCGAGAGAACTTAGCCCAATAAAAAACGTAAACACCCCAAACCTATAAGGCTTGGGGTGTTTGTATCTTTCAAGGGTATAAAAGTTTGTGAATTACCAAAAAAAAGGGCTAAATCAATATGGATACTTTGGGAGTAATCGAAAAGTCAAAAGCATTTAAACTTCTTTATATCAAATTCAATACGACTATGTGTGGTGGTCTTAGGTTTGTGTGCGTTAATAGTAAGGTGTGGTGTGCGAATGTCGTTTTATAATAGGTATATAAAGTCGTTGTTTGGCTAATCCGTAATATTTGGGCGTGCTGTGGGTAGTGTGGGCGAACATCTGTGTTCAGTGTCAATATGTCTATCCCCGTGTTGGTTATGTGTGTGTTCGTGGGTAGTGTAGGGTTGGGGTACTATCAATTAAATAGTTTGTATGTTTTTGGGGTGTGTTTTATGCCGTAATCATTTGCGCTCTTTCCAATTCGTAGTTGCCATTGTCGGTAGAGCGTACCAAACATATTAGCTTTCCTTCTACTTTTGACAAACCATTTTGCCACTGAAGAGGGCGAAGGTTATCTACCGTGTACGTGCCTCCTTCGGAGAGGGGTATTACCAAGTCAATCGTCCAACCATAGAGGTTGATGTTTTTGTTGTACTGCGAGCGGATAATCCACGCACCACACACGTCTTTGCGGTACTTGGCGCTATCATACCCTGTAATGGGTGAAGCTTTGTCCCATACTTGCTGTACCAATTCTTCACTAAAGTCAGTCATAATATTTTTTAATTGATTTTTAAATAGGTTTTACTCAAATCCTTTGCAAATTTAAGTAGCGGAATCTTAGCCTCCAAATTCCATGTTTTTGAGCAAAAAACATAAGTAACTGAAAATCAATTATTTAACTAAAAACAGTTTTCGAAAAATACCCTTGTAAGGGTATAAAAATACCCTTGTAAGGGTATAAAATTTATTTAGGCACAATTACCTAAATGTTAAAAAATATTACATTTGCTACACTTTCAAAAATCTTACCTCTGTATCTTGCAGGCAAGTTTTTATATTCTTGCCTACATTTTATCAAAAAAGCACACCGTTTTGTGTATCTTTGCTTATGCAAAAAAACAATCCTAAAACGCTATGGGCGTGGTGTATGTACGATTGGGCAAACTCTACTTATTCGCTCACTGTTACCTCTGCCATTTTTCCGACTTACTTCATAGCCATTGCGGTCAATTCGGCAGGCAAGGAGCAAATCGATTTCTTGTTTTGGCGAGATATGCCCAGCAGTGCCGTATATGCGTTCATTTATTCTTTTGCGTCTTTGCTTATTGCGGTCATCAATCCCTTGATAGGTTCGGTAGCTGATGCCACAGGCAAGCAGAAGGGTTTTATGCGCTTTTTCTGCTATTTGGGCGTGTTGTCGTGTTTTTTGTTGTTTTTTTCCACTACAGCGTATCTGCACTTTACGATGTGCGTGTTCATTGTGTCGAGCATAGCCTACAGTTGTAGCATTGTTTTTTGCAATTCGCTTTTGCCTGTGATAGCCTCGCCTGACAAGTTCGAAGAAGTGAGTGCGCGGGGCTTTGCTTTGGGCTATATTGGCGGTGTGATGATGTTGGCTATCAATATTTTGATGATACAGTTGCCTACGTGGTTTGGCTTCACGCCTGACATGATACGCCTGAACTTGCCTGTGCGGGTTTCGTTTGTGTTGGTGGGCATTTGGTGGTTGGTGTTTGCGGAATGGGCGTTTGCGTACCTACCGAGTCGGGGCGTGCCTGTGTCCTTGCCTACCGCAGGCAAGCGCAATATTTTCACACAAGGCTATGTAGAACTCATCAAGGCAGGCAAGGCTCTTTTGGGCGTAGGCAAGTTGCGAACTTTCATTTTTTCGTTCTTTTTCTACAACATGGGATTGATGACCATTATGGGCTTGGCGACTGTTTTTGGGAAGGAAGAAATGAAATTGCCACAAGCCGACCTTATCCAAATCGTGTTGTTGTTGCAACTCGTGGGCGCGGGTGGGGCGTGGTTTTTCGGGTATTTGTCGCGCAAGATAGGCAACTTGCCTGCCCTACAAATAGGCGTTTTTTTGTGGATTTTGGTTTGTATCTATGCCTATACCATCACAACGCGGTTGGAGTTTTACATCTTGGCTATTTGTGTAGGTTGGATAATGGGCGGTTTGCAAGCTCTTTCAAGGGCAGGCTTTGCAAGACTCTTGCCTACTGACACGCCAGAATCGGCTTCTTTCTTTAGCTTTTATGACACTACAGACAAAATAGGCACAGTCTTAGGCACTTTTTTGTATGGTTTCATTCACACCCTCACAGGCAGTATGCGCTATAGTATCTTGGTGCTAACGGTCTTTTTTGCTATTGGTTTGGTGGGTTTGTTTGTCTTGCAAGGCATTGTGAAGCGGGAGAAGCAAGCATAAATTTATTTGTATAACCCAATTTCTACGTGAGTTCAGGATTAAAAAGGGTTTAAATAATTGTAAATGAATGGTTTATATTTCGCGTGACCTCTTCGAGGTCGTGCATAAACTAAACATCACTTTGCGAACCCCGAATGGGGTTCTACTATGAATAGCCGTAGGTGCAAACCTACGGAAAACAACGTTTTAATTCCGAATTCACGTAATTTCTCCAAAGATTACGCCCTGTTGAGGCTTTCAAGGGGGGAGATTTCTGAACAAGCTCTTAACAGTAGTTACAATTTGTCAGATATTATGCAATTCTATGATGTTTCAGGCGTTTTTGAAACAGGTGATGCTGAAACTTTTGAAGCTCATAAACCATAGTTTGCTCTCACTATCCAAAAAAAGATATGAAAACAACTAATCAACCCGCCCTATCCGAAGCTGAATTGGCTACCTTACAAAAAATCTTGCCTCCCTTTTTGGAGCAAAAAAAGCAAGAGTTGCAACCCTTCCTTGAAAAACTAAAAGCAAAGAAAAAGACAACTAAATAACCTTGCCTACCATGCAACAGGCAAAGCAACAATAACGCATAAAATACAAAAAAAATTCCTAAAACCTTACCAAATATTGCGCTTGTACCGCGTGACGATTGAAGTCCCTAAAACTGCCCCACGCCCACGTATAGCTATAGAATACGCGCCACATACCCTTGCCTACCCCAATTTCAGGCGCGAAGCCTGTAGCATATTGGCGTTCTTTGCCTAATTTGCCATAATGCACTACGGAAAGCCCCACCGTAGGCAAGAAATTTATCCATACTCCAGCGCGGGCTGTATAGGCTTGAGGCTGAAATTGATAGCCTCCCAATAGCCCCATTCCCACCAAAACAAAGTCTTTTTTGAACGCCCTTGCTATGCCGAGATGCGCCGTTGTATATTTGCCTTGCATCATACCCACGTACAAAGCCGTAAAATTTCCCTCAAATTTGGGTTCATACAGCACTCGAGTACGCGGTAGGCGAGTTGCCACGTCTGCCTTGTGTTTGTCGCCAAAATGCCTATCCCAAATGCTCACATAGCGCACACTATCCAATGCCAATACTTCCGCAGGTACTTGTTTGAAACGGTTGTGCAACAATTCGAGGTAGCGCAATTTTTTCAAATTTGTGAAAGAAGCAGGCAAGCTACGAAGCTGATTATCAGGCAAGTGCAGTTCTTCGAGTTCCTTTAGCTCGCCTATGTTGGCAGGCAAGGACTTAATTTTGTTGCCATTCCAAAAAAAGCGCAAACCGCCACCCAAGCGCAATTCTTTCAACCTTTTCAGGCGCGTGATGTCAGGTGTGAGGTGTTTGATGCGGTTGCTATAGACGTACAATTTTTCCAAAGAATCCAATGCCAACACACTTGCGGGAATTTCGCGGAGGCGGTTCTTGCCTACGTCCAACCGCTTCAAAGTGCGCAAAGAAGCCACCGAAAGTGGTATATCTTTCAGTTTGTTGTTGTATAAATCAAGCTCTTGGAGTTGGGTTAGTTGGGCTATTTCAGCAGGTAAGGCAGTAAGTTTGTTGCCTTGCAAAATGAGTTTGCGCAGGTTTTTGAACTTGCCTATATCCGCAGGCAAGGTTTCCAATTTTTGCCCACCCAAGTTTAGCACCCGTACTTTGTCAGGATTGCGCAAAGCCTCTTCCAATGAGTTGAAAGTAGCCGATTTTTGGGCGCGTAGCTCGCCTACTGCCCCAAACCAAAGTATAAAAAACAGGGTGAAAAAGCCTTTTTTGCTCATACCTGCAAAAGTAGCAAAAATTTACGATTCTTGTCGTAATTTTGTAGCCCCTACCCAAAACAGCCATGATAAAGTTCGTACTTCTTTGCTTGCTCGCCTGCTTGCCTACCATCCTACAAGCGCAAAACTATGCACAACGCATCTTGCAGGAAAGAGCCGAAAAAGACAGCCTTTTTCGACTTGGCGACCACAGCCCTCTGAAAGGCGATAAATTGCAATCGTTCAAAGGGCTTGCCTACTATGCCCCCGATAGTGCGTACAGCGTGCAGGCTACGTATATGTCTTTGGAAAAAGTGAAACAAATCAAAATGCGCACTACGCACAATGGCGCACCGCGTTTGTTTAAGCGGACAGGCGAGCTACAATTCACGTTGGCAGGCAAGGCTTATCGCTTGTTCGCCTACCAAGCTGTAGGCAGGCGAGATTTGCCCAAAGGCTACATTTTCGTGCCTTTTTATGACGAAACAAGTGGCAAAGAAACCTACGGAGGTGGTAGATATTTAGACCTTACGCTCTCCAAAGAAGGCAAGCCCATTGCCTTAGACTTCAACAAAGCCTATTCGCCCTATTGCGCCTACAGCGCGGACTACGTTTGCCCCATTCCACCCAAAGAAAACCGCTTGTCTATCAAGATAGAAGCAGGCGAGAAGGTATTGGAAGAGTAAATAAAACTTTTTTTTAGTTATCAAAAAATGCAATATATTGATTTTCAGTATTTTGTATGTTTGGTAAGTTTTTTCCTCCTAGTTCGTTCTTAAACGCAGTGGCATTGCAGTTTCCAATCGTTATGCCAAAGGCGAACCAACCAAACCCAAACCTATACAATGCCCTTGCCTGCCCGCGTGTAGCGGTTGTCAATGTCGAAGACTTGACAATCTGAAAAAATTTGTTTTTACGTTGCTACACCGCCTATTTATTTACCCAATTTCGCATACACTTCTGCATACCTTTTCACGCCTTCTTCTAAGCCAAAATAAGCAGTAGCAGTTTCGCGGAGCGACTCAGGCGAGATTTGCAAAAGGGTAGGCAAGCTGTCTATAGCTTTTTGGTAGTCTTCCTTCGAAAAATTTTCTACCAATGCCCCGCAAGTATAGCGTTCAAAAAGCCAATCCGTATCGCCTATGCCTTTGTTGGCTATGAGCGGAATACCCATTGCCAATATTTCGCCCATTTTGGTAGGCGAGGACGCTTTTTTGGAATAGGCGGGCTTTACGAAAAACATAGAAATCGTACTTTTTGCCAATAACGCAGGCACTTCAGCACGCTCTCCGCGCTGAATGGTGAAACAACTGCGGGGTATTTGCAAGGCATCAGACACTTGATAAATAACTTCGGGAGCATCTGGCGTGATGAATAGAAAATGGGCATCAGGGTACTTCTCGCGCAGGGCTACAAAAAACTCCAGCATTTCGCGCAACATATACCACGTGCCAAGCGAACCTAAGTAAGACAGCACAAAAGGCTCGCCTACAGGGGCAGGCAAGATACCTAGCTCGCCTACAGAAGCAGGCAAGATACCTGACTCGCCTACAGAGGCAGGCAAGATACCTGACTCGCCTACAGAGGCAGGCAAG
>RDXI01000296.1 GCA_004292795.1 Bacteroidota bacterium | reverse complement strand
TGTCTTGTAAGAATTTGCCCAGTGCTTTTTGTCCACCTACAAATTGTGCATTTTTTTGAATGAAAGTACAACAATATGTATTTTCTTCTTTCGGAGGTATCTCCGTAGGCAAGGGCGTTTGCAAGGGTTCAATGGTTTCGCTTATGTTTTCTTGTGCTACATTTTGGATAGGATTGTGTTCCTTGCCTGTGTTGGGTGTAAGGAGGCTATCTTGGTCTGTAAGTTCTATTCCACACCTACACAATGCTACATCAGGAGCTTCTGGCGGAGGCGGAATAAAATTAAAATTTATAGAAGGTTCTTTGACTACAGTTTTGAGCGTGTTTTTTTCTTGGGCAATGATTTTTGTCTTGCCTACCTGCACATTTTCATATAGCACCCAATCCAACAATAAAAAGCTGACAAAGCACGTACCCCATAAAAAGCCTGTCCACAAATGTTGTGTGTAGGATTGTCGCATGGAATACGCGCCATACTGCCTATTTCGACTTGCAAAAGCCGTATGAGGCACATAACAGAAAGAGATAAAAGTTCGCATATTGTTATTTACCACTGTAGGCAAGATTTATTACACGCCTTGCCTACTTTTGCAAAAAAAAACTAAATTGCATCAAAAACTTACCGTCATGATAAACAGTCTGAAAATGTTTTTGTGGGGCTTCGTTAGCCTGCATACGCAATTATTGCTCGTCTTTGCCCTTTTTTATTATTTGCCCAGAGGTGGTTTGTGGGAAAGCCTCATTTTTTTGTTGTTCATCATAGTTTTCGCGCTGAATGTAATGGGCAGTTATTTGATAGGTGTGTTTGTGCTATTTGGCGATGAAGATGCTTTTGCTGATAGTGCAGGGTTGATTGGTTTTTGGGCATTGTTGGGTTTTATTTTCGCCCCTATGACTGCCAACAATTTAGCTTACTACTTACACTACAAAGAGATAAAACCGCAAACTGTCGCCCTCGACACCCACGCTGTAGCCCAAGCAGGCAAGTTCATTAAACTTGAGAAGGCACAAATATTGCACGCCTATACACATGAAAAAGATGTGTATCATACCCGAAGTTCGGGCAAGTCGGGAACTACCCGCTACCAAGTGCATTACAAACTTTGCCCCATAGTACCCGAAAATTGGCAGGAAGGGCAACCTATCAGCTTTTTTTTGGCATACAACAATGACGAATACTTAGAAAAGGATTTTAAACTTGCCTACACCCTAAAAACATACACAAGCGATAGATATGGCTACCAATACCACAAAATCGTCCAAGAACTCATAGCCAAGCACGACCTACCAACGGTAGGCAAGCCTGTTTTTTTGGAAATGATAGATGTGCAGAAATTGCAAAATGTAGGTTGGTGGTATTGCCGTTTGTTTTATGGGTTGATGATGGGGATTTGGTTTGCTATGACGGTTTTGGTACTGCTTCAGCCCAAAAGCACCAGTGCGCATAGTTAAAATGCACATAAGGCTACCAAAAGACATAGCTCTTGTTATTCGATAGGTTTTAAAAGTGCTATAAAAAATCAACACTCAAACGATTGTTTGGGCGTTTTTGGTAGGCTCATGCACGAGTAGGTGTAAATGTTTATGCCTTGCCTACAAAAATCAAAAATAAGCCCTATCTTTGCGCCAAATTTGTTTTAATTTCCTAATCTCATGGAACTGTATCTCGACTCGGTTGATTTTAAAGAAATAGAAGAAGCCTTCAAACTTGGCTTTTTGGCAGGACTTACCACTACGCCCACGTTCATGCATCGTCATGGCATCACAGATATTGATGGTGCTATGCTCAAATTGGCTAAAATGGTGCCTGTTTTGCAAGTAGAAGCCTTGGGCGATACGGCAGAAGAAGTATTGGCAGAAGCAGAGCGTTTGCTTGCATTGGGCTTGAGCAAAGAAACAACGGTTTTCAAAATTCCTGTTTCTAATGAAGGTGTACGCGCTTGCAAAATGCTTCGTGATAAAGGTTTGTTGGTCAATGTTCACCTTGTTTATACCTTGAACCAAGCGTATATGGCTATGGCGGCGGGTGCTACGTATGTTTGCCCCTTAGTAGGCAGGTTGCAAGACCAAGGACATGACGCGCTTGAGCTTGTGAAACAATGCGTGCAAGTGGTAAAACAATATGGCTACAATACCAAAATCATGTTCTCGTCTGTGCGCCATGCGGAACACGTGAGAACGGCACTTATTTCGGGTGTGCATACCATCACAGCCCCTTGGAGCGTGATGAAAAACTTGACTATCAACAACTTCACGACCTTAGGCACAGACCAATTCATAGAGCATACGCGCTTGATGACTATGAAAGTGAAGCAAGTTATTCATGCCTCTAATCCTCAAGTAAAAACTACGCAAACTGTGTTTGACGCACTTTCGCAAATGACCGAATCGGGCTTGGGCGCGGTAACAGTAGTGAATGAAAAAGGCGAATTGGCGGGTATTTTCACAGATGGCGACCTCCGCCGTCAGTTGCGCGACAATGGCAAGGCTATTCTTGACCAACCCATTGCTTCAGCTTTGGGAAGTGCCAATCCTATCACTGTAAACGCGGAAGCTCTTTTGCATGATGCTGTTAAGATTTTCAAAGACAAAGGTGTGGACAATATCATTGTATTGGAAAACAACTTGCCTGTAGGCATGGTCGACATTCAAGACCTTGTAAAGATGAACTTGATAGGCTAATTTTTCCTTCTTATACTAAAATAAAAAATAACACATAGGTACGGAGGAACACAGAGTTACACAAAGAACCTTCGTGCTACTCTGTTTCCTCTGTATCTCCGTGTTAAACTTTTAGTGCATCTCAATTTTTATTTTATTATTATAAGCAACAAAGGCACTCCACAACGTAGTGCCTTTTTGCTTTAGTCCTTCACAATCATCATTTCTACTCTTCTATTTTGCAACATACCTTCAGGCGTGTCGTTGGTGGCTATAGGTTTAGTTTCGCCGTAACCTTTGGCAACCATGCGCTCTTTATTGATGAAGCCCTGTTTTTCGAAGTAGGCAAGGACAGCTTTCGCTCTGTTTTCGGAAAGCGTCATATTCAGCGCATCATCACCTTGCGAGTCGGTGTGTCCGCTTATTTCGATATGAAAATTAGGGTGTGATTGCAAAAAATCAGCTATCATATTCAGGGCGGGGTACGATTCTTTAGTAATAACTGCCTTGCCTGTTTCGAAATGCAAATCGTGCAAGACAATAGAACTGCCTACTGTGCTGGGTTGTAGCGCGAAATCTTTGGTAAACAAATGGGTAGTGTCGCTTCCTTGCAGAAAAACACGCGAGCTATAGTATCCTTTTGCTTTGGCTTCCAAATAAAATTGAGGTACTTTTTGCATGTGGCTGAATTGATACTTGCCTGTAGTTTCGTCTGACCGCTCATAAGCGCGATATTCTATGTCAGCCAATACGAAATCAATTCTCGCCTTCAGCGGGTCTTGAGTAAGCGCGTCTGTAACCTTGCCTACAATTTTTACAAAATTTTCTTCGTCATCTTGTTCTATAAAACGCAATACTTCTACGCCATCAACATAATAATACGCCACAGGATAGCCTGATGTTTGTACTTGTTTTCGTTTCGTAGCCTCGCGGGAGTGGAAATTGCCCAAAACCAAGTAGCTATAGTTGTTATCTGCCATAAAAGTTTGGGTAATGGTTGCCCAACCTTTGCTATCGGTCATAATCTCGTGTGCGAATACATGAGGCTTCAAGGTCGAGGGTATTTCTTTCGGCAAAGTATCCAAAAAGGCAATGCCAATGCCATCACACGCATAATTTGAGTAGGCTTCTGCCAAACTTATCCTAAATTTTATGGTGTATTTCTTCCCGCGTTCTATTTTTTCGGTAAGTTGTGTCATGATGTATTCGTTGGTGTTTTCTTCATGAAAAGCCAATACACCTGTATAATTGCCTCCCTCGAAGGCTATTTGTGTACCAAAAAAATTGGCGGGAGTATGTAGTTTGCCTTTTTGGGTGCATTTCGTAAAGAGGTCAGGCGTGCCACCCATACCGCGCCACCCTGTAGCATCGTCTATTTGCCCGAAGTCATCAGGGCAGTCGGTCAGGGTTTCAAAACCTCCATTTTTGACTAAGTTGATTTGTGTAAGTTTTGGTTGGGCTGTGGCATAAGATATACTCAACAAGCAAATTATGAATAAAAATATACGTTGCATGGGGCTGATATACTGGTTTTTAGCAAATGAAAAGCAAAATTTTTGCCACAATAGATACAAAATTGCTGTATTGAGTTGGTAGGGTTTTAGAATTTATGACATATTTTGGCGCAATGTAGTAACTTCTTGCACTCTAAGTTGTGTTGCTTGCGCAATTTCGGCATCAGTCATCGCGGAGTTTTGCAATAGAATGGTTGCGAAATACAAGGCTTGCTCTTTCTGTTTCTGCTCGTTTTTTTTACGTTCTTGTTCGATGCCTTCTTCCTTGGCTTTGGCAATGGCAAAATCCAAGACATTTTTGTTGTCGTTGTACACTTTCCAGCTTTCTTTGTATTTCATGGCTTCTTTGGGGGAATAATTCGCAATTTCACATTGTTTGAAGGTCAAGACTATAGAGGCAAGC
>RDXI01000295.1 GCA_004292795.1 Bacteroidota bacterium | reverse complement strand
GTCATTTCACCCCTCAACCCTTCAACCCTTTCGCCTTTCAACCCTAAAAGCGTAATAGGCAAGGCTTGATTATACTCCACATTGGCATTGGTGGCGTTGTAACTCATAGACCACGCGCCAGAAGCACTTGGAAAAACAGCAGTAGCAAAGGTATTGGTAACGCTTCCTGTGGCATTGAGCGCGTTGTAAGTTTGCAAACCCGCAGGAGCAAAGCTATTAATAAGCACCACTTGCACAGTGCCTCCTAAAATGGCATCACCATTGATTTGCAGTTTATCGTGTCCTGTGGCTACACCTGCCCCGTCATTTCCACCGATTTCTATTCGAACTGTGCCGTTATTGATAAACGTGCCATTGACTGTAAAAACACCGGGAGAGTTGCCGGGAGAGAAAGTGCCATCATTGACCAAAGTGCCTACATAACTACCTGCACCACCCAAAGTTGCTCCTGTGTTGTTATTAAAAACACCTACATTGTTGTCAAAACTGCCGTTGTTGTTTAATAAACCATTCGTATTGTTATTCACAATGCCCTGATTGACAAGGGTAGCCCCTAACACATTAGCAAAGGTTTTCGTATTGTTGATAATGCCATTGTTATTGAGGGTGTTGTTATTTGTAAAACTCTCCCAACAATGCAAGATACCATTATTCGTAACTGTGCCACTGTTTGTAAGGTTTCCACCTACATTGCTTATCAAAATGCCATTGTTTACAAGCGTTCCGCCACTTGGCACTGTGAGCGTCTGCCCGCTTTTGATGTTGATAGATTTGTTGTTTTGTATAGTGAGGGTATAAGCCCCTGTGTTGTAGTTGGTATTCAAATCTACAGTGTGGGCTATCGTGATATTTGCACCGCCAGTAGGTACAACTCCACCGCTCCATGTGCTTCCTGTATTCCAGTTGCCGTTAGCAACTGTAACATGATAAAAATCGCCTCTAATGGCAAAATCATATACACCTTCATCAGTGTCGTTATTTGTGATGCTTACAGTTGCGTTCTTTATTCCACCAGAAGTAGGATTGAAAGTAACGGTAAAAGTTTGTGAACTCATACCTGCTACATCAAAGGGGAAAGTAGGCAAGCCTGCAATAGCAAATTGGCTTGCATCTGTTCCACTTAACGCTACATTGCTAACAGTCAAGGGCAAACTTCCTGTATTTTGGATAGTAAAAGTGCGTGCAAAACCAGTAGAAACCAAAGAACCAAAATCTGTATGATCAGTAGCGGTAGGCGAGGCATCTCCATCAACTATATTTGTAGTATTGCCTTGTAGGTTAATTTCTGGAGCAGGTATATCACCATGTAGGCGTGCTATTCGAGTGCGAATTGCACCATTAAAATTGATAAAACTCCCCCCTAACACAATTTTATTATCAGACTGCACATATAAAGCACTAACCCAATTGTCAAATCCAGAGCCTGGAGTAAATCCTGTGTCTAAACTACCATCTTCGTTCAAACGTGCTATTTTATTCCGAGTTGTGCCATTAAAAGTGTTAAAATTCCCCACTACCAAAATTTTGCCGTATGCTTGTAAAGCTAAGGACAAAATACGATTATCGAACCCAACATTGGGTAGAAAGCTTGTATCTAAGCTACCATCTGCGTTCAAACGTGCTATTCTATTACGACTTGTTCCATTAAAATTGGTAAATTCTCCCCCTACTACAATTTTACCATCTTGCTGCACAGACAAAGCATTGACCCAATTGTTAAATCCAGATCCTGGGGTAAACCCTGTGTCCAAACTGCCATCTACGTTCAAACGTGCTATATAATTGTGGGAGATACCATTGAAAGTGTTAAAAGTTCCCCCTATTAAAATTTTGCCATCAGATTGTATAGATAAAGCAGAAACACCACCATTCAAACCACTACCAGGGTCAAAACTTGTGTCCAAGCTACCATCTGCATTCAAACGTGCTATTCTATTACGACTTGTTCCATTAAAATTGGTAAACTCTCCTCCTACTACAATTTTACCATCAGGTTGCACAGACAAAGCCTTAACCCAGTTGTTAAACCCAGAGCCTGAGTTAAATCCAGTGTCTAAAGTGCCATCAGCATTCAAACGGGTTATCATACTACAAGATGTGCCATCAAAACTTGTAAAATACCCACCTATTACAATTTTACCATCAGACTGTACAGACAAAGCCCTAACGTTGGTACCAACCAAACCACTAAACCCAGCACCAAAGCTTGTGTTCAAACTACCATCTGTGTTCAAACGTGCTAATCTATTGCAAGGCGTATCATTGAAAGCGGTAAAATACCCACCTACCAAAATTTTACCATCTGACTGTACAGATAAAGCCAGAACCTCATTGTTGAACCCTTTAATAGGTAAAAAGGTATCTTCTGAACCATCTACATTTAATCGTGTTATTTGACTACGAGTTGCGCCGTTAAAAGTACCAAAAGCTCCTCCTACCACAATTTTACCATCTGATTGTATAGGCAAATCATAAACATCATTGTTAAATCCAGTACCAGGGTTAAAACTGGTATCTAAACCGCCATTTATATTCAAACGCGCTATTCGAGTATGATTTGTGCCATTGAAAGTGGTAAATTGCCCGCCTACCAAAATTTTGCCATCTGACTGTACAGACAACGCAAGAACGTTACTGTCAAAGCCAGTACCAGGATTAAAGCCTGTGTCCAAAGTGCCGTCTGTATTCAAGCGTGCTATTTTTCTGCGCGTTGTACTATTAAAAATATTGAAAGCCCCTCCTGCCACAATTTTACCATCTGGCTGCACAAATAAATCAGTAACATAGCTACTAAATCCAGTACCAGGATTGAAACTAGTGTCTAAAGTGCCATCTACATTCAAACGCGTTATCATACTGCGATTTGTGCCATCAAAACTTGTAAAATCTCCTCCTACCACAATTTTACCATCTGACTGGATAGACAAAGCATTAACTGCGGTGCTACTGGAGCCAATAAACCCAGTACCTGGGTTAAATCCCGTATCTAAAGTGCCATCTGCGTTCAAACGCGCTATTTTATTACGATTCGTACCATTAAAAGTAGAAAAAAATCCGCCTACTATAATTTTGCCGTCGGGCTGAACAGACAAAGCATTAACCCAGTGATTAAATCCAGTACCTGGGTTAAATCCTGTATCTAAAGTACCGTCAGCATTCAAACGTGTTATATGATTACACGTTGTGCCATTGAAAGTGGTAAAAGTTCCCCCTATTACAATTTTGCCATCGGACTGAACATATAAAGCGCTGGGACTATTATTAAATCCAGAGCCTGGGTTAAATCCAGTGTCCAAAGTACCATCTGCATTTAAACGGGCTATTCGAGAACGGGCTGTGCCATTAAAAGTAGAAAAATGTCCGCCTACTATAATTTTGCCATCTAACTGCACAGACAAAGCAGAAACAATATTGTTAAATCCTGAAGTATTGTCTAACACATTGAATGTAGCATCATTAGTGCCAGGTTGCCCCTTTGCCTGCCCGTAGGCAAGGAACAAAATAAGGCTCAAGCCGTATGCGAGCCATGTGGTTTTAGTTTTGTAATGAAAAAACATAATGTATTGAAATTAAAATTTCTGCAAAGTTAGTTTGTTTTGCTTTAAGATAAAACTTTTTCCGTTTTTTATTCGCCTATTTCTTGCAAGCAATAGAACATTGATGGGCGGTTTTCTTGCAAATTTGGGCTATTTTACATACCTTTGCGCTTACTTTTTCAGGCTCACTGCCATATAATATTATTACGATTCTCAAAAAATAAATTGCTATGCAAAAATTTCAACTCTCTTTCTGCCTTGCCTGCCTGCTGTGGTTGGGCGTGGCTACTGTAGGCAAGGGGCAAATGGTTATCAAGGTAGGAGCTACAGGCACTGTAGGCGATGTTGGTGCTTTAGTGTCTGCCTTGACTGCGGCTAACGTAGCCAATGGAAACTATATTATTCACCTTACCCCAGGAGCCACTTATAGCATATCAAGCTCTTTGCCTCAAATCACACAAACTTGTACGATTGTGATAGATGGACATGGCGCAACGCTTACAAGGGCTTCTGGCACGACCAAATTATTGCACATACAAGGGCAAACAAGCCCTATTACTACGCCAAGCGTTTTGATACGCAATTTGCAAATTTCGAATGGTGCAGTAACGGGAGGCGGTGGAGGCATATACATAGGCGGGGCGAATGTAACGCTACAAGGTTGTGAAATAAATAACTGTAGTAGCTCGCCTGATGGGGCTATTTTCGCACAAGGCAATAGCGCACATTTTTTGACCGTAACAGACTGCTACATACACAACAACGTAGGAAGTGGTATAGAAATAAATGGGGCTATGGGTTTTAATATCAGCAATACGACTTTTGCTGAAAATACAGTCAGCGGTGTATATGCGGCTGGTGGTTCAGGTGGCAGTTGCAATGTGTCAAATTGTACCTTTTTCAATAATAACAACAATGGTATTTACTTTGGCATGACGGGTGAAACAATCAATGTGTCCCATTCTACTTTTTATGGTGGCATATATTCTTTTCAATTAAATGCAGGCAGTACGGGTGTTGCTGATATTCAAAATGCTTACCTAC
>RDXI01000294.1 GCA_004292795.1 Bacteroidota bacterium | reverse complement strand
GACAATGAATAGCCGTAGGTGCAAACCTACGGATACACGAAATATAAACCATTCATTTACAATTATTTAAGTCCTTTTTAATCCCGAACTCACGTTATTTTACATTTAAATCTAATTCCGAACTCACGTCAGTCCCCCAATGAAATTGGGGGACTGATAGCAATTTTCACACATTAGAAAGTACAAAAATTTTGATGCGTTTAATCTGAAGTTACGCACTTTTTTTGATAAAAGAAATCTCCTCGCCTCTTTCTGAAATCCCAAAAACTTCATAGCCATGTGCTTTCAGCAACTGCACCGCTTCTAAGGTTTGGGTATGTTTCAGCACACGCCCATGAAACTCTATCAATATTTGCCCAATGCTTACAGGCGTTTGCAAGATGTCAGGAATAACGGCATATTCCGCGCCTTCGATGTCCATTTTCAGTACGTCTATGTGGCTATGCCCCAGCTCGCCTACCATATCCGCCAAACGTTTGATAGGCACACGCACTTTCCTATTCGCATCAACCAACGAAGTAGCCAACAAACTGCCCGAAACGTGCTGGGGATTTTGGGGCAAATAAAAATCTATCTCGCCTGCCTCCGCGCCAATGCCGTAGGGCAGGAAAGTAAACAAGGGATTATGCACATGGTCGCGTACCCAAACTATAGAATCAGGCGTGGGGTCGAAGGCGAAAATGTGGGCTTGGTGTTTTTCCATCATGTCTTGGTCGAAGGAAATATCCTTGCCTATGCCTATCGAATATACTATAGCTTGCTTGCCTACCCTTTCGGGGCAAACATAAAAACCGCCGTATTCATTGCCATACCATGCTTTGTTGCAAGGCTCGCCTACCCACACACGCGGACTCTTGCCTACCCAAACACGGTACATTCTTCGTAATTGTTGGAACATGGGCTATTTGTTTTCCTGAAAACGGTTTGGATAATCGGTAATGATGCCATCAACTTTCCATTTTTGCAGGCGAGTCATGTCGGCTTTTTCGTTCACTGTCCAAGGGATAACTTTCATACCCATCTCATGGGCTTGTTGTATTTCGGCTTCGGTGAGCCTTTCCTGCATAGGGCTGTAAATGGTAGGCACGAAGCCCAATTTTTGGATATTTTCCTTCAACGGCAAGCGGTTTTCGACCAAGTAGGCAAGGGAGATTTCCTCGTTCAATTTCTTCATTTCTTGCAGAGGGCGCACATCAAAGGACTGAACTGTAGTGCGTTCTGTGATGCGCAAGGCTTTGATTTCTTGATACACCAATTCCGCGAAAAAATCGGGCTTTGGGTGATGTGTACTATCTGTTTTAGGTTCAGATTTTATTTCCAAGTTATAGAACAAAAGGCTTCCTTTCTTGTGCTTTTTGGCGTAGGCTTCGGTAGCTTGCACAAGTTGGCGCAAAGTGGGCTTGAAGGTCTTGATTTTTTTTTGTTCAGGAAATTTGGGATTGCCCAAACTGCCACAGTCGCATTTTTGAATGTCAGCAAGCAACATATCGTATAGGTTTATTTTCTTGCCTTGTTCTTCGGTGAGCGTGTCGCCTTGCATACCCAAACAAATAGAAGCGTTCAGAAAATGCTCATGCGATACAACTAATTGGCTGTCTTTGCTCACTACCAAATCCAACTCAAGCGTATTCACGCCCAAGTCTATAGCCTTTTGGCAGGCTTCTATGGTGTTTTCGGGCATCAATCCACGCGCTCCACGATGCCCTTGTAGGTCAAACGCGGGACGCGCCAAGAGTTCGGACTCTGGTATGTTCTCTACCGTTGTAACGCGGTTTTGGGATTCGTTGGCGTGTTTGCAGGCAAGGCACAGGAAGCACAAACAAACACAGGCAAAATATAGGTGTTGCATAGGCGCAAAGATAGCTACAAAATAGGAACTTGATTTATCAAGATTTATCTTTTGACAAAAATGGCGGATACACATATTGGTTAAAAAAGCGTTGGATTTTTTCGCGCCTATCTTTGCGCCAAATGCTTTGAATAACCTCGTTGTAGTCTTGCTGTATGTCTATAAAGTAAGAAGATGCTTGTAGATTTTCGGCTTCTCTTACCCAAACAGAGTGCAACGAAAAGCCATAATTAAAATCAGGGTGGAACAATTTTACAGGCGGTTTTTGCAAATCAGTTGCATCAAATATCCATAATTCGCACACATAATTTTGGTCATTATCTGGTGTAACACGGTTTACCATCGTAACTACAATGTAGCCATCTTGGTCTAATTCCGCCTTTGTTTTATCGTCTTGGCTACCCTTGCGCGGTACAAACTGAATGGAGCGCACATTTTGGTCGTACTCAAATTGAAAATAATCTTCTATTTGCATCTCGTCCACATTCAGACGCACAAGACAATGAGGCAAGTCGCGTGAGGTGTAGGCAAGCATATCTTCGGCAGGTATGACGCGCCCCTCTCTTTCTCGATAGTTTTTGTAAATAAATTCGGTCAGCATACGCGAGTCTAAGCCATAACAAGCACAATACATGGTTGTAATCTCTTGCACCATTGTTTCAGGCGAGATAATATCGCGGTACGTATATAAGCCCAACTCCCATGTATGCGCTCCTATGTTCGAGGGATTGTCGATATTCCCCTTTTCATACAAAACTTTGCTACTTTTGAGCGTGGCAGTGTTAGTATCCAATACATACTTGCCTACGCGCCCAATGTCCATAGCCCCATTCGCAAACATTCCGAGCAACTGCCTTTGTACAGGCTTGCCCGATATTTTTTCTATGTCATAAGGTCGCAACCATTCTGCCAAACAAGCCGAATTGTTGTGTGCCGCTACAATCGTTACCTCGCCATTCGGATTGCTGTAATTGGCTGAAAAATGGACTGTTTCCGAGCTGATGGTTTCATCTGGAAAAACGATTGCCGTAACGGTTTCTCTATCAGGCGTTAAATCGCTTCTTCGAATGAGGTAAATTTTGGTGTAGGTTTCCATGTGTTGGAAGGCTTTTTGGCGCAACCAACGTGTATATTTTGAAATGATACTTTTCACGATTGCCCTACCGCGCCCTTTCCAAAAAAAAGGAAGGGCAGGACGCAATCTTGACATACGCCCTAACCACTTGTTCAGAATCTCTTCATACGGAAAAGGATTTACGAACAAAATGCCCAACGTGAATTTGAAGGAAGAGTCCGACAAAATCACATAATCTTCTGTCAAGGCTATTTGGTGTACGCATTGGTGAATGACAAGGTTATTGCCCTGCTCATCAAGCACGCGCCACTTTTGCAAAGGCTCTTGTTTTCCATTCCATCGCATCAAAAAAACTTGGTCGATGGTTTGCATTTTGCCCTTTATGTCTTGTTTGATGCCACTGAACAAGCCTTTGAAAAACTTGCCTACCTGATGAAAGAGTTTGCCCCAGCGCGTTTTTTGGGGAGTAACTTCTTTCTCTATGTTTTGCAAAAGATAATCTATGTTTTGTGTGGTGTCTGTGTGGGGCATAGCCGTTGCGATGGCTTCTTTGCCCAAAATGGTTTGCATCGATTTGGTAAAATTGACTGTAAAGAGTTCCTTCGTGATAGCATCAAACGTAGGGTGTGCGGTGGTTTCGACTAAGGCAAAAGGAAAATTGATAATGGGAGGCGTGGAAGGCAAGTATTCACTATTCTTGCCTATGGGCGTGATAAGCTCCATTGTGGCAGGGTTGAACTCAAAAGCCCTGCCCACGTCATACCCCGCCAAACAACGGATATGCGCATCTTCCGCAAACCGAAAGGGGATAACGGCTGTATTGAGTTCGTTTCTGCCTCCCAATTCCAACGAAATGCGGGCTATGCCAAAATTCCTGAACCCAAACCATTTGTATTGGCGCGTATCAGCCTCGCCTCCTTGTTTGGTAGCCTCATCTGCATAGTAGCAAGGCGTTTTCATAAGGCGCGTACTCACTTTCACTACGCCTTGTTCGTTAAAATCTATGCGTATGATGTTGCCATCGCCATTCATAATAGGACTGCCATATTCAGGATTGGGGACGTTTTTCCCCTTTTTGTTTTGATAGGTAGCGGGGATAGGCAAGCCATCAGAATTGACTGTGCCGACAGGCGAGGTAAAAAAAGCAACACCATATATATCATGAGGGATAGGCGGACTCCCCTCTTTCAATATCAGTTCTACGTGAATAGGAGTGCGTTTAGCATAAATAACGGGCTGTGGCATAACAACATTTTTAGGCAAATATAGCGTTTTTTTATTTTTTCTCTATGTTGAGCGTACCCTACAAAAATAAGCACATGATGAATCAAGTGTTTACAAATGTAAGTATTGCGGTAGGCAAGTTCGCCTTGCTCGGATACAAAAAAAGTTGTGCTTTTGTTTTTATTTTTACCAAAGTTTGCCTATTTTTGTGTTATGGCTTTCAAATCTCCGCTTAACTACATAGGAGGCAAGGAATTTTAGTTGAAAAAATATACTATACCTAATGCTGTATGAACAGACTCATCTTAGGCGATAACCTCGAAATCTTGAAAAGCATAGATAGCGAAAGTGTCGACCTCATTTACATAGACCCGCCGTTTTTCTCTAATCGCACTTATGAAGTAATATGGGGCGATAGGGGCGAAGTGCGCAGTTTTGAAGACCGTTTTAGCGGAGGCATCGACCAT
>RDXI01000293.1 GCA_004292795.1 Bacteroidota bacterium | reverse complement strand
CCAAAGGTAGGAAAGAGCAGGCGGGCAGTTCTCGTGGTCTTGCCCAAAACGCCCCTTGAACATCAAATAAACCTCTTGGAATAAGGTATCGGCTTGTGCATATCGTTGGGCTTCGTAGCTCGCTACCGCATTATTCCAAATAGTTTGCAAAGGTATAATCGAGTCATTTTCATAGTAGGTAAGATTGCTCGGCTTGCCTGCTTCGTCAAACGTAAATTCCTTGCCATGTTTTTGTCCTTGTTGGTTGTAATACACAATCTTGGCTATAGTGCCATCGGGCAGGTAAGCTACCTCCTTGCCTACCCTCACGCCTTGCACAAAAAAGGCTTCAGTCATCACTTGCCCGTTTTCGTGATACCATGTTGCTTTGCCTTCTGCTATCTCTTTGGGGCGGTCTGCGGTCAGTCTTGCCTCCCATTGTTTTTTGCCCGAAAGGTAATAATCAGTCGTAATGCCTTGCGGTTTGTCGTCCACGTAGGCAAGCACCCGATAAAAGGCGATGCTATCTTTTTGCTTCGTTTCTGCCCAATCCTTGTTGTAGGTAAGCGTCCACGCGCCTTGCCTACGTTTTTTCTTGTCGGTTTTGTTGGGGTTTTGTGGAATATTTTGTGCCATAGCGAAGGCGCAGGCAAGGCAAAACACGCATAGCAAGGAAAGTCTTTTCATATCAAAGGAGCGGATAATGATGTGCTAATATAGGCAAAATTCCTATAATATACAAAAATGCAGGCATTTGATAAATCAAATACCTTGCGCACAACAGTATTTGATAAATCAAATACCTACAAAAAAATAACCGCGCTGTTTGCCTGTTTTGCAGGTTTGGGCGCGGTTTTATAGTTTTTTCAAAGTATAAATGGTATTTCCTATTTGTAGCCAGAGAAGCACTTGGCATATTGGGCTTTGCTCATGTCGCTTTTGGCGCGTGCCAATACTTGGTCTTTCAAGCCCATAACGGTTGCGTAAGTCTTGCCTGCTTCTTTTACCATAGCCTCCTTGCCTTCGCAAGTATCTGCTATTTGTTTGGCATATTTGTAGGCATCTTTGAATACAGTACACTCGTCTTTGCCCTTCGCGGCTTTGGCTTTTTCAAAAGCGGCATTGTATTTTTCTTGCAAAGATGACAAAGTAGCCGCAAATTCCTTTTGGTCTTTGATGTCTTTGATGACAGTTTCCTGCTCTTCGATGGTTTTTTTCGCGGCTTCGTTTTCTGTTTTTTGCTCGTCAATGGTTTTTTGTTGTTCTTTCGTGATGGTTTCGAGCTTAGATACTTGCTCCATCAAGACCGAAATTTGTTGCTCTTGATTTTTGGTTTTTTGCTCCATTTTGGCAACATACGCTGTCAGCTCTGCATTTTTGCCTTGTTCAGCTTGGAGGGCTTGCAAGGAGTTGTTGAGCTGTCCTTGCATACTTTGTAGGCTTGCTTTGAGTTGTTCTACTTCTTCGGTGCTTGCCTTGCCTGCCTGCACGAGTTGGCTTAGGCGCGTCTGTAGGGTAGAAATAGAGTCCATGTAGGCTTCCAATTTCTTCTTTTCAGGCGATTCTTTTTCTTTGTCGTCCTTTTTTTCTGTGCCTCCGCCTGTGCAGGCTTGCCAAGAGATGGCTACCACAAGGAGGAGCAAAAGGGGCAAAAGGTTTTTGAATTTTGCGAACATATTTTTTATGGGGTTGAAAATTTCTGCGCAAATATAAGCTATAGTTGTTAGAATCCCTTATAAAAAAAGGATTATATCCTTACCTACGCTGTATATTACCCCAAGCAGTAGCCCCAACGGGGCGTAATCTTTGTAGAAATGTATTATTCAGTTACCAAAGCGATATCTTAAGATGTCGCCCCGCTGGGGCTTCTATGGTAGGCTATTGTTGGCTACAAAGATGTCGCCCCGCTGGGGCTAGGATATAACACATAACTTCTATTATCCCACAAAGAAGCAAACACGCTCTATTATTTGGTTTATTTTCCAAAAACTTGCTGTATATTTGCTGTAAACTATGACACAAAATCTTTTGGTTAGTTTTCTCTTATGTTACTTGTAGCGGTATGGCAAAAATCTTTCAATATACATTCTTAGGGTGCGCAATGGTCTTGTTTGCGTCTATGCTTGGGGCGCAAGATATGAGCCGTTCCGAATTGCGCTTGCCTGCCTCCAAGCCCGACTCGGCAGATGCAAAGGGCATAAAAATAGCGCGTTTGGCGGATTTGATGCACACTTTGTACGAAGAAAACCAATTCAATGGCTCGGTGTTGGTATTGGAAAAGGGCGAGGTGTTGTTTCACAAAGCCTTTGGCTGGGCGAACCTCGAAAAGCGTGACACCTTGACTATAAGCACACCCTTTCGACTTGCTTCCGTTTCCAAACAATTTACAGCAGTGGCTACTATGATGCTGTATGAGCAAGGCAAATTGGAACTTGACAGGGAGGTAAGCGACTATCTGCCCGATTTTCCGTATCCGCAAGTTACGGTAAGGCATTTGCTCAATCATAGTTCGGGCTTGCCTGATTATTTTGGGTTGGGTTGGCACATTCAGAAGCATTTTGGCGAAACCAAGATGATAAATAACCGCGATTTGCTGAATTATTTGGCTGTTTATAAGCCCAAATTGGAGTTCAAAGTAGGCAAGCGCAGTAGCTATAGCAATACGGGCTATGTCTTGCTCGCGCTTATCATTGAGCGCGTGAGCAATATGTCGTATGCGTCTTTCCTACAAAAAAATATCTTTGATGTGGCAGGTATGAAAAATGCCTTTGTCTATAATCCGTATGGCAATTTTGAATTGAAAAATACGCTGGACACAGTAAAGGTAAAAACGGACACCATTTTCACAAACAACAACGAAACACGCATCGAAACGACCTTCAAAGTGGTAAATAAAATACGCACCACACCCAAAAAACGCGCTTATGGCTATGAAAATGCCTTTCCGTATCCGCAAGGTATGGTGCTTTTGGACTTCCATCAGTTTGATGCAATGGTAGGCGAGAAAGGCGTATGTGTTTCGACAGAAGAATTGATAAAATGGGACTTGGCTTTGCGCCAAAACAAGCTATTGCGCCCCGAAACGTGGAAAATAATGGTTACGCCTACGACTGATGGCGACTATAGAGAATGGGATTATGGTTTTGGCTGGAAGGTATTGAAAAGTGATAATGATGTAGTGTATCATCACGGTTTGTATCGCGGATTTCGAACTTGCCTGATGCGCAAACAGTCCGAACATACATTGGTCATTGTGCTTGCTAACGTACAAATAGGCGGGAAAATGTCGCCTATTATGGACGCTATTCACCAAATTATGGTAGGCAAGAAGTTTAGAATACCCTTGCCTACACGCCTTGAGAAAGATACACAACCCATCTTCAAACGTGATTACTTCATCAATTATCCTGTAGGCAAGTAAACAAAAAATTGCCCTGTAGCGTAGGCTTTAGCCTGCGGTTTTACTGTATAAACGCAGGCTAAAGCCTACGCTACAGACAATAAAACAACCCCAGTATGGACATCTATATAGACCACGAAAACAAAAATGCTCGCCTCATTCGTGCAGTGCAAGAAGTGATGGCTAACGAGGTAAAAATCTTGCCTATCTCGGCTGAAAACTTGCCTGTGGAGCTTGCACCTACGCAAGAGGGAATCGCACAACGTCTTGCCTACCTGAAAGATAAAACAGGCAAGGAACTTCCCTACCTGACAGGCGAGCAACAATTCACTGAAGCCGAGTCTTTGGCAGGCAATATCGAAAATTACATCGGTATGGCGTGCATACCTACAGGCGTTATTGGACCCATCAGAGTCTATGGCACAGATGCAAAAGGCGACTTCTATGTACCTTTGGCAACCACCGAAGGGGCTTTAGTGGCTTCGTATCATAGAGGCGCGAAGGCGTGTTATTTGGCGGGTGGCGTGGTATCTGTTTGTTTGGAAGAGGGCGTACAACGCGCTCCTATTTTCAAGTTTGAAAGTATCAGCGACTTAGGAACGTTTATGATGTGGGTATTGCCTCAAGTGGAGAAATTCAAGGAAATTGTGGCGCAAAAAAGCCGTTTTGCTAAACTCATAGACCTAAAAGCGACCATTGAAGGCAATCATTTGATACTCTCTTTTGAATACCAAACGGGAGATGCGGCGGGGCAGAATATGGTTACGCTTTGCACGGATTTGATTTGCAAGTATTTGATAGAACACGCACCCATAAAGCCTGTGTATTGGTTCATAGAGGGCAATTATTCAGGCGACAAAAAGGCTACCGCGCTTTCTTTCACCAATGTTCGAGGCAAAAAGGTTACAACTGAAATAACCTTGACCAAAGAAATTGTGCAGAAAGTCCTGAAAACTACCTCTGAAACCATCACAAATTATTGGCGGTCTTCGACTATGGGCGTGGTACAAAGTGGCGCGGTAGGTGCGCAAGGACATTATGCCAATGGGCTTACTGCTTTGTTTATAGCCACAGGGCAAGACGTGGCGTGCATTGCCGAAGCCGCAACAGGCATCACACGCATGGAGGAAACGAAAGATGGAGGTTTGTATGTGAGCGTTACGTTGCCGAGTTTGGTAGTCGGAACGGTAGGAGGCGGAACGTCCTTGCCTACCCAGCGCGAATGTTTGGAGTTATTGGACTGCTATGGAGCAGGCA
>RDXI01000031.1 GCA_004292795.1 Bacteroidota bacterium | reverse complement strand
GGTTCTATCATGTATGGCAGTGATGCCATTGGAGGCGTGATGAGCTTCCAAACACTTACGCCCCAATTATCGCTTGACGACAAACCGCTTGTGGCAGGCAAGGCTGTTATGCGTTATTCGGCGGTCAATAAGGAAAAAACAGGGCATTTTGATGTGAAAGTCGGCTGGAAAAAATGGGCAATGGTTAGTAGCATTACACACACTGATTTTGATGACTTGCGCATGGGAACAAAGGGTCCTGAAGAATATTTGCGCCTTTTTTATGTGCAGAGAATAGACAGCGTGGACAGGGTTATTACCAATCCCAATCCCTTAGTACAAGCCCCTACAGGCTATTCGCAAACGAATTTGATGCAAAAAATTTATTTCAAACCCAACGCACATTGGGATTTTCAGTATGGATTTCATTATTCTGAAACGTCTTCCTACTCTCGATACGACCGCCTCATAGAACAACAAACGAATGGCTTACCTCGTTCTGCCGTTTGGAATTATGGACCCCAAAAATGGCTGATGCACCAATTCACCATCAATCATACCCAAAGCACTCGATTGTATGACCAAATGACCATTCGGTTGGCACAGCAGGGTTTTGAGGAGAGTCGCATAGACCGCAATTTTTCTGGTGGGCAACGCTTTAGGCTTCGAACCAACTTAGAAGAGGTAAAAGCCTATTCTGCCAATGTGGATTTTGGGAAAAATCAAGGCAATCACAAATTTTACTATGGCGCGGAATATGTGCAGAATGATATTTTTTCGAAAGGTTCTGCCGTAGATATTCGCAACGGAAAAGCTATAGCCGTACCTGATAGATACCCCAATTCTACTTGGAAAAGCTATGCCGTATATCTGAATTATCAATGGGCTATTTCCGATAAATTTTTGCTTCAAACAGGCGCGAGATACAGCAATTTTGAGGTAACGTCAGATTTTACGCGCCATCTTACCTTCTTTCCCTTCGATTTCACAAGTTCACAAATCCAAAATGGCGCAACAACGGCAAGCTTAGGCGCAATTTATCGCCCTGCGGATACTTGGAAAATAAGCCTCAACGCAAGCACAGGTTTTCGCGCCCCGAATGTTGATGACATAGGCAAGATTTTTGACTTTGTAACAGGCGAGGTCGTGGTGCCGAATACCTCTTTGCGTGCTGAATATGCCTACAATGGCGAACTCAACATCTCTAAAATTTTTGGTGATGTGGTAAAATTGGACATTACAGGCTTTTATACGCACTTAGACAACGCAATGGTCAGGCGAGCTTTTCAAGTGAATGGCAAAGACAGTATCCTCTACAACGGAGCTATGAGCAAGGTGTATGCTATCCAAAATGCGTCTTTTGCCAAAATCTATGGTGTGAATTTGGGCATTGAGATAAAACTCCCTGCGGGTTTTAGCCTTTCTTCGCGCTACAATTACCAACTCGGCAGAGAGGAAATGGACAATGGCACAGTCAGTAGGTCGAGGCACGCCGCGCCTGCTTTTGGCGTAACGCGCCTATCATACAATCACGACAAACTTTCTATGCAACTGTATGCCATGTATAGCGGGCAGGTAAGCTACGATAATCTGAACCCTGAAGAACAGCAAAAAACGTTCATTTATGCCAAAGACGAAAACGGAAAACCCTATTCGCCAAGTTGGGCTACGCTCAATTTCAAGGCTATGTACCAACTCACCGACAATTTTTCGGTAAATGCAGGTTTGGAAAATATAACCGACCAACGCTATCGCCCTTACAGTTCTGGTATTGTGGCAGGAGGCAGAAATTTTATGCTTTCCTTACGCGCCCAATTCTAACAACTACCCTTGCTTGCATAGTAGGCAAGGGCAGTTTTTTTATGCTTCATCATCTTCCCATTTTTTCATCATACGATAAATGGTCGACTTGCCTATATCCAATTTTTGGGCGACCAACAGCACATTTTGGTCGTACTTTTCGAGGAAATGATGGATAATGCGCTTGTCGTATTCCTCCAAAGTCAGTTCTTCCATCATCAGGTCGGCAACTGTAGTGGCAGAGTTGAAAGTGATGTGTTCGGCATTGATAACGTGGTCGTTTGCCATGACTGTAGCGAGTTCCATAACGGCTTTTAGCTCGCGCACATTGCCAGGGAAAGGATATTGAAGCAATTTTTTTTGGGCTTCAGGCGAGATGCTTATCTTGCCTAAATGGTTTTCCTTCGCAAACTCTTCTGCAAAAAACTTTGCCAACAACACAATATCACTTCCACGAGAGCGCAAAGGTGGCACTTTGATAGGCAAGCCCAACAAGCGATAATACAAGTCTTCGCGGAACGTTTTTTGGCGCACTTCTTCGGCAAGGTCGCGGTGTGTGGCTACTATGACGCGGACATCTATTTTTTGGGTTTGATTGCCTCCCACGCGCACCAATTCCCTTTCCTGCAAAACGCGCAGAAGTTTGCTTTGCGTGTTCAAGTCCATCTCGCCTATTTCGTCCAAAAAGAGCGTGCCTTGATGCGCTTCTTCGAACTTGCCTATCCTGCGGGCTATAGCCCCTGTGAACGCGCCTTTTTCGTGTCCAAACAATTCACTTTCAATCAATTCGGAAGGGATAGCCGCCACGTTTACCGCCACAAAAGGCTTTTTGCTTCTTGTGGAATTGTAGTGAATGGCTTTAGCTACCAATTCCTTGCCTGTGCCTGTTTCGCCTGTTACGGACACGGTAATGTTGGTTTTGGCGGCTTTTTCTATCAGTTCGAAAATGGCTTTTATGGGCGGGCTATTGCCTTTGATGATTTCCGCAAATTCATATTTCTTGCCTACTTCTTGCCTAAGTTGCGTGATTTCGGCTTGGAGCGATTGATTGGTGCGTATGTGGCGGACTGTGTTCCAAATACGTTCTTTGATGTCGTTGTCTTTTACCAAATAATCATACGCGCCATTTTTCAGAAGCTCTACGGCAGTGGCTATGTCTTCTTGTCCTGAAACCATCACTACAGGCACATCAGGCAAGTGTTGTTTGATTTTTTTTAAGAGTGCCGCTCCATTCACATCAGGCAAGGAATAATCTAACGTGATGAGTTGGGGTAGTTTATAAAGGTTTTCTAAAACTTCTTTGCCCGATTTGTAAAGTTCTACTACATTATCGGGGTTTAGCGAGAGATGATACGACAATAATTCGCCATACCATTCATCATCTTCGACTATAAATATTTTGAATTGGGACATAAACAAGGACGCAACAAGAAAAAATGTGCTGTGATAGTATAATTCAAAATAAGTACCAAATTTGTAAAAATTCTTGTTTTGGGAAAAATATAATTACTGGGGGGCGGATGTTGTATGGTCGTATTTGAGGCAAAACAGGCGTGTAAAATGTTTGGGGGAGTAGCATATATCTTAAAAAAGATGTAAAAACTTACACTTCTATTCAATCGTTTGCATCACAACGAAGGTTTGCAAAACCTTGTAGTGCATTTTTTGTGGCAACAAAACCTAAAAAAGTGCGAAAAAGTACATTAAGGCAAAGTTATATTTAGGTAAACACTTGGGAATAAAGAAACTATTGGCGAAATTTGCTGTTTAATCTGTAAAATAGTCTAACATTTCTTAGGTATGAAAAAAATATTTACTTTTCTTTTTGTAGCATTTTTTTGCTTGTGTGGGGGGCAGGCAAGCTGGGGGCAAATAGCTTCTGATGGATTGAATAATGCAACCACACTGTTTACACTTTCAGGAGGTGCTTACTATACAGGCAATTCAGCGGCAGGGGATAGGGTAGCGGGTTCTCCTTTTGCAATAGAAGGCTCTCATGCACGAGGTGTAAGTAACGCTACGGCTACTTTGACAAGCAGTGATATAAATACAACGGGGTACACAGGCGTTGCTATGAGTTTCCGATTAGCGGCATTCTCTATAGCGAGTGCGGGAAATGGCGTTGATGCTGGAGATATTGTTACAGTAGAAATTAGCCCAGATGGTGGTACAAATTATTACAGCACGGTGCGCGTTTTGGGAAGTGGCAATGCGTATTGGTCTTATGCGGCTGGTACGGGCAACGCTTCTACCGCTTATGATGGCAATGCAACACCTGTAAACTTTCAACCTGCAGCGGGTGGCAATAGAACTACTGATGGATATGGTACTGTTACTGTTACGAGTATGCCCATTGCTAACAATGTGAGAGTAAGAATTACCCTTCTCAACAACGACACTGCTGAACGTTGGTTAGTAGATGATTTTCAAGTTACAGGGACTGTTTCAGGCACGCCTACGATTGCTCTTTCCTCACCAAGCCAAATAACGACAGGCAATATAGCCCAATGTAGCACCAATAACGCCCTTTCTGCTTTTCAGGCAGCGGTTACGGTAGCCAATGCTACTTTGAACAGCGTGCAGGTTGCGACTGCAGGGACTTACAGTGCCTCAACGCATTTCAGTAATTTCAAATTGCTTTATAACAGTGCTAATACATTCGGTACAGCCACCCAAATAGGCACTACGCAGGCAAGCGTAACAAGCGGTGGCACGATAACTTTTGGGAGTTTGACACAAAGCATTACCAACGGCAATACAGGCTACTTTTGGGTAGTGGCAGATGTAAATGCCTCTGCTACAGCTTCGCAAACTATCAATATTATCGCCTCGCCTACCCTTACCTTCGCGTCAGGCTCGCCTACAGGCACGATAACAGCAGGAGGGACACAAACTATTACGAGTTCGAGCATTACAGAGGCTACGGCAGTTTCGGCTACGGCAGGCAATGCACAAGCTACTGTAGCTTGGACGAATCCGACTTGCGCTCAAGAAATCATGATAGTGGCGAAGCAAGGCATTTTTACGAGTGCCTCGCCTACAGGAGATGGAAGTGCTTACACAGCTAACCTTGCCTACGGAAGCGGAACGGCTTTTGATGGCGGTTTTGTGGTTTATAAAGGCAGTGTGAGTTCGCAAGTGATTACGACTTTGACAAATTGCCTTGCCTACGAGTTTAAGATTTTTGCACGCAAAGGCACTACTTGGAGTACAGGCGTTACAGCCAGCACTACGCCCACAAGCACCGCAAACACTGAGAGTGATGTAATAGCGGTAGCAGGTTCAGAGGCAAATACGATTTCGTCTTTATTGAATGGTAGTTTTACCTCTCCCACACCTCTTGTTACAGAAGGTGTGCAAGTATGGCAATTCACTATTCAAGATGGTGGTTCTGATGGTGATGCGGATTGCTTGCCTACTATAGTAAATAGCATTGTACTTTCTCCAGGGGCAGGCAATGGCGTAGCGAATTGGACAAATATCAAAGAAGTGGCTCTTTTCAATGGTTCTACTTTTGTGGCAAGTGGTACGACTGCCACGTCTTCTATAACCTTTAGTTCGCTTTCCCTAAATGTACCTGACAATGGCTTTGTTACATTGTCTGTACGCTTATTTTTAAAACCTACTTTAACCAATCCAGCCTCCGCTGATGGGTCAGATTTTGTGTTTAGTGTGGTACACACAGGGTTTACTACAGCTTCTTCTACTATAAGTTCGCAAAGGGCAACCTCTTTTACTACTAATGGTACAAACGCTAAAAACGTGATAGAAGTAATAGCTACTAAATTGGCTTTTATTATTCAACCCAGCAACTCGACTGTAGGGGCTGTGATGACCTCGCCTACTGTAGAAGCCGAAGATGCCAATGGAAACAGAGACGAAGATTATGTTACGAACATCAGCATTGTTTCTACAGGTTCGTTAGATGTTACACCTAAAACAGCTACTCCTGCAAGCGGATTGGCTACTTTCAGCAATATCGTTCACACCATTTCGGGAACGGGTTTAACGCTTACGGCAAGTTCGGGTAGTTTGACAAATGTGGTAAGCAATACATTCAATATTTCTGTACTTATCAATAGCGAAACATTTGGTACTTGTGGAAGTTTGACGTGGAATGCTGTAAACGTATTGGGCGCGACTGATGTGTGGAGTTGTGGCACAAGCCAAATGCTTATGAATGGCTTTGGGAGTGAGAATGACGAGGATTGGCTGATTATCGCTACACCTGTCAATTTCAATGTGTATGCCAACGAGTCTATGGCTTTCGTAACACGAGAACGTTTTAATGGCAATAACCTTGAGTTATATTATTCCACCAATTTTTCGGGTACTTTTGATGCCTCGAATGTAAGCTCGGCTACGTGGACGCTTATCCCGCATACTTGGAATGACACCTCTACAGGGGCAACACTTTCTGCCGCTTTTAATAATACGGTTGATTTATCTGCTTTGACAGGCACAGCCTACATTGCGTTCAAATATACAGGCACGAGTGGCTCTGCTGAAGAATGGATTGTAGATAATATCGCTATCACAGGCAATATTACAAGTGCCACGTTGGTTGCCTCGCCTACCTCACGCACAGGCTTTAGCTATGCGCAAGGAGCAGGACCAAGTGCTTCGCAAAGTTTCAACCTTTCGGGTGTGAATTTGACTCCTTCAGCAGACAACATTACACTTGTTCCGCCTACCAATTACGAAATTTCTACAGATAATGCTTCTTTCACAAGCTCAAACATCTTGATAGCCTACACAGGTGGCGCATTGGCTTCTACGCCTATTTACATACGCCTCAAGGCGGGTTTGACAGTGGGCAATTACAATGGCGAACTTATCAATGTTTCGGGAGGCGGGGCTTCTTCGATTGATGTTTCTTGTAGTGGCAATGTGTTTATTATGCCTCAAGTAGCCCTTTCTTCGAGCAATCCTTCTGTTGTTGCTTCGAGCATTACCCAAAACACGACCAACAATGTCATTTATAGATTTGAGTTGGCGGTTACTGATGCAGATGCGACTTTGACCAACATCAGTTTTACTACAGCAGGAACTTACACAACAAGCGACCTTTCCAATATCAAACTTTGGTACTCGCCTGATGCAACCTTCGCGGGGAGTGGCAATGATGTTTTGTTGCGAACAAAAACAACTACCCTCAAAACTAATCCACAGACTTTCACTGCTTTTAGCCAAACTATTACCGCAGGAAGTGTAGGCTATTTTTTCCTTACTACTGACTTGACTTGTAGTGTTGTGGGCAGAACCTTTTCGGTAAACGCTCTTACTACTTCAGATATTACGGTTACATTGGGCAACAAAACAGGAACTGCTTTTGCGAGTGATGCGCAAACGGTTATCTCGACTACGCCTACTAATGCAACAGGACAAACTACTTCAGCTTGCACGAATGGCGGAACTACAGTGAGTTGGACTGCGCCTGCGGGTTGTTCGGACAATGTATTGGTCTTTGCTACTGCTGGCACATTTACGGCAACCTTGCCTACAGGAAACGGTGGGGCTTATACGGCTAACACCGCCTTTGGTTCGGGAACTGCGTTTGATGGTGGATTTTGTGTATTCAAAGGCACAACTGCCACAGTGAACGTTACAGGCTTGACCAATGGCACAACTTATACCTACAAAATATTTACGCGCAATGGCACGAATTGGTCGAGTGGCGTTACCACGAGTTGCGTGCCTACATTGGCTTATTGCGCTTCTTCGGGCAATACATCTTTTCAAACAGGCGTAACTTCAGTAACCTTCAATACGCTTACCAATACAGATGGCACTGCCAAAGATGTTGGCTATGAATTGTTTGGCGCGACTACTACAGTGCTTCAAAACAGCAGTTACGCGCTTACGACACTTGTGAATACAGCAGGAAACTTTACCATATATACTAAAGTTTGGATAGATTGGAATCAAGATGCAGATTTTGCTGATGCAGGCGAGGAATATGACTTGGGAACGGCAGTGAATGTTACAAATGGCATTACGACCTTGAGTCCTTTGAGCATTACCGTTCCGCTTACTGCCACGCTTGGCACTACGCGCATGAGGGTTGCGACACGCTACAATGTCGCGCCTACTTCTTGCCTAACAGCCTTTGATGGCGAGGTAGAAGACTACAACATCACAGTAGCGGCGGCTTGCACGCCTACGCATAGCATTACGTCTTTCGCGCCTACTTCGGGTTCGTTGGGTACGTGGGTTACTATCAATGGCACAGGCTTTACGGGTTCTTCTACAGTGAAGTTTGGAAGCATCACGGCTACAAGTGTTATTTACGAAAGTACCACCAAAATATACGCCCAAATGCCCATTACAGGCGCGACAAGCACCATTACTGTAACGGAGGCAAGTTGCAATGTAACTACAGGAACAAGTTTTACAGTAACAAGCACGAGTGGCGTTTGTTCGAGTGGCAATTTTACGGATATATTCATTTCAGAAGTATATGATGCTGATGCGGGCAATACCTTGTATGTAGAACTTTACAACCCCACTGCTTCAGCCATAGATTTGACTACCAATGCTTACAAAATCAAGATTGACAACCGCGCTGTAAGTGATGCAGGCGTGAGCATTGACCGAACCATTACACTCACAGGCACTATTCCCGCTAACAGCGTTTTCTTGGTAAATATAGGCACAGCCTTGACTACTTGCTCTAATACTTGGGGCTTTACCGAGTCGGGACCTGGCATCAACGAAGCCGATTATATCTTCTTAGAAAAAAGCGGTGCAGACGTAGATAGGGCAAATTTCCCCAACGAAACAGGCTATACTTACAAAAGACTAACTACAGCCACTGCGCCCACTGCCACCTACAGCGCGGGAGATTGGGATATATCGCTTACCGAAAGTTGCACAGACTTAGGTAGTTTCATCATCTCAAACCCGCCTATAGTTTCCACTATCACAGACGCAAGCACTTGCTCCTTGATTGATATGAGCATCACAGCCACAGCAGGCAACGGAGGCGCACTTACCTACAAATGGTTCTACAATGACCGCATAGCTACAGGCTGGACAGAGGTAAACACAACAAACTTGCCTAACTTTACCCTCACAGGGCAGGCAAGCAATAACCTGAAAATAGCCGACAATGTGCAGTTGGTTTCGAGCATTGCGAACTACCAATTTTATTGCGAAGTTACTGAAAATGCCACTTGTGTCAAAATTTCCAATGCCTCGCCTTTCAGCACAAGCTCGCGCCCCGTTTATCGCTCCAAAGCAGGGACTTCAGGCAGTTGGACTACAACGGCTGTTTGGGAAATGGCAAATACTACAGCGGGACCTTGGATAAATGCGTGTACCTATCCCATCTCTACGAACTCTACAGAAGTCATCATTCAAACAGGCACGAACATCACTTTGAGCATCGACCTTGCTATTGACAAAGTTACGATAGAAAATGGCGGAACGCTTGAAGTAGCAACCAATGCCCAACTTGATTTGAGCAACGAAAATGCAGGGGCAGACTTGATAGTGAACGGCACGTTTTATTATCGTTCCAATTCCTCAAACACAATGGGCTTTGCTACAGGCTCTACGTGGTCTATTGCTTCGAATGGCACACTCATCAAAACCAATACTTCGAGTGCCGCCAATTTGCGCGACAATTACGAAGGAGGTATCAGCACCATTCCCGCTACGGCTAATTTTATTTTCCGCTACAATGGCGATGGCAATGTGTCTGTAACCACTGTAGGTATGTTTTACCCGAACCTTACCTTCGAAAGTACCGCAGGTTTTTGGGACGGCTTCACTACAGCGAGTAGCTTTGTGGGTAGCACAGGAGGCTTTGCTACAGTAAAAGGCAACCTCGACATAGGTGGCACAGGCACAGGCACAGTCAAAATTTACAATGAAAATTTCAATACCCAACCTATGTTGATTTTGGGCAATTTGGCAGTGCGAGCAGGAAGCACGCTTACCAATGATGGCATCACGGACTTAGGCGCAAGCGACAACAAAGGACGCGGTTTTGAAATTCGAGGCAATCTTGTTGTGAATGGCACGCTTACCGTAAATGCTACAGACGTAAACGTAACAAGCCCTATCCTCAAATTTAGTGGCACAGCAGGCGAGCAAACCATTGCAGGCACAGGCACACTCAATATACACGAACTCGATGTAAACAAAACAAGTGCCTTTGATTTGAAACTCTTGCGTAGCATCACAGTAGGCAATTTGGTAGATTTGCAAGTGGGCGACATCAACCTGAACGGTTTTAATATCGACATGGGAGCAACCGCCACACTGAACGAAAATGTAGCAAGCGACTATCTCGTAAAAGACCTTACCGCCACTACAGAGGCAAGCGTGGGAGGCTATATCCGTTTCTCGAACCGAAATATAAACAATACCCAAACAAGCATAGGCGGTTCGCGCTTGTGGCTAAATTGGACAGCAGGAGCAGATTATACCGTCAATTTTGACCGCTATCATTACTCTGCGAATGGCAAAGCTATCAAACTTATTTACCGCGTGGCAGTGAATAGTGGCACTATGGGCGCGACCAATTTGCGTATCTCGTATGCGGATTATGAACTCTTTACTTTGTCGGAAACGCTCAACGTGGCGAGGTGGGCAAATGGCGCAGGCTGGAGTTCTTATATCGCTGACGTGAGTGACGCTTCTGCCAATTATTCGCAAAGAAACGGCATCACTGCTTTTTCGCATTGGACTTTGACAGACACCAACGTACTTCTTGCCTCGCCTGAAGCTGACCTAAAAGCTACCCAAGTAGGCAAGCAGGCAAGCCTTGTGCAGTGGGCAAACACGCCTGTAGGCAAGACTATTTTGCAGAAAAGTATCGATGGGCTAACGTTCCAAGACCTTGCTACCCAAACTGAAAAAGAGTTTACAGATACAGAATTTACGCAAGACTCGTACTACCGCCTACAAATGACAGACAACGGAAAAGTCCGATATAGCCAAGTAGTATTGTTGCGCTACCAAGCAGGCGAGGGCGTTTACTTGTACCCGAACCCCTACAAACAAGGTGGGCAGGCAAGGCTGTATGTAGGCGACAAAACCCTGCAAAGTTTGCACATTCTGGACGTGCAGGGCAGGATAGTAGGCAAGACTTCCGACAACGCGCTTACCTACGATTTGGATAACTTGCCTGCAGGAACGTACATCTTGAAAGCCCTGACCGACAAAGGCGTGCATTATATCCGTTTTGTGAAACTATAAAACAGCATTTGCGTACATGAAGGCAAGAACGCCATGCGCGTGTCTTTCCTACCGCCTGTTTACAATCTTTCTATATGTTTGCTGCTTGTTGCTCACCTAAACAGGGGTGAGCAACTTTTTTTTGCCTAATGAACTTGTCTAACATTTTGTGTTGAGGTATTGTATGTAGCGCGTCTTGCTTGTTGGGTAGGCAAGGCATTATGCCGTAACTTTTTTGATATAGCTTCTTACCACAAATCGGATAGAGCCATACGAATTTTCCAAAAGATGCATGGCTTCTTGCACTTCGCACCAACGCACTTCGGAGATGTCCTCTTCTATTTGGGGCTTTAGGTAGGCATCATCGAGGCAATCCATCATATACCAACGGGTTTGTTTCAAGAAATGATTGCCTTTCATGGCGTAATAATGCCAAGTGGTGGCTATTTTATCCAACAATTCTACTTTGATACCGCACTCTTCCTCTACTTCGCGTTTGGCAGTTTCGGGGAAAGACTCGCCTTCGTCCATTTTGCCTTTGGGCAAGTCCCATTTGCCGAGCCTTGAGATGAGGAGCATTTTATTTTGCTTGCGCACTACGCCTCCACCTGCCTGAATGACTTGAAAACTTTGTTTGATAGAATTTTTGATTTCTTCTAAATTGGAAAAACTGAAAGCTATAAAGCGCAAATGCCCCATTTGTTGGTTCATAAGCCACAAAATAGTTTGATGCAAGTATTTGATGTCTGCATTTTTTATCCAAGCACGCGTTGGCACAGGCGTAGTGCTGGCTATGGTTTGGAGGTCAATTTGTGCATCATAATCTTCGGTGGGGACTTCATCAAGGGACAAAAGCTGTAGATGAGCCTGATTGATAAAAATATTCATGACAAGGATAGGACAGACAGAAGTGTGCAAAAGTACGTTTTTTTTGGAAATATAAAAATTTCCTTGCCTGCCCTCCCCTACCCTGCTTTGCCCCAAAGCATAATTTTTTCAGAAGAATTTATATTTTTTTGCTGTTTTTCACAAACAAATCGTTATTTTTATGTTGGCGAAGTTTAGATGTTGGTTGGTTGGTTGATGTTAGTTGATAGATGTTAGATGTTGGTTGGTTGATGTTAGTTGATTGATGTTAGATGTTGGTTGATATGCTTACCTGAAACCCCGCCTACCCGAAAACCCAAAACCCAAAACCCGCCTACCCGAAAACCCAAAACCCGCTTACCCAAAAACCCCTTCCCATATGGACAAACCCTCTCAAACGTCAGCGTGGCGTGCCTTACAAGACTTAGGCGAGAAATTGCGTAGCAAAGAACTTCGCCCTGCTTTGCCCTTCCGCAAGTTTTTGGAAGTGATGGCGGCGAACCCCGAACTCGTGTTGCGCGATATTTTTCAGCTTTTTCATAATATGGTGTATCACTACATCACAAAGGGCGAAAAAGTGGAGCGCACTACGCTTATAGCCTCCAGCGTGGACTCTTACAATTTCAACCAACTCTTTGAAATTGGTTGTGATAACCCCTTTTTCAATGACCGCTTATTTGCACGCCGTTTCCTAAAGCTTACCGATGGATTTAAGAAAGGCATACAAAACAACAATATTTTTCTTTTTGAAGGTCCTCCGGGTAGTGGCAAAAGTACGTTTTTGAATAACCTCTTGCAAAAATTTGAGGACTATACCAAACTGCCCGAAGGCACGATGTATCAAACCTATTGGCGTTTGGACATTCAGAAATTGGGAGGCTTCAAACACATAGAAAAACAACTGCACAACATCATAGAACAAACGGGCAATCACAGCCTCGACGAGCAACTCCAAACGCTTGCGCTTGAGATGCCTTCTCACGATTTTATTCAGTTGCCTTGCCCCAATCACGACCACCCCGTTCTGCACATTCCGAAGAACTACAGGCGCAAGTTTCTCGAAGAACTCTTGCCTGCTGAATTTCGTGAAAAATTATTCAACAACAAGGAATATGAATGGGTGTTCAAAGAAACGCCCTGCAGTGTTTGTAGTTCGTTGTATGGCTCTTTGCTCGATATCTTAGGCGAGCCTCTCGAAGTGTTGGATATGATTTATGCGCGTCCTGCCATTTTCAGCCGACAGTTTGGCGAAGGAATTAGCGTGCATAACCCAGGAGACCCGCTCTATCAACACCCTATCAAAAACCCCACTATCCAAAAGAAAATAAACGAACTCCTTGAGAATGAGGAGGTAAGCTATTTGTATTCCAGCCTTGCCAAAACGAATAACGGCATTTTCGCGCTCATGGACATCAAAGAACAGAATGTAAAGCGTTTGATGGACTTGCATGGCATTATCAGTGATGGTATTCACCGCGTAGAGTTGATAGAGGAAAGGGTAAAATCGCTTTTTGTGGGCTTGGTAAACCCTGCCGACAAAGCGCATTATGAGCAGATGCCTTCGTTCCGCGATAGGATTATTACGGTCAATGTGCCGTATGTGCTGGACTACAACACCGAAACGGCTATCTACAAAAACAAGTTTGGCGCGAATATAGACGTACTTTTCTTGCCTAATGTGCTGGAAAATGTGGCGAAGATTATCGTGTCCTCGCGCATGAGCAAAACCTCGCCTGCCATTCAGCAATGGATTAAAAACCCCTCGAAATATACCAAATACTTGGATACCAATTATTTGATTTTGAAAATGGAGATTTACGCAGGCAAAGTCCCTGCGTGGCTTTCAGAAGAGGATTTGAAAAGCCTCGACAAACGCACTCGAAAGGACATCTTGGCGGAGGCAGAAACAGAAGGCAATACGGGCTATTCGGGCAGGCAGTCGCTCAATGTATTCAATGACTTTTTGTCCAAATACCTCAAGACCGAAAAGTTGATAACGATGGACATGGTAAACAGCTATTTCAACAAAAAAGAGCGTTTGGCTGATGGTATTCCCGAAAACTTTGTTACGTCTTTGGTGGATATGTACGACTTCAATGTGTTGCAGGAGGTAAAGGACTCTATTTATTCCTACAATGAGGAAGAGATAGCCCGCGAAATTCAAAACTACTTGTATGCTATCAATTTTGAAGATGGCGAGCAGTTGGTTTGCCCCTATACGAATGACACGATAACTGTTTCAGATGACTTTTTTTATGACTTTGAAGCGGTGTTTTTGGGTAATTTTGCAGGTTGGGGTGGCAGAATGGACTTCCGCGAGAATGTACGCGCCGAATATATCTCGCAAACGCTCTCGCAAGAAATACACATGGAAGACAAACGCATCACGCAGACCGCACAGTTCAAAAATCTTTTGGAAAAATATAAAAATAGCCTCAAAGAAAACGCACTCGCGCCTCGTTTGGGCAATGAAAACTTCAGGCGAGCCATTCAAGACTACGGCACGAACAGTTTTAACTCGTATGATACGCGCCTACGGCAAGACGTGGTGCTGTTGCTCAAAAATTTGCAACAAAAATTCAAATACACCGAAGAGGGCGCGAAGCAGGTAAGCCTCTATGTATTGGACAAGAACTTGGCTGATAAATACAACTTTTCCTTCTCGACCTAAAAACAAAACCCGCGCTAAAATCCTTGCCTACATGGTTTTAGCGCGGGTTTTATTGGGTAGGCAAGGCAGTTATTTTGTAGCTTTGAAGCTGGCTTTGAGTTTCATGAGCCATTCAAAATCGCCTGTAAATGGCTCGCCAAACACAGGTACATCTTTTCCATCTTTATCCTTCTTTTTGCCAATAGCAATGGAAGCAGAAGCATGACAACCTATGCAACTTTCTGTACCAAAGACTATAGTTTTTTGATTGGCTGGCGTTGCCCCTTCTATCTGTGCCCATGCGGGTTGATTGCCCAATGAAAAATTGTATCCATGTTGAACATCAGAGGGCTTTATCTCAAAATACTTCTTTATATTTGTTTCAGAAGCTCCTTGGAAATAGGTTTCCATAACCATGTTCGTCAAGTACACAGGGGTTGGTCTGCCTCCCGATTTGTTCGTAATGGCATCAGGAAGGTTATAGGTAGTGTCCTTGCCTACGATGGTAGGCTGATAAGGTTTTGCAGTGGGGTCTGTAGGCCATTGCGAGCCAATGAGTTGGTAGTATTGTAAAGGAGATTTTGCTTCTGCCAAAAGTGCTTGGGCTTGCCTGTTCAACTCTTGTGTATCTTGTGTGATGGGCAATACGCGTTGAATTTGATTTTTGACAGGCTTTTTCGAAGTGTCAGGAAATCTGTTTACAGCGGCAATGCTATTATCGGGGTCATAGAAAGAAGGCTTGATACTTTTGCCATTTACCTTTTGCAAGGGGTTGGTTTCCAAATTATCCACATGCTCAAACGTTGTCCAAATCCATTGAGGCGAAGACTTGGTTTTGCTTGCTATGTGCATACCCACAAGCCCCACTTTTTTCTTCGTGTATCCGTTCTCATTTTCGTTGATGACGTATGCTTCGGTGTGGAAATATCGTTCTGCCACATCTGCATCAGTCAATATTTTCCAAGCTATCTTGAGTTCAATCGTCCCCTCTTCCTCTCTTGTGCCAGAAGGAAATTCAACTTTCTTGCCTGCTTCCGAGAACGCAATTTGCCCATCAAAGTTATAAAGCTCGTTCTTCACAAGATAATCCACTGTTTTTTTGTTCAAACGGATTTCATAGCGCACAACATTTCCATTTTGGTCCCAAATGCGGTCGCTAAACGCTTGTGTCAGTTCATTTGCGCTATCTGCTTTGGCGTGTTTTCTCATCTGTGCGTGTGCATGCGCCGCTCTTTTGTTGGTACGGAACAAAATTTTAGGCTTCGATTTGTAGTCTACGTGCTTTTTGATGTCTTCAGGACAATCAAAATCGGCAGTAGGTGCGCTCCCATCTGCACGAAATACCTCAAAACTTTCCTCCCATTGCTCCCAAATAGGACGACCTGTATCACTCAAATTGGGCTTAGGCTTGCCTCCTGCATCAGTAGGCCAGTTCAAAGCAATGAATTGTTGCCAAGCCAAGACCTCAAAAAGCCTCTGCACAGACGCAAACTCTTTCTTGCCTTCCAGCTCTGCCTTGAGCTTCATATCAACATCATAAAACATTTTGGGCGACAAGGGCGTGGGAATATTCAAATAATCCTGTTCTTGGGGATATTTGGGTATCGAACCTTGTTGTGGGTTTTTATTGGGCGAGGACGTACATGCCAAGTAAAAACATACTACATAAAGTAGCACACTCATGGAGATTAAACTTTTTTTCATCTTAGGATTGATAAAAGGTAAGAAAATAATGTCGTAAAAAATAAAGTAGCCAAAAGTAATGTGCTTTAATATGTTGCGGTGTATTAGGATATTCATTGATACACAAAGGTATGTTATTTCATATCCACAAAAAAACACTGCTCAAAAAAATAGAATTATAATATACTGAAAATGAGTATTTTACCATTTTTAGGTACTAAAAAATACCCTTACAAGGGTATAAAATTACCCTTACAAGGGTATTGAGCCAATATTTAAAAACAGTGAAAAATGCTCATATTTTGATTATTTGACACATATTGTTTTCAGGGCTGTTGCATTTGATTTTTAAAACTGCAACCGCGCTAACCTCCTTGCGGGCAAGGATTTTAGCGCGGTTGTTGGGTAGGCAAGGCAGAAGTTGGTTAGCTTGCCTTCTCGTCCTCGAAGAAAGACGTTTTCGAGGTAGTATCTGTATCATCTTTGGGCGCGTGTTCTGCCAAAAACGCTTGTAAATCAAAAGGTTCATCACTTGGAATGGCTATCACATTTTGAGCTTCTTCCGTGTCTTTGTGAATGATGTAAGAGTTTTGGTCTATGATTTCGTTCTTCTCTTCTATCCAATCTTGGGCTTGTCGCACCTTTTCTTCAAAAAAACGGTTGGCGGGCTTTTGGTCGAAGTGTCCCAACTTTTCGAAACCTTCTTGCAAAAACATCTTGAACTCCACTAGGAAATTGTTACGGTAGCGTTGCAAGTCTTCCGAGTCGCGTTCTTGGCGTTTCATTTCTTGGAGCATTTCGTCCATCACCTGCCTTGCACGCATTTGCGCCTTCTGCACGATTTCGCGGGCTTGATTGCGGGCATCATTCAGTATCACGTCAGACTTTATTTGCGACTCGCGCACTTTGAGTTCGGAAGTTCGGCGGGCTTGGTCGACGAGGTTCGCGCTGGTATCTTCAGCCGTTTTCAGGGTGCGAAAGAGCGAAGTTTCCACCTCTTTGAGTTTGTTTACTTCTTTTTCAAGTAACTCTATCTTGATTTTTTGCTCCTTGTTTTGGTCGAGGAGTAGCTCCCAATCTTGCGCAAGCAAAGCAAGAAAGGCACTTACCTCTTCACGGTCAAAGCCTTTTCCAAAAGTTTTGAGGGTAAAAGTCTTTTGTTTAATATCGGAAGGATTGATTTTCATAGTAGTATGGAGGGGGAATGGGGCAAAAGAAAATGAATGATTGCTTGCACAATTTTTTCCTAAAATTAGCGAATATTTTGCAAATCCAAATTTTTCGAGGAGTTTTTTTTACAGTTACTCTATATCCCAATCGTCTTGATTGAGGCTGTAGGTTTCAATAGACGCTATCACGTCCTCACAACGCATAGCCGACACGCCATACTCGCCTTCCAAATACACGCGGTCTTTGGCAAAAACATCTAAAAAAGAGGTAATAGAACCAAACATTCGAAGACTGTCCTTGTAGAGTTCGAGAGCTTTGTAGGTTTCGCCCTTGATGAGATGCACACTTCCCAAATGCAGAAGCGCGTACTTGTCATCATCACCTTGCAAATAAAATTCTGCCCCTTCGAGGTCGTATTGCGTGAAGTAACAATAACCCAACTGATACTTATTCCAAGTATCTTCGGGGGCAAGGTCATACACTTTTTGGTGATAGGCTATCGCCTCATGGTGTCTGTCGAGGCGTTGCAAACAATAGCCAATATGCCCCAAGTTCCAAGTGTCTTCAGGCGACATTTTTTCGACCAAATAATGATATTTGAGAGCTTTTTCGTAGTTGCCGTGCTGTTGATGGCAGTAGCCCACATTTTTCACATTCCAAACATCTGTAGGGTCTTCGTCATAGACACGCTGATGGTAGGCAAGCGCATCTGTGTAATTGCTTGCTTTTTGGTAACAATAACCTACATTTTTCAAGTTCCAAAGGTCGCTTGAGTCGTATTGTTCGGCGCGGAGGTGATAATCAAGCGCGGTGGTATAATCGCCTGTCATTTGGTAGCAATAGCCAATATTGCCCAAGTTCCAGCCATATTCAGTAGTGCCGAGTTGGTCTGCGCGAAGGTGGTAGGTAAGGGCGGATTGATAATTGCCCAACATTTGATAGCAATAGCCTACTTTGCCATGCGACCATGCGTCAGTGGGGACTTGGTGGCATTGCTCCAAAAAAATGTCGAGAGACCTTTCAAATTGTTTGTCTTGGATACAGCACCACCCCAAGCGTTGCATCAACCACGTATCATGCTTGCCTACCAACTCATCAAGGGCTTTTTCGAAATAACGAATAGCCCTTTTGTAATTTTTGTCGCCTTCTTCGAAAGCATAGCCCACGTGTCCCCAATCCATGTGTGCTTCAGGGTGTGCTTGGAGTGCTTTTTTATAGTATTTCAGGGCAGAGGTATAATTGCCTTCTGCGTACAGCCCTTCTGCCACAGCATTGATGATATAAAAATTGTCAGGAAAAAAGAGCGCGAATTTCTGTAAAACGCGCCAATCATTGGAATAGGTGGGTACAGACATAAATAATAGCAAATCTTGAAAGGTACTGAAAAATGTAACATTGCGGGGCATTGCACAAACCCCATCACGATAAGTCCACAGCAAAGATAACAAAAAACTGAAAGAAAATATACATGGCTTGTATTATTTCTGCCAATTTATCCCTAATTTTGCCCCGTTTCAAACGGGTGCAATATAAAAGGGGAAAGGTAATAGATGAATGGGTAAACACGCCTTAACATACCAAACCCTTCCACCCTTCCACCCTTCAACCTTTCTACCTTCAAATCTATGTACGACTTTTTTTTGACAGAAGAACAACGCGCAGTGCGAGATGCGGCACGCGAATTTGCTCAACGCGAGCTATTACCGGGCGTTATTGAACGCGACAAAGAGGAAAAATTCCCCCACGAACAAGTAAAAATGATGGGCGAACTTGGTTTCATGGGTATGATGGTCAGCCCTCAATATGGCGGAGGCGGTATGGACACTACCTCGTATGTATTGGCTCTCGAAGAGATTGCGAAAATAGATGCTTCTGCGGCTGTTATCATGTCTGTGAACAATTCATTGGTTTGTTGGGGACTTGAGAAATACGGCACTGAAGAGCAAAAACGCAAGTACCTTACACCTCTTGCCAAAGGCGAGATTTTGGGCGCGTTCTGCCTTTCTGAACCCGAAGCAGGCTCTGATGCTACTTCTCAAAAAACAACTGCTGAAGATTGTGGCGATTATTATCTCTTGAATGGTGTGAAAAACTGGATAACCAATGGCGGAACTGCCTCTGTGTATTTGGTCATTGCGCAAACCTATCCCGAAAAGAAACACAAGGGCATCAATGTTCTGATAGTAGAAAAAGGCATGGAAGGCTTTGCGGTAGGCAAGAAAGAGGAAAAATTGGGTATTCGCAGTTCTGACACTCATTCTTTGATGTTCAACAACGTGAAAGTTCCCAAAGAGAACCGCATAGGCGAGGACGGCTTCGGTTTCAAATTTGCCATGACTACGCTAAACGGTGGACGCATAGGCATTGCAGGACAGGCTTTGGGCATTGCTTCGGGCAGTTATGAATTGGCATTGAAGTATTCGAAAGAGCGCAAATCGTTTGGAAAAGCCATTTGCGAACACCAAGCCATTCAGTTCAAACTCTCCGAAATGGCTACCAACATCAACGCGGCTCGCCTGCTTACTTTGCACGCCGCGAAGATAAAAGATGCAGGGCTTGACTACGTAAACGAAGCGGCACAGGCTAAACTTCTTGCCTCCCAAGTGGCAATGGATACCACTATAGAAGCCGTACAAGTACACGGCGGATATGGCTATGTACGCGAGTTTCACGTGGAGCGTTTGATGCGTGATGCCAAAATTACACAGATATACGAAGGCACGTCAGAGATACAAAAAATCGTGATTGCGCGTGAAATCTTGAAATAATTATATTTTTCTTTTCAAAAATTTGGATTTCTCGAAAAGTGGGCGTACCTTTGTGTACGCTTTTCGTTTTTAGGTGTATTTGATAAGTACAATTAACTGCTTGTTAAGGCTATTAACAACGATTTGCGCATAAAAAAAATCTAAAAGCTACTTCTGTATGGAAGACTATAATAAAATTATTGAGTCGCTCAACGTAAAGTTGGTGAAAGGGAAGCATATTAGAATTTTACAATCTGCAACCGTTAGCAACCATTACGATACGGACAACTATGTGTTTTTGCTTCATGACGGGGCTATCAGCTTCGGCAAAGAAGAAACCACCCTCGAAAAGGGCGACATATTGTTCGTGCCAAGCGGAAAACTTACCCGCATTGCGTTTGGGCTACAACCTACTAAGGTGATAGACAATGAGGAATATATCACCCACCGAGAACGCTATTTCGAAGTCGTGAATGATGTGGAAGCCGTAGGAAGGCTCGAAAACTCGTTTAGCTACATTGGCTTCGAGGCAAAAGTTTTTGACTCTATCAGCTTCTTCAATTCGTTGGACATTCCGCCCTTTGTTATCAGTGGACAACACGGTTTGGCGCGTATGATTCGTGATGTGATTGTGGAAAACATCAACGACACAGCAGGCAAGAACCGCGTCCTACGAAACAAAACGGAGCAAGTGGCGATTGAAATTATCCGCTACATCTTGCGCGAAAACATGTTCGTCGAGCAGTTGGCAACCAACAGCACGTACTTCAAAGACCCGCGTTTGATTGATATTTTCAACTACATACGCGAGCAGTTGGGAGGCGACCTCTCGAACAAGACGCTTGCCAATGTTGCCAATGTGTCGGAAGACTATGTAGGGCAGTATTTCAAGATGCTGACAGGCATCAATCCGCAAGACTACATCGAGTATCAGCGCATGGAACACGCGGTTATGTTGTTGCGCACTTCTAAAAAGAGCATACGCGAAATAGGCTCGGAAGTGGGCTATAAAGACACTGCCTATTTTTGCCGTAGGTTCAAGATGATGTTTGGCATACCTGCAGGCAAGATGCGCCGTAGGGACACGATGATGAGTGCCTAACAATACACCCCCACAAAATTTGTGGCGCAACTGTAGCAAGAATATTTGGCACATTTCTTTTTAAACCCTATCTTTGTGATAAGTGTAACACTTATGCAACAAAGATACGATATTTCTCCCACAGCCTCGTTCAAGCGAAGTTATTGGTTTGCATTGGGCATTACGGCTTTGCTGTTTTTCTTGGGCTATTATCTCCTAACGGTTACGCTTTCGGAGGAGTCCAAGTACATCTCGTTGATGCGCCTCATTTCCAAACAAACCCTTACCAACCAAGAGGTTGATAAGCATATCTTGTTGCTCCAAAACTGCGACCAAGACAAGACTTGCAGTCGCCAAATCCAAAACTTAGAACAAGTTTTGGAGAACTTCAAAAACACCCACGAGATTTTGCACAAACGCCACAAACAGCTCTACAAAGTGAAGCAAAACCCTAAACTTGACTCGCTGTATGAAATGTATATTGCCTACTACAACCCCATTATTACCACTGTCAAAACCTTTACCCAACTGAAGCGCGAACTGCTTGTGGCGCGGTCAGCAGGCAAGCAAACCAACTTATTGGAGCGAAAAATAGACCTAAACATCAAAAAAATACTGTATCAAGAGGAGAGCATTACAGAAATTTTGCGCGAAATGACGCAAGCCTACAACCTCGATACAGAAACGTACATCAAAAATATTCAGTTCTATCAAATCTTTGTGTTGTTGTTTGGGCTATTGGTCTTGCTTTTGGAAGCCTTGTGGCTCTTTAAGCCTATGACCGACAAATTGGAGAAGCACGTGCAGGAAGTCCGCGAAGCACACGAAGATGCAGAACGCCAAAAAACAGAAGTTACTCACGCTTTCCAACAACTCCAAGAAGCCGAAGAAAGTGCGCGTAGGAATGTGGAAGAGCTAAATATTTCCCACGAAAAACTCCTCACAGCCCAAGCTCGCCTACAAGAAGTCAATCGAGAATTGATAGAAAAAAATTGGGAGATACAAGAAAACCACGACCTTCGCCAAATCAACAAGGAACTCGAAGAGGCGCGTTTTTTTGATGGTTCGTTGAGTCATTTTGCAGAAGTGATGCGTTGGCAACCCAACGACACGATTTATACTTGGAGCGAGCATTTGTTGCAAGAGCTTGTGCCGTTTTTCAATGGTTTGCAAGGCGTTTTGTATGCCTACGACAAGGAAAAAAACAGCCTTTTTGTAACGGGCAGTTTCGCTACTGACCAAGAAACGCTTTTTCACAAAAGCGAGGTATTGCTCGGCGAGAATTTGGTCGGGCAGGTAGCCAAGAGCCTGAAGCCTATTTATTTTCACGAACTAAACGGACAAGCCAAAAATTTCCTTTCTGCCACTGCTACCGAAGTCATAGAACCTGAAGCCTTGATTATTCAACCGCTTTTGTTCCATCATCAGTTGGCGGGTGTGTTGGAAATGACCTCCCTCGAAGCGTGGGAAGAACGCTATATGCAGTTGCTAAAGCGCATGAGCGAAGGCATTGGCACAAACCTAAGCAATTTGCAAGACCAAATGCACATCAATCAGCTTTTTGCAGACTCGCAAATGGCGCAGAAAAAATTGAAAAGAAGTCTTATCAAAATTCAAGAAAATGAGGAGCGTTTTCGCAAACTCTCCGAACTGACGCAAGAAGGACTTTTGTTTGTGCAAGAGGAAGGCATTATCAAAGATTGGAATAGTATTGTGGTGCAAATGATGGGCTTCGAAACCGAAAAAAGCCTGTGGAATATGCACTACATCGAGCTTATCGCGCCTTCTTATCGATTTGAGATTGAGAGCCAAAATTTATTGGCTGATGGGCTTTTGCACGAAACAGTCGCCCAGCGCAAAAATGGCGAAACCTTTCCTGCGGAAATACAATCGCGGGCAGTAACATACGGGCAGGAGAGCGTTACGGTTATTTCTATCCGTGATATTACCATTCGAAAACGCACCGAGAAGGAATTGGAGGAGGCGAACCGCATTGCGAGCCTTGCGGCGGAATTGGAAAAGAAAAACAAGGATATTTTATCGAGTATTGAGTATGCGAGGCGTATTCAGCAAGCTATCCTACCCAGCGACAAAATCATAGGCAAGGGCTTTGTCGAGAACTTTGTGCTGTATATGCCACGCGATATTGTGTCAGGCGATTTTTATTGGTTTGCTGAAAAGAACGAACATTCGCTTATCGCGGCAGTGGATTGCACAGGACATGGCGTGCCGGGTGCGTTTATGTCTATTATTGGCTATTCGAATTTGAATAAAATCGTAGTGGAACAAGGCTACACCGAACCAGACTCTATTTTGCGCAAACTTGACCGCGATATTACTGCAGTTTTGAAACAACAAGACAGCGACTCGGAGAGTCGTGATGGTATGGATATTGCCCTTTGTTCGCTCAATGTTTTTGAGGGTGTTTTGACTTTTGCAGGGGCGCAACGTCCTATGTATGTAGTGCGCAATGGAGCTATCATAGAGTTCAAGGGCGACTCCTTCCCTATTGGTGGCAATTTCAAATCCAAAAAGAAGAAGAAAGAATTTACCAAACACGAGATAGCCTTAGAGAAAGATGATGCCATTTATATCTTTTCTGATGGCTATCCCGACCAATTTGGAGGCTTGGAAAATCGCAAATTTATGACCAAGCAGTTCAAGGAGTTGCTTATCCGCATACAAGAATATCCCCTCGAGGAGCAAAAGAAAATCCTCAAACGCGAGTTTGATATTTGGAAAGGCACGCACAAGCAAATGGACGATGTGATGGTGATAGGCTTGAAGTTTTAGGCTTTTATGTGAGGGCAGGCTATTAAGCTGGATTTTTTGTTATTTTTGATGTGTTGAAAAAAATGTAAATCTGTTAGCTCAAGGCTTAATATGATTTTACTTGATAGATTACCAATTTTATTTTATAACTCATTGTTTCTCAATAGGATAGGGTTTGAAACCCTATCTTATTGAGAAACAAAACTGCTTTTTTCAAGTAAAATCACATAGTTGTGCTTTCTTAAAAATCTACGCGAATATTCAAATTAGGCAACAGCCCTACGTAGTTAAAGACCTTGACTTCTTGTGTTTTTGTATCAAAGTATTGCCCAAAGAAATTAAGGCGGTTCGTAATATTTTGTATTTCAGCGTTGATAGACCAAGCCGTTTTGGAGCGGTTGATGCGGTAGCCACACGAAAAGTCGACACGAAAAAAGTCGGGTACTTGGTAGGTGTAGGCTTGTTCTTTTATCGTAACAGTACGTTGGTTTTCTCTCGATTTCGCAAGGTCAATGGGCGTTTCGTACAAGCCACCGCGCCACATAATGCGCGTATTCACACTAAGCACATTTTGTTTTTCGCGCCCCATTTTGAACTCCTTGCCTCCCAATACATTGAAAACATAATGATTGTTGAAACGGCTGTTGCGCCAAGTACCCAATCCATCTTGATAGCGCGACTCATACAACGAAGCCGTTACGAGGGTATAAAATCCTTTGGACAAGAAACGCTCAAGCGTAAACTCTACCCCATAATTTTCGCCCTTGCCTGCATTGGTGAGGCGTATGTCTTCTGTGCCTCCTGCCGTGTTTAGGATTGACTCTGTGCCATTTATTTCTACAGGCACTTCATACAAATATTGGTAATAGGCTTCAGTTTTCAATCGCCAATTTTCCGAAATGCGCCAATCGTGGCTAATGGCTTGGTGTACGGCTTTGGTAAGTCCCATATTGCGGTTTGCCTCTTGCAAAGAGCCATCAGGCATTGTAACTTTGGTGAGGTAATAGGCTACAGGCGAAACTCGGCTGTGCATACCCGCCCCGAAGGAAAATGTGTGATTGTTGTTGAGTTGAAATTGCGCCCCGATTCTGGGTTCGAGTGATTGACTGCCATTGAGCAACAAGCGCGTGTAGTGTCCGCCTGCATTGAAGGTAAGTTTTTCGTTGGCGCGGTATTGCCATTGTGCGAAGCCTTGCAAAAGTTGCGTTGCGTTGTTTTCATCAAGCATCACATTGATTTTGTTCGTGTCAAAATTCATTTCTCTTTTGTAGGTGTTGTAGCCTAAATTGCTGAAAATGAAGCCTGTACGCAAAACGTGCCTTGCATTGAATTTGTGGTTCAAGGTACTTGCCACGCGAATATTGGTGTAACCGCTTGTTGCTCTGTAAATCTCAGTGGCTTCGTAGCGTTTGTTCAGCGTATCGGTTTTGTCTAACCTGCCCTCATAGCTTACCGCCACCACATTTTTTAGGTAAGTTTTTTGATTGCCGAAATTGTATCTGTGCGACAAGCCCACTACGCCACGTTGTTGTAGCTCGCCTCCTTCGAAGGTATCCCAACGGCTTTTCCATTGTGTTGTGTCGCGGATAGCCTTCTCGCCTCCGTAGCTGATGCCACCCAAGCCAAAGATAGCAAACTTCCCGAATTTTTGGGTAGGCAAGTTGATTTTGAAGTTCACATCTTGGAATGTGGGCGTAACATTTCCGCCTAAGTTGATGCCTATAGCGTCTAACACGCCTGTAGTAGAGTAGCGATAATTGACCAAATACGAAGCCTCTTTGCCTTTTTTGAAACCGCCTTCTGCCGCGAGTTGCACACCCAACGCGCCTAATTGCACCGAATATTCGCGCTTTTCGGCATTGCCATTGCGAAAACGAAGGTCGAACACACCCGAACTTGCATTGCCATATTCAGCAGGGAACGCACCTGTCATAAAGTCCGAATTTGCCAAAACAGTATTGCTGATAACACTTATCGCGCCTCCAGAGCTTCCTTCGCCATTGCTAAAATGGTTTGGGTTAGGAATTTCAATCCCTTCCAAACGCCACAGCAAACCTATAGGCGAGTTGCCACGCACTACAATATCGTTGCCATCACTTCCGCCACTCGACACACCTGCGAAAGATTGTGCCATACGAGCAGGGTCTGCAAAACTTGCGGCATAGCGCGAGGTTTCTTCTACACTGAAAGTACGCGCCCCTACAGTTGCCATGTCATTCAAAGGGCGGTCTTTTTCTTGCTCGGCTACCATCACAACCTCTTTCAAAGTGTTCAGACTTTCCTTCAATTCGAGGTTCAAGACAACTTCTTTGGCAGAACTCACAATGATATTATTTACCAAAAAATCTTCGTACCCAATGAACGAAACCTTGAGGCTTTGTCTGCCCACAGGCACGTTGGTTATTTTGAAGTTGCCATTTTCATCAGTAACATTGCCGATAGGCGGGTTGGTTTCTAATACCAATACACTCGCCCCGATAAGAGGCTCTTTGGTATCCGCATCTATCACACTACCCTTGATAGTTTGGGTAAGATTTTGTGCAAAGGCACTTTGTATAGTAAGGTTTAATAAAAATAAGAAAATGCAAAGTAGCTTTTTCATACAGAACAGGTTTTGGATTGTTTGATGCTATGACAACCAATGCCCTTGCCTACCCCTACTCAAACAAAGATTTTTTTTGTAGAATCACAAAAAAAAGCTATTCTTGCACAAAGGAAATATTTTTTACAACTCAACCTCTTTTGTTAAAATTGACACAACTACTTGATAATCAATACTATAAATGTTCCTTGTTACAATCCACTCTCATTTTTTGTTTGTAAACATTTTTTTGTATGATAAACTTAGTCGAAACCCAACGCCTCAAAGATGCTATAGAGGCAAACCCCAAAAACTTTCAATCTATTATCGAGGAAACTGATATAGCCATTTGCATCACTACCGAAGAAGGCAACTTCTATGCTGTAAACGACAACTATTGCCAACTCTATGGCTATGAGCGCGAAGAATTGGTAGGCAAGAGCTTCTTAATCGTAGTGCCACAAACCACGAAGCAAGAACTAAGCGACCTGCACGACAAGTTCATTGATGCGCAAGTGGAGCTTTTCCGCACTTGGGAAGTACAACGCAAGGGAGGCGAACTCATGAAAATAAGCGTAGATGCGGGCTATACAGAAGCCATTTCAGGCAAGCCCCAAAAACTCACTTTTGTAGTACGTGCTGACAAATAAACCACTATGTTCAAAACCATCGCCCTTTTTGGAAGTGTAGGCAGTGCCATATTCTGCCTATACTTTTGGCTCATATATGCAATATGGGGCAATCCTTTTTTGGAATTGCCGAAATCCATCGATTTCTTTATTTACTTGGTGGCGGTAGCAGGGAGCATTACTTACCTGCGCTTTCTCGAACTTGGAAGCATCAATTTCTTGCAAGGCTTTGGCACAGGCTTAGGCGTTACGGTTTCTATGGTCGTGGTGTCTGTAGGGTTTGTCTATTTGTTTACGTCCAACATTGCCCCAGATTCTTTGCAGGCGCACATCAAAGAGCGCGTAAGTCTGTTCGAAAAAAACAAGGCTTCGATGGTGGAACACCTGAACGAACAAATCCGAAAAGCCAACAACGCCCCGAAGGGCATCACAGGCGAGCAAATGCACGCCCAAAAAGTAGCAGAGTTCAAGAAGCTAACCGCTTGGGATATGGCGTATGTGGAGGTAAGCAAACTCGGCTTAGGCTTGTTTATCGCGCTTGTGGTGGCTATGCTTTTACGAAAATAAACTTTTTTTTTTGATTATGACTATAGATTGGAACTTCATCGATGAACAGCTTGAGGCAGAAAATTATGCTTCAGTTTTTGCAGAAATGAGCAAAATTGAAGGAGAGCTACCGCATCATACGGGGGCTATGTACTATATGCTGAAACAAACCTACGAAAGAAATTTCATAGACGTTCATTTCAAGGGGCGGTTACAAACTTTCCTGCAAAACCGCGAGCTTCGAGAAATGTTTGGGTAGGCAAGCCTTACTTTCAAAATTACGTCAAACAATATGGAACTTCAAACCTTTGTCAGCGACCTTTCGCAACACAATTTCCCACTTTCGGAGCGGGTGGTAGGCAAGGTTTTGCCCCACCCTATGCTGGCTTTTATCCAAAAGCAATACCCCGATTTTACGGCAGAGCATAGCCTCTCTGTAACCGAGCTTAGCTACTACCGCGAAAAATATTTGGCTGAATACTTGGCGAAAGAGGTAGGCGAGATCTCCTCATTGGAAGAGACCGTTCTGAACTCTCTCAAGAATAAAAGTATTGTATCCGAAAATGACGCGCAAGATGCGCTTACTTTTGGGCAAAAAATAGCCGATAAAGTAGCCACTTTTGGCGGTAGTTGGTATTTTATCATTTCGTTTGGCGTTTTTATTGCCATTTGGATTTTGTCCAATGTATTGATTTTGATGCAACGCGCCTTCGACCCGTATCCGTTCATTTTGCTCAACCTCATTTTGTCGTGTATTGCCGCTTTGCAAGCCCCTGTAATTATGATGAGCCAAAACAGGCAAGAGGAAAAAGACCGCGACAGAGCCAAACAAGACTATCTCGTAAACCTCAAATCGGAATTGGAGATACGCATCTTGCATGAGAAAATAGACCATCTCATCTTGCATCAAAACCAAGAAATGCTCGATATGCTCCAAACCCACGCCAAAATTCTGGAGGAGTTGCTTGCCTACAAAAAACAAGAAATGGCAAAATAAATAGCTTGCCTACTTCGGTCTGAAGAAGATAAACCAAATCACCAAAAATAGCACCATCAGGATATAAAACAACGCATCTACTTGTATGTAGCGTTTGTATCGCTCAAAAAATTTCTTCATATTTCAGTAGTTTTTTCTTAGTTTTTTCTTATCAGTCCATCAATTTCTCTCTTAAAATACGCCTAAATTGGCGCAAAATGCCAATAATTTTCAGCAAGTCATCGCGGTTCGTGGCAGTAAAGGTTTCAGATACACAATATTCCTTGCCTTCGAGCAACACAAAAGTCCATTGCTTGCCTATAACCTCAATCCCATACAACGGTTTTTGGTTGTTGTTCGCTACCTGTGCTATGAGAAACGCCATGAGCAGTTGCGCCATAGAGTCGCCTGAAGGGTTTTTGTTGGGTTTGTATTCCTGAAAGTGGAAATAGGGCGTATGAAACACATCAAGCGTACCTTTGGCAAGCATAAAGTCTGTTTTTACGGTAAGTGGTACGCCCTCCACTACTGCCGAAATGGTTTTATCGAAATAGGTAACAATGCCTTCCTCATCATTCAACCCGCCAAGGTCTAAGATGTAGCATATAAATTTCATCTTCAGGTCTTCTTCGCTCCAGCCATTGATTTGCTCAATAGCGCGGTTTATTTTGCTATCGAATATGGCTTGTTCATGCACGTCAAGAGTAGGCAAGGGGCTGTCTATCCATGCTTGCATCAGGAGCGTTTTTTGTTTTCTGATGGGTTTGAGGTGGAAAGTTTCAATGAGGTCGCCCTCTTTCCAAATACTTTCCTTTGCGTTTTGAATGTTTTTCTTCTTTGCCATAATTCACAAATTTTTATGTGCAAAGATACAAAAAACAATTACGTTTGCCAATATTTTCGCACTTGAATAGATATTACTTTTC
>RDXI01000292.1 GCA_004292795.1 Bacteroidota bacterium | reverse complement strand
ATGGAAATTTCGGGAATGCCATACACATCTTTTGGAACGATTATTTTGCTAAAGTCAGTCTTGGGCGACCAAGCTTCTTTCTGTGCAAAATTGAACACAAAAGAGTCGTGAATGCGCCTGATGCCTTTGGAGGCAAGGCATTTTTCGGCAAATGTCGTTAAAGTCATTTCTGTAGTTATTTCCTCCCTGCTGTTGCTCTTGCGCATAAAAATATGCACATAGTCTTTCTTACTTTCTGCATACAGTATATCCGCAAAATAAACAGGCAAGAAAGACTTGGTATGCACTTCTTTTGTACCTTTAGGCTTTACGGTTATGAAATCTGCATTTTCGACTACATGATTTTTTATTTCTTGCAAATGCGTAAAATTTTTGTTTTGGTGATTGTGCCACGCCAATTCTATTTTTTTGATAAGCTCTGTTTTGTCGATGCTATTGAGCGAAGGCTTTTTGAGAATATCTTGTGGACTAATGGCTACAGCGCGTTTGAAAATAATGTCTTCATACGCATACGCACTCAAAAAAAGCATACAAATAGTAGGGTTAATTTTTCGGATTTCTTCCGCTACTCGTATGCCTTCGAAGGACAAATTATCGCCTAAATTGATGTCCAACAAGCAAATATCAACTTCATTATTCGCTATGGCTTCTAAGGTACTTTTGGCATCATGACACTCTGCCACGACTTGATAGCCATAATCTTCGAGGGCGTTACAAATGAGATTGCGCACAGGAGGCAAATCTTCTAAGACCAAAAAAGTAGGATTTGCGTTCATAGATGTATTTTTTAAGTTTAGTTATTTTTAAGTTTAGTTATTTCTTATTTTTCCCACAAAGCGGAATACCAAGCCATTTTCAGAGCTTTCTACTTGGGGCGTGGCTTTCAAGGTTTGCGTATATGCCTTTAGCAAACCCATTCCTTTGTTTCTGTTTTTTGAAAGTTCTGCAAAAGTTTGATTGCCAAGCCCTGTGCCATTATCTTCGAATACAAAAGAAAAATCTTGCTCATTTACTTTTTTCATACGTATTCGAATGTGCAAATCGGGCTTTTCTTTGTTGTATTTGAATGAATTATACATCAATTCATTGGCTATAAAAAGGGTAGCCAATGCACTCGAGCCTACCAATGCCAGCTCATCACTTTCTATACTGATGCTGTCGGGTTTGCGCAATCCTTCTGAAAGATTTTTTGCCATACGCTCCATTTGCGCCTTGATAGAGCCATCTTCGAACTGTATAGCCGAGTGAATGATAGACTGCGGGTGAACGACTACTTCTATTTGTTCTGCCTCCACGCCAAAAAGCCACTTTGCTTCTATTACTTCTAACCCTTTGTTCATCAACGAAGCCGAGTCTATCGTAATTTTCGCACCCATCGACCAATTCGGGTGTTTCAAAGCCTGTGCTTTCGTAACGGAGGCGAGTTCCTCGCGTTTTTTGCCCCTGAAGGGACCTCCTGAAGCCGTGAGGATAATTTTTTCTATAGGGTTTCGCTCCTCGCCTACCCAGCACTGAAAAATGGCTGAATGTTCGGAGTCCACAGGCAAGATGTCGACTTGGTGTTTTTTTGCCAAAGGCATAATCAAATCTCCCGCTACCACAAGCGTTTCCTTGTTCGCAAGCGCGATAGTCTTGCCTGCCTCAATAGCCCGCATAGTAGGCAAGAGTCCCGCATAGCCCACCAATGCCGTAAGCACCATGTCGATGTTGTCGTCTTGCATAGCCTCTGCGATAGCCTGCTCGCCTGCCTGTACTGCTATAGGCAAGTGCGCGAGTGCGTCTTTCAGCTTATTGTAATGTTGCGGATTGCCGATAATGACCTTGCGCGGTTGGTAGGCAAGGGCTTGTGAGATAAGCAAATCCACGTTTTGACCTGCCACGAGAAGCACTGCCTCAAAACTTGTGGGTTGTGCCGAAATGACCTCAAGGGCTTGTGTGCCTATAGAGCCTGTACTTCCTAAGATAGCCACGCGCTTTTTGTTGTCCATACTAAAAACTGACGTTGAATATTTGGTTTTATCTTTTTCTTCGGCGGTCTATGGCAAAGCCAATGAACGGGAACGCAATACTTGCCGCAATGATGATGATGTAAAAGATAGACATAATGGATAAAGTAGAAATTTTTGAAGTGCAAAGATAGCTTTTTCTTATAAAAAGCTATCTGTTTTCTGTAATCATAGCTTTTTTATAAGAAAAAGCTGTCTTTTTTCGCAATCATAGCTTTTTTATAAGAAAAAGCTACCTGTTTTGTGTAACTATAACTTCTTCTTGGGAAAAAGGTTTTAGGTAAATTTTCAAAAAAGTTGTACCTTTGTGCAAAGCTACATTTAACCTATACAACAGTTTATGTGTGATTTTGAAAATAACTTTGTCTTATGCACTTGTGCAGAAGATACGCTCAAAAACAAGGAAGTAGGAGAGAATATCTATTGTTGGAGGCTTCAAAAGGGCATAGCCACCAAGAGTTATGAAATTGGGCGGTATATCTTGCCTACTTCGCATATCGGTAAGGGCTTGAGCAACGAATTTGTCTTGCAACACCTGAACGCCTCGCCTGCTACGTGCTTCGACTTTGACTATACGCCCAACGAAGGCGACTATTTGGAGATATTTCCATTCCATGAAAGGGCGTTTTATTTGGCATTCATATTTTTTCAGCATGTGTGGAAAGCTGACCATCATTCAGGCTATCGTTTTGACCATGTAGCGTTCAAAGAAGGAAAGGTAAAGCCTATTACTTCAAAAGACGCTTAAAAAAGCGAAAAATACCGCTTTTTTACAAGAAAAAGCTATAGTTGCACTAAGTCGATAGCTTTTTATTACAAAAAAGCTATAGTTGCAAAAACAGATAGCTTTTTTACAAGAAAAAGCTATCTTTGCCCCAAACCTTGTGCTATGGAAACGCTACTATCTCGCCTACAAGCCGAAGCTACAGCCAAAACGCTGAACGTCAATACGCCCTTTTTGCTCAACCAACCCGATAAATGCTATTGGCTACAGTCGGGGCAGGCACACATTTATACAGTGCGCATAGAGGAAAACGAGCCTGTAGGACAGCGTTTCTACTTTACCAATGCAGAGGCAGGCAAGCTCATTTTGAGCATAGCAGACGAAAACAACCACACAGGTTTTTTGCTTGATGCCTTAGAGGAAACAGTTATTTTTGAGTTTACCCTCGACCAACTCAAGGCGTGGCTTACAGACAATAGCCTCAAGCCTATTTTGACGCGCTTGTTTGATGAAGCCATAGAAAGCATTGCCTACGCTCTTTCCGAAAACAATAGCCACCCGAACCAGTCCGCACAAGTGTTGGTGCATGTAGGCGAGAAATTGATACTTAGGCAAGGCGAGCTTTTGTCGGTTCAGCGCGGGGTTGTGTGGGCGAAACTCAATGCCAACAAGCTCAATAATTTGCGCTACAATGTTTATACAAACTTTCCATACATAGACGAAGAGGACAAGAATGATGTGCTAATTCCTATGACGCGCCACAACTTTTTGGCATCAGAGCGCAATGTAGGCATCAAATTTTTGTCCACTGAAGAAGCCCTTGCCTCCCCTGACGTTGCCCTTGCGAGTTGGCTACTTTTGCACGCGCCCATCATCACCATAGAGCGCAACGAAATAGCCTTAGGGCAAATGCTCGACCAACAACGTTTGGAGCGAAAATATGCTCGACAAGTTTCCTATACGCAAGAGGTTTTGCAAGAAACACACGCCATTCTTGCCTCCTCGAAGCGCAACAAATATGCTCGATGGACAGACTCCAGCACTGCAGGACACGACAATATGCTCTTTCAGGCGTGCCAAATCGTGGCAGGGCAACAAGATATTGTGCTGAATTTTCCGCCTGAATTGAGCGAAAACGACCCGCTTGCCTCCATTATGCAAGCCTCGCAGGTAAGGTACAGGGAAGTGCTTTTGCAAAATGATTGGTATGCGAAAGACTCTGGAGCTATCCTTGCCTTCGAAGCCGAAACAGGCGAGCCATTGGCTATTATTCCACTTAACCACAACAGTTATGAAGCCTACAAACCTGCCACCAAAGAGTCTTGGAAAATAACGCCTGAAAATGTAGGCAAGATTGACAAAGTAGCCTATACGCTGTATGCTTCTTTTCCCAACCGTTCTTTGTCGTTGTGGGACATTGTGCGCTTTGGTATTTTGGCAGATAGGAAAGCCGTTTATTTGCTTTTGCTGATGGCAGGAGGCGCGACTTTGCTCGGAATGCTCTTGCCTATCATTACTGAAGTTTTGTTCGATTTTGTAATTCCCAATGCTCGCTATACAGACTTGTTCCACGTGGGTTTGGGGCTATTGATGACTTCTATGGGCTATTTGCTCTTTCGGCTTACGGAAGGCTACGCCCTTTTGCGGATAGAAACAAAGTTGGATAGTCGTATGCAAGTGGCTGTTTGGGACAGACTTCTGAACTTGCCTGCTACTTTTTTTAGAAAATTTAGTACAGGCGACCTCGCAGACCGCACTATGGGGCTGAACCATATCCGCCAAATGCTCTCCGAGTCGGTTATCATGGGCTTGTTGGGAGGCGTGTTTGCGGTCTTGAATTTTGGTTTGCTATTTTACTATAGCTTCTCTTTGGCAATGCTCGTGCTGTTGTTGGTGGGTTTGGCTTGGTGGGTGCAAT
>RDXI01000030.1 GCA_004292795.1 Bacteroidota bacterium | reverse complement strand
ATACCAAAGACGGTTTCTACTTCTTCAGTTTTCCACTTTTCAAAGGGTTTCATACTCCAAAGTTAGTGACTTTTTATAGATTTCACAACTTGCCTACCCGAAAACGCAGGCAAGAAAGGCTCAAAGTACTATGCTTGCTTTACCAAGGCATTCGTTTCGTTTTCCAACTTGTTCATGTATGTGGCACACATAGCTTTGGCATCTGCTAATTTTTTTTGTAGAAGCGGGCTTGTTTTGAGGGAATGCAACATTTTTTGAATTTGCGCTTCCGTTAGTTGTTGGGTTGTATTTTCCATGATACTCTATTTTTTGTGAATAATGAAACCATTATATTCGTTTTCAGGAGTAAATTTTTCAAACGCCTCAGAACTTATAACGCCAAGTATGCTATAATTATTTTGCAATGAAATCAAATTGCCTTTGATAATACGCTGATAAAGGCGTTTTTTGATGGGGCTATTCCCTTCGATATAGATATGATAGTGTGGATACTCCTCCAAAAAATCGCGTACTATCCTGAATATAGTTGCGAAAACTTTACTCATATCATAGTTATTAGAGTTAGCATTGTCATCATAATCATCATTTTCTACATCATAATCAGCCAATGCCAAATTGTAGAGTAGCATATTCATTTGTTGAAAAGCTACAACTTTCTCAATAGATTTGCCATTTTCGCCAATACTTGTAAAATGATAGGCTTTTTCCATTTGAGTCATCTTGCTATATTGATAATGTTCCTTATCCATACCACAAAAATAAACGCTTTCTCTCAATTTCGCAACTTGCCTGAAAACGCAGGCAAGGAAAAGAGGGAAAAGGATTGTTTTACACGCAAAAATAACGATTTTTGAGGGGTTTTATTGATTTTTTGCACGATTACAAGAAAAATCCTATATTTGCACAACAAAGAGCTTGCCTATTTATATGCTTCAAAATTTACAACATTTGCTATCTCAAGTATCTGCCATTCATAAGAAGTATGAAGGTATTGCGCGTATTACAGGCGAGAACTTTAATATTTTCAAACTCTTGCGTGTGGAAACAGAGGAAGTAAGAACGCACTCGGCTATGTTGGCTATGTTGCTCAATCCTGAAGGTATGCACGAACAAGGCAATATTTTTCTAAAACTGTTTCTTGAGCAATTTGCTATTACGTTTATAGATGCCGATTTGGTAGAGGTTTTTGTGGAGCGTTCTACTAATTTTGGTAGAATTGATATTCTCATGCAAGATAATCGAAAAAATATAGTGTTAATAGAGAACAAAATATACGCAAAAGACCAACCTAATCAACTTTGGCGATACTACCAATATGCAAAAAGCCAACCCAATGTTGAAAATATAAAACTGTTTTACCTAACTTTGTGGGGATATGAACCAAGCGAAGATAGTTTAAAGGGAACAAAAGATAACGAAAAATTGTCAGATGGGGCTTATGAATGTATTTCTTATGAAAGTAATATAATACAATGGCTTGAACAATGCCAAGAAAAAGCCCACAAATTACCTCTCCTGCGTGAAACTATAGCACAATATATTCACTTGATAAAATTCTTAACTAACCAAAATACCAATGCAATTATGGCAAATGAAATAGCAAAAGAAGTGTTGAATTCGGAAGAAAGTTTGAAAGCATTTTTTGATTTAAAAGGAGCTGATAATGCTGTCGCATTGGGTTTAAGCGATATATTCTTTAAGCAATTAGTAAAAGGAATTGGAGGTTTTAATCCTGTTTGTTCAAGTGTTTTCAGCTCTTTTACATTTTCCACACAAAAACTACAAGCAAAAGGTCTTAAAATTGAATTTGAAACAGAAACAAATAAATTGTGTTTTGGATACACTTACGAGAATAAGCCAGAATCAATTGATTTGAAAAAATTTGAGAGTGTTTTCAGTACTTATGGTAATGTAATATTGGAACACGGTAGTGAAAATTGGGCTTGTTGGGTTGAATGGAGGCTAAATTGGAATCTAAGCAATAAATATGCTTGTTTAGATATTTACTCAGGCAAGTTTGCTCAAGATGTCAAGGAAATAGTAGAAAAAATGCTTGCTATTGTTGATGAGGTTTTTCAGGAATAAATAACCAAAAACAAGGACTTTTTGTGCTATTGTAAATTTTTTGAGAAATACAAAACCCTGAAAATCAACACTTTATCCCCAAAAATAAAATATCATCACGTTGTGTAGTGCCTTCCATTTGCGCGTCCAAGAGGACTTGTATGGCTTCGTATTGGGCAGGCAAGGAAGGATAATGCTGTAGCAAGACCTCCAAAATGGGCGCGTCTGTCAAACGCTTGCGCTGTTTGTTGTTTTGGTCAGCAAGCCCATCAGAACCCAAATAAAAAGTGCTTCCTTTAGGCAAGGTCAGGCTTGTTTCCTCGAAAGATATGGTTTCGTTTTGAAATCCGCCTATAGCTCGCCTACTGCCTGCTATCTTGCCTACTGCGGTGGGATTGTGTGCGTCTATGTAGTGCAAAGGGCGTTTTGCCCCTGCAAAATGGAGTGTAACCTCCGTATAATCTTCTTCAGGCAAGTCTAACATTACCACCGCCAAATCCATGCCTGACTGATTTTCTATTTCGTCTTGCTTCAAGGCTATGCGCACCAAGTCGTGCAATTCGTGCAAAATAAGGGCTGGCACGGTAACTTCTTGTTGCAAAACCACTCTTTCGAGCAAGTTGATAGCCACCAAACTCATAAATGCGCCCGGCACGCCATGCCCTGTGCAGTCCGCCGCCACGATTACAGCTTTGTTCTCCACCCTTTCAATCCAATAAAAGTCGCCTGACACAATGTCGCGTGGCTGATACAATACAAAATATTCCTTCAAAAATTGCTTCACGCGGTTATCGAAGGGCAAGAGGGCTTTTTGAATGGCTAAGGCAGTTGTGATACTTTGCGTGATTTGTTCGTTTTTGCTACTAAGATTGGTATTTTGTTCTTCAATAAAATTGCGTTGTGTAATGATTTCCTCTTGATTTTGTATCAATTCTTCGTTCATTACTTGTAGTTCCTCTTGTTGTTGGTAAATGATTTTGAAAGCCTTTGCCTTGACCATAAAGGCGCGATAGGCAAAAAACACCAAGCCAAACGCCAATAAAACCCCTGCAATGAGCGAATAGCGAATCCAAATTTCATTCCTTCGTTCTATTTTGCGCTGTTGTTCGTTGTATTCGTTCTTTAGTTTTCGTTGCTGTTCGTTGTATTCGTATTCGCGTTGCAAAATGATTTTATAGTTCACATCATTCACTACCGAGTCGCTGTGGGCTTTGAAGGCTTTGAGGAAAAGATATGCCTTTTCGTAGTTTTTGATTTTTTCGTATAGTTTGTAGGAGTGTTCCAATGCCAATAAATGCTCTTCGGGAAATTTCAGGTTGCGGGCTATGGGCGTGCCTTGTTCGAGGAAGCGTTGTGCCTTTTGTATGTCGTTCAGTTCCAAATAAATCATACCTTGCACCACACAAGCACGCGCCTCTACGCGCTTGTTGCCCACTTTGCGGGCTATTTCCAATGATTTTTCAGCATTTACTAAGGCTTCATCGGGCTGTTTCAGCATATACAAGGCTTCGGCTACATTGCAAAAATAAACCGAAACATCTGTGCTGATGTTGTATTTTTTGAGCAACGCAATCGCCTTGCGGAAGTTTTCTAAGGCTTCTTGCGGTTTGTTTTTTTCCAATAAATTGCGTCCTAAGTTGTTGTAAGTGCGGGCTATTTCCGAATAATTTTTAATTTTTTGGTTGATAACAAGGCTTTTATTCAAAAATACCTCTGCTTTGTCGTAGTTTTTTTGGTAGTAATAAATAATGCCTATGTTGTTCAAGATGCGGGCAGTGCCTTTCTCGAACTTGATTTTTTCGTAAATGTCAAGGGCTTTGAAGTAATTTTCTAAGGCTTCTTGGTATTTGCCTTTGAATGAAAACCAAATACCTTCTACATACAAGCCTGTGCCTATGCCTTTCTCAAATTTGAGCTGACGCGCTTTGGCAGTTGCTTTGCGCACAAGCAGGATAGAGCTATCGGGTTTTGTATAGCGTATCTCGTAGGCAAGCTCCAGCGTAGCCAATATCTGCACCGTGTCAGGCAAGTTCCGTTTCGCTACCAATTTGCGCAAGCTATCCAAAGTGCGTGTTTGTGCAAACAAGCCTGAAGATAGTACACAAAAAAAACAAAAAACCAGAATACGGAACATATTGATAAAACGGAAAAAAATGAATTAGGATAGGGAAACGCCCTATCCTAACCTATAAAACTCTTATCTTGTCAAAACTTCATCAATCAAGCCATATTCGAGTGCCTCGCCTGATTTCATCCAAAAATCGCGGTCTGCATCTTGTACGATTTTGTCGTAGTCCTTGCCTGTGTGTCGAGCTATGATTTCGTAAAGCTCGTGGCGGAGTGCCAAGATTTGTTTAGCAGTGATTTCAATGTCTGAAGTCTGACCGCCTACGCCTCCTGTGGGTTGGTGAATCATAATGCGCGAATGTTGCAAAGCAGAGCGTTTGCCTTTTGCGCCTGCGCATAAGAGGACTGCGCCCATAGAAGCCGCCAAGCCTGTACAAATAGTAACGATGTCGGGGCGAATGTATTGCATGGTGTCATAAATGCCCAAGCCTGCATACACCGAACCGCCAGGGCAGTTTACGTATAGCAAAATGTCTTTGCGAGCATCTGCCGACTCAAGGAACAGCAGTTGCGCAATGATGATATTGGCGAACTCATCACCAATAGGCAAGCCCATGAAGATAATCCTGTCCATCATCAGGCGAGAAAATACATCTACCTCTGCGAAGCGCATTTGGCGTTCTTCAATCACAGAGCGCGTCATGTTTTCTACGCTGTGTATGTATCTGTCCACATTCGAGCCACTGATGCCCTGATGTTTTACAGCAAAATTGCGGAACTCTTGCGCATTCAAGAACTTGGAGTCTTCTACCAAGGCGGGTTGCTGGAGTTGATACTTGTTGAAACTTTGTAAATTCATATCAGAGTTGTTATGAGTAGCTATTTTGGAGGGGTTCTAACGCCCTTGCCTTCATAGCTACAATAATCGTGAAAATTCGTTAATTCTCCAAATATCCGACAAAATGGCAGATAAACAAAATGTTGGGCATTGTTTTTTTGAAAAAAATAAGTAATTTTGTTCTTATGAAAACAATCTCTATCGAAGTACAAGATAACTTGCTTGCCTACTATGGACAAGTAGCCCTACAAGCGAAAATACAGAAGATGCTTGAGTGGGAGGCTCTGCGTATGAAAACACAAAACTTGTATGAACGCTTGCAAGATGCCCAATTAGACAATGACGCGCTGTTTGAGGAGGCTCGCACTTCTGCATGGGAAACGTACAAAAAAACGGTTTTGCGTGATATTTTACCTCAAAATGTATGAAGAAAAGATTTGTGGTGGATATAAATGTACTTTTTAGTGCGCTTATGAGTGGTAAAGACTTGTATATCAATGCTTTTACCACATTTCAGTTTTTATTACCTGACTTTGCATTGAGTGAATTGCAAAAGTATCAGTTGTTGATTTTGGAAAAAACCAAACTATCACCTACTGATTTACAATCGTTTACACTCTCTTTGTTTGAGCAAGTTATAGTTGTGCCTAATATGCTTGTCAGCAACCAAAGTTATTTGCAAGCCTTTGAACTCTGTAAGGATATTGATGAAAAAGACCTAACCTATATAGCACTCGCTATAGAATTTGACTTGCCTTTTATTACAAAAGATAGCATTTTAGCGGAAGGTGTCAAACAAAAAGGTTTCCAAAACATCATACTTTTAACAGACTTTCTTCAAGAATTTACTATGTGAAACAAAGTAATTAGGCTGGCAAGTCAATACTATCTCGCCTACCTCGCGCCAAAACATAAGGCTAAAACTTGGATTTTAGGGCGTTTTTTTGTACTTTTGCAAAAAAATGATAGCCTTTTTGCTATCAACCCTACAATTTTTAATCAATTACTTGTAAGCCTTATGAAAAAATTATGTACCCTTTTGGCGTGTTGCTTCTTGTTTGCTACCGCCGAAGCCCAAATCATCAACAAGGATAAGCTCAAAGACAAGCTGAACCGCGAAAAGGACAAAGCCCAAGACAAAGCGAAGGACAAAGCCCGCGACACCAAAAATGACGCAAAGCGCAAAGGCAAGGACAAGCTGAATGATGCTATGGACAAGACTTTAGACAAAATGCGTGGCGAATATGACACCACGAGTTTTAGCTATTCCATTGCCCTAAGCGACAACGCAGGAAGCTACGAAGACAGCGAAAGAGGCAAACGCTTGATGCAGTTGGCTATCGGTAGCACAGACGCACTCAATATCACCAACGACAATAACCGCGACTACAACCAAGCCGCCAAGAACTACAATTCGTTGGGTTCTATGTTCTTCTCTTCGCACAAGTACAAAAATGCAGAACGCTTTTTTACCCTTGCCCAAAAACAGTTTGAGAACAATTCCAGCACAAACAACGCTTCGTATGCGCAAGTATTGGCAAACAAAGGTTTGTTGTTTGAAACTGTAGGCAGGTATGGCGAAGCCGAAAAATACACCGTACAAGCCTTAGATATTCGCAAAAGTGCGGTAGGCGAGGGTTCAAATGCACACGCCACTTCGCTCAACAACCTTGCGATGCTCTACCGTGATATGGGCAAATACAATGACGCAGAAGGGCTTTTGGCGCAAGCCTTGAGTGCTGTTGAAAAACTGCATACCCAAAACAGCGTGCCGTATTGCATTGTGTTGAACAACCAAGCGATGCTCTTTCAAGCCTTAGGACGCACCGAAGAAGCCATCACGCGCCTGAAGCGTGTATTGGAATTAGCCTCTCCTTTGCTCAAAGAAAAATCTACGACTTACCAACGTTTTCAGGCAAATCTCGCGCTTTTGTATCAAGAACAAAAGAACTACACAGAAGCAGAAAAAATTTACCTCGATGCTATAGATAGTCGCGAGAAATTATTGAAAATCAAACAACACCCTGACGTGGCGCACTTGAAAGTTTTGCTTGCCTCCCTGTACATGGACATGGGCAAAACGGCTGACGTGGAAAAACTTTTGATAGAAGCTAAAGAGGCTTACGAAGGCAAGTTAGGCAAGGAAAATCCCGCGTATGCTACCGTTTTGAGTCATCTCGGCAATTTTTACCGTAGTCAAGACCAACTTAGCAAAGCAGAACCTTTGTTGCGCGAATGTTTGGCTATCCGCGAGGTTGCCCTTAGCAATCAACACCCGCTTTATAGCAAAGCACAGGAAGATATGGCACTTTTGTATTGGGCGCAACAAGAATATGCCAAAGCAGGCGAGCTATTCGCAAAGGTTATTCAGCAGTCCAATAGCTTTATTCAGCAATACTTTCCTGCCATGAGCGAAACGGAAAAGGGCAAATACTTGTCTAAACTGCGCCCTATTTACCAACGTTTTTTCAATTTTGCTATCTCTGCCAAAGACAAAGCCAACTTTGCCTTGCCCATGTACGAGGCACACTTGGCAACCAAAGCCTTGCTCTTGAGTAGCTCCAGCAAAATCAAGCAAAAAATATTGAATAGTGGCAATACTGAACTCATCAACGACTACAAAACGTGGGTGGATTTGAAAGAAGACCTTTCGCTCCTTTATATGCTCTCGAAGGCAGAACGCCTCGAACAGCGTATCAATGTGGACTCGTTGGAAACAATGGCGAACCAATTAGAGAAAAAACTTTCTGCCAATGCAGAATTTTTTACGCAAGATAAAAACGTAACCTACCAAGACATCATCGCCCAACTCAAACAAAACAACGAAGCTATAGTAGATATTCTTACCTTCCCGCGCCACAATGGAAAGGCATTTGTGCAAGAAATGGTCTATGTGGCGTTTGTGGCAGGCAAGGGCGAAGCCAAACCGCGCTTAGTGGTGCTGAACAATGGCAATGACTTGAATGGCAAGTATTACAAAAATTATCGAAACTCTATCCAAGCCAAAAAATCGGACAAGTACAGCTACGACCAATATTGGTCTGCCATCGACCAAGCCACCGCAGGCAAGACTCGCCTGTATGTGTCGCTTGATGGCGTGTATAACCAAATAAGCCTCAACACCTTACAAAAACCCAATGGCAAATTTGTATTGGAGGAAAAAACATTGCTTTTCCTTACCAATGCCAAAGACTTGACAAACGCCAAAAGTACCGTAAGCAATACCAACAAAGATATAACTTTAGTGGCTAATCCTGACTACGGAAGCGAAGGCAAGATTTCGCCTTTGCCCGGTACAAAAATGGAAGCAGACGCAGTAAGCAAAATAGCTACCGCGAAAGGCTATCAAGTAAGCAAAGTAATGGGCAAAGAAGCGCATGAAGGTTTTATCAAAGCTATCAAAAACAGTCCACACATCTTGCACATAGCCACGCATGGCTTTTTTGTGCCTGACTCGGATAAATTGGAAGGCGAAAAACTCTTTGGCATTGACATGGAAAAGGCAAAACAAAACCCCATGCTTCGTTCTGGGCTTATGTTTGCAGATGCCGAAAAAGCTCTCAAAAATACAACTGCCTCGCCTGAACTTCGCGCTGACAACAATGGCATTTTGACTGCCTACGAACTGATGACCTTGCCGTTAGACAAAACAGATATTGTGATTTTGAGTGCTTGCGAAACGGGTTTGGGTGATGTGAAAGAAGGCGAGGGCGTGTATGGTTTGCAACGCGCTGTGCAACTTGCTGGAGCTAAAACCTTGATAATGAGCCTCTGGACTGTGAGTGATGCCGCGACTCAACGCTTGATGACCTTGTTTTACCAAAATTTTGTAACCACGCGCAACAAGGTTGATGCTTTCAACAAAGCCATGATACAGCTCAAAACAGAATTCAAAGAACCGTATTTTTGGGGAGCATTTTTGTTGATTGGCGAGTAATTTTATTTATACAAAAAAGTTCCATTTATTAGCGGAAATGGAACTTTTTTTGTACTTTTGAGGTCTTACGAAATAGTATGAAAGAACTTTTGCAAGACCATTACAACTACACGCTGTACGAAAACGAAGGCAAGTTATTGCTTGCTGTAGTGTGTGGTACAGTAGCCGTATTCGACCTGACCATCGAGCTGAACAAGGCAGAAAAACGGCAATTTGACAAAGAAGGGCAATCTTTCATTGCTTCTTTGGCAGATAAAATCCGCTACACACCTGATGAGTATATGGAAAGAAGGGTGTAAAAGGGCAAGATACCCCTTAGTGAAGAGTGTGTTCATTTATACAAGACAAAAATAAAAAATAGCATACCTTGCGGGGTATGCTATCTTTATAAAAAAGCTTACAAATTGCCTCTTAGGGCTTGTTCGCGCTCTATCGACTCAAACAAGGCTTTGAAGTTACCTTTGCCAAAAGAAGTCGCGCCTTCGCGTTGTATGATTTCATAAAACACTGTAGGACGGTCTTCTACAGGCTTCGTAAAGATTTGGAGCAAATATCCTTCGTCATCTCTATCCACCAAAATATTCAATTTTTTCAACGTTTCCACGTCTTGTTTGATAACGCCCACGCGGTCTGCGAGGTCGTCATAATACGTTTCGGGAACATACAAGAACTCCATGCCTCGCCTGCGCAACTCGCCTATAGTGTGGATAATATCGTCAGTTGCTACAGCAATGTGTTGTACGCCTGCCCCACGATAAAACTCTATGTATTCATCAATTTGCGACTTTTTGCGCCCTTCTGCGGGTTCGTTGATGGGGAATTTGACGTAGCCATTGCCATTGCTCACTACTTTGGACATCAGGGCGGTGTATTCTGTAGAAATGTCTTTGTCATCAAAAGTAGCCAAGATAGAGAAGCCCATCACTTTTTGGTAAAACTCTACCCATTCGTTCATTTTGCCCAATTCTACATTGCCTACACAGTGGTCGATGTGTTTCAACCCTACAGGCTGTACGTTGGGAATACCTTTGCGCTCCACAAAGCCCGGCATGAACACGCCTTTGTAGTTTTTGCGCTCTACAAAAGTGTGGATAGTATCGCCGTAAGTATGAATAGAGGCTATTTTTACTTCGCCAAACTCATCAGTCAAGACTGTAGGCTCTTGAAAGGCTTTTGCACCGCGACTCATGGTGTTGTAGAAGGCTTGCTCGGCATCATCTACCCAAAGAGCCAATACCCTCACGCCATCGCCATGCTTGTGTACGTGCTGGGCAATGTACGAGTCGGAATGAATGGCAGTAGTAAGCACTAAGCGTATTTTGCCTTGTTGCAACACATAAGAAGCCCTATCGCGCAAGCCCGTTTCGGGTCCTGCATACGCGATTTGTTCGTATCCGAAAGCCGTTTGATAATAATACGCGGCTTGTTTCGCATTTCCTACATAAAACTCTATGTGGTCTGTTCCGAGTAGAGGGAGGAAGTCTGTCATAAGGATTAGGGGGTAAGGATTGTTCAAAAAATCGTGTAAATTTCGTGAGAAATATTGAAAAAAACTACCCTTCAAAGCCATACAGCGCGTTTTTAATAAAAAAAACAGGCGAGCTTGCCTGCTGTGCCTCCAAAACCTACAAACGTTTGCAAAAAAAAGCACAAAAGCGATAAGGCTCTTGTGCTTTGGGCAAATATCTTAGGGCAAATTATTTCAATACAATCACTTCTACTCTGCGGTTTTCTTTGGCTAAGGTGTCGTCTGTTTCTTTGTAGTTTACAGGGAACATACGTCCATACGCTCTTGTCATAATGCGATATTCGGGTATGCCTGCTTGTACGAGGTATTTTTTCACAGACTCGGCGCGGTCAGACGAAATTTTATCACAGCCTTTGGTTGTGCCTTTCAAATCGGCATGACCTGCTATTTCGGCTATGGCATTTTCTTCTTTCTTCAACTTGGCTACTAAGGCATCAAGCGAAGCTGTATGTTCAGGTGCAACCTCACTTTTGTCGAAATCAAATTTAATTTTAGTAGGCGAGTCTAAGATTTGATGCGGTTCGATAGTAACAGGTGAGTCATCAAGCGTACTCAATCCTTTGTGGTGATGCTGAGGGTCATGTGCCACATTGTAGCGTTGTGCATCAGGCGAGGCTTGTGTATAGATTCCACCTTCGTTAGGTGCAGTTACGCGCATGGTATGCTCGTAGCGGGCTATGCCTTCGGCTGTTTCCACTGCGAGTAGGTAAGTCGTGTTTGCTTGAGGCGCAACTTCTATCTGCCCTTCTTCTGCAAGGTTTTTATACAACACCACAGGCTCTTTGTTCTCTACCGTTTCAATCCACACCTTTTTAGCCAATGGCGTTGCACGCCAAGAGAGGAATGCTTTTTCGCCTTGTTTCACTATTTTTTGCCCCGCAATCATACCCATTACCACATCTACTTTGTGAATAAGCGTAGTGTGATGTTCGTCGATGATGCTCAACAAATATTCGGTAGTGTGCGTAGGCACAGTTTTGTAGCTACCCGAAGTAGGCAAGTGTTCTTTCAATACTTCGCGGGTATAGCTATTTTCTCTTTTTTCGAGGCTGACGTGGGGCGTGCTTGGGTTCGTTTTCCAAATAAGTTGTACTTCCTCGCCTGCCAATACCTTTTTAGTGCCTGTGAAGAAAGCGGGTGTGACTTCTATAGCGTGTTCAAGAACTTTGGCAATGCCTTCGTCCAAATATTCTATTTTATAAACAGCATTTTTGACAGGCTTTACTTGATAAGAGGCGTGGCTGGGCATATCTTCCCAATCTTCCTTTATCTCACCATCAACCCATTCGGACAAGCGCACATTTTGGGCAAAGTGAGGAAGTTCCCAAGATAGCACTGCTTCATCTCCAATATTGATTTTGCTTACACCTGTGAAGGACACTTTAGGTTCTGTTACAGCTACACTTACCTTGCGCGAGTCGGAAAGACTTTGCTTGCGTTTATGCTTGTATTGAATACGGAGTTCGTATTGCGTAGTCTTGTAGGGCTTCACCTCTGCCTTTCCTTGAATAGGCAAGCTATCTGCTATGTTGGTCAAAACAATGTTTTGGAGTGTTTTTGTAGGCAAGACATCCCACACAAGCACCGCTTTTTCGCCACGCACTATGCTCGTAGGAGCTTCGAAGCGTGTGATTTGAGGTGGAACGGTTTTGCAAGCCGAGAATAGCAGAAAACCTCCAACCAATAGGCGGATTGTAAATTTTTGCATAAACTTATGAGATAGAAGCTATTGAATTATTGAATGTCGAGATACAAAGTAACTACTTATTTCTTTAAACCAAAAATTTTTTACCGTTTTTTTTTACTTTTTTTCGAAGTTATCTATTTTAAGGTATGTTGTTTGCAGTATAAAACCTTCTGTGCCTACCTTACGTTAAACTAAAAATGCTAAATCATAAGCACTGTATGTTTGAATTTTACCTGACCATTATGGATAGCGTTGCAGAAGCACAAAATCCTGCCTTTTTAGTACGTTTCAATAAGCTCGTGTTTGATGATGAGAAGTTGTCGGCTGATGAAAAATTTTACTTGTTGGGCGAGCTACAGAAGCGAAGCCAACGTATAGCGCACAAACACGAAAAGGACAAAGACAAATAGACCTATGCAAATCGTTTTGGACAACCTAAGCAAACGCTTTGGCAATGACTGGATTTTTAAAGGACTTACCTACACCTTCGAAACGAACAAGCCTTGTGCAGTCGTGGGCGCAAACGGAAGCGGAAAGTCCACGCTCTTACAACTCATAGCGGGCATTGGTCAGCCCACTGCAGGCAAGCTTGCCTACCTTGCCTACCCCGACAAGCCCTTGCCTACCGAACAATGGTACAAGCAAATCGCCATTTCCGCGCCTTATTTGGAACTCATCGAGGAGTTTACCCTTGCCGAATTGGTGCGCTTTCATACACAATTCAAACCCCTGCGTGGTGGTTTGGGCAGGCAAGACTTTCTTGATGCTATCGAACTTTCTCACGCAAAGGACAAAGCCGTACAATATTTTTCTTCGGGTATGAAGCAACGTTTGAAGCTTGGGCTTGTATTCTATAGTGATGTGCCTGTGATGTTGCTCGACGAGCCTACGACCAACTTGGACGCGCAAGCGACAAATTGGTACAAAAAAACCTTAGAAAACAATATCAAAGACCGTTTGTGCGTTATTTGTTCTAACCAGCCTCACGAGTACGAGGTATGCGAGTCGGTGTTAGACATGATGCAATGGAAAAATGCTGACGCATAAAGAACTCAAAAATTTGTTATTTTTACCTTTTCCTTCAAAACTTATGAACAAAATGTTGCGCTATAGCTTCATGCTTCTTTTAGGGTTTACTGCCCTCTTGACGGGTTGCAAAGAAACCGAACCCACAGACCCCAACCAACAACTGCTCGCCAACAAAGATTGGTACACTGATGGTTTGTATTTTCAAGTTTCGGGTACATACCAAAAAGTATTAGCTCCCAATCTCACAACGCGCTTCAGCAAAACAAGCACCGTAAATACAACCACTGTAAACGGCACGCCTCTTGGCGCGGCGGCGGTTTGGACATTGAGCGTAGATGCGCAAACGCTCACAGTGTATTATCCTTCGGTATCGGGCAATGGTGCTACCTTAGCAAGCCAAGCTCTCAAAGTGGTAAAACTCACCGCTACAGAGCTTTGGGTTACTGCCCCTGCCAATGATGACATTCAATTATTTGGCATCATCAACCTTTCTGCTACCAGCCAATACCGCTTCACGACTACCAAACCTGCTGACGTAGTACCCTTGACAGAAGAGGCGACTTTGAAAGCGGTAACGTGGACAGGTACTAACACCACCCAAACTGCAGGCGTGTTTACCAAAGTAGGCGCAAATCCATTTACATGGAATCGCTATGCAGATGTTACTTTCAAGTTTGATAATTTCTCGCCTTTGAAACTGAACTATGTTACGGTGGGTGGCTTGCCTACTCCTGCTACGTGGGTATTGAGCAAAGACGCAAATAACAATTTGAAAATTACGATTGCCTATCCCAAAGTGGGCGCAGTTCCTGCCAAAGTATTCAACTTAGATGTTACTACGCTTACAACTAACAGCCTCATCATTGGCTCTACCGAAAGTTTGACATTCAGCTCTGTATTTACGCTTGAAGGCGCGGCGCAACTCCGCTTAGTGCCTAAGCCTTAATTTTGATATTTTTAATGCAAAGACTCTCCCCAAATTTGGGGAGATTTTTTTTTATCACAGAGAGCGTAATTTTGCGCTCTCCTCATATAGTACCTTGCAAAACAAGGTAGTTTTTATAGTCTTACTCCATAAGAACAACGTGAATTCGGAATTAGATTTAAATATAAAATATTGTAAATCAATGGATTGAATAGGCTTGCCCCAGTGGGGCTATATCTTTGTAGCCCTATAACAACCCACCTACAAGCCCCAGCGGGGCGACATCTTGCGCTATCAAGATGTCGCCCCGCTGGGGCTTTGAAAGCTTTAAATTTAAAACATTGTACTACAAAGATGTTGCCCCGCTGGGGCTTGTATGTAACCTTTTTATTTCCGAACTCATGTTAAGAACACATTTTTTTTAATTTTTAAGGCAAGCAAGCCCTCAATACTTCTCTTAATGGAAAGCGTCAGGCAGACGTTTTGAGAGCGATTGAAAATTTAGAGAGCGTAATTTTGCGCTCTCCTCATATAGTACCTTGCAAAACAAGGCAAGGTTTCACAGGAGAAAAACAAAACTTACCTTTCTAAGAAGAGCAAACTCCGTTACCTTGTTTCACAATTACTCACTTTGAAAGATGGAGAAGTATAAAAAAAAACGCTCTTATTAGGTTTTAGGTTGAAAAGTATGTATCTTGGTGTTGTCACTTCATATTGTTATGCAAATCCAACTTCATAAATTGTTATCTTTAGAGTTGTGTTACACGATTTTGCGTGAACTTCGGTGGGAAGATGGCATATCGTGTCCGCATTGTTCTGGTACTTCTGTAAGCAAAATGGGAAAGATGACAGCAACCCATTCTGCCAGTGTTATGTGTGTAAAACTTGTTTATAGCTTTGATGATTTAACAAGTACTATCTTTTTAAGAAGCCATTATCCTCTTACAACTTGGATTACGGCACTTTACTTGATGAACTTGAATGTGAGCAATGCCCAAATAGGGGCAGAACTAGATATTTCTCCAAGCAGTGCCTCTAACTTATGCAGTCATATTCGGGAAGGGGTTGTTCAAAAAAAACTGCTTTACTGCTTGGCGGAGAAGTTGAACTTGACGAATGTTATCTCATAGCAGGTCAGAAAGGGCAACCAAAGCGTGTCTTGTGTCGTGGTCGTCAAAGTCGCAGGAGGCGTTTACGAGGTAACCGAGGGCGCGGAACAGCGCAGTCAGAGAAAAACTCCATATTAGGCATGGTAAGTCATACAGGTGCGATTGCATTACAAGTATTGGAAAATGTGAAACAAACCACTATTCGCCCTATTATAGAAGGACGCATAGCGAGAGAGGCGTGTATTTACACAGATGAGTACAACATATACAATCGTGTAACACAATGGGGGTATCAACACAAGAAAGTACAACACGCCCAAAAAGAATTTGCACGAGATGAGAACGGAGATGGACTTTGTGAAGTCCATGGCAATACAATAGAAGGTATTTGGTCACTACTTAGAAGTTGGTTAAGACCACACAGAGGAGTGAGTCAAGAGAAATTGCCTCTTTATGTCGTTTTTTTTGAATGGCTGTATAACCTGAAAAAAAGAGGCAAAAAGGCAATCACGGAAACCCTCAAATTATTACTCAAAAAACAAAACCCGATTTCAACCTAAAAGTAGAATAGAGCGATATTTTTTTTACGACAAAAACAAAAAAACAGCTTATTCGCTTACCACATAATTTTTTATCTTTTCCCACACTTCAGGCGTAACGACTTTGAGCTTTTGTAGGTCTTCTACTTTCTCAAACTTGCCTGCTTTGGTGCGATAACTTACAAGTGCTTTGGCTATTTTGCGGAAATAAGGGTGCGCTTGTAGTGTTTCTACAGAGGCTGTATTGATGTTGATTTTGATGGCGGGTGTTTGCAAAAGTGCGTAACGCGACAACTCGGCTACTACTTCGGGCTTATTTTGGAGCAAATACACTTCTTGTAATTGCGCAAGGTGGGTAAATCCGCCTAATTTCTCACGATAAGTCACAATACTTTGAGCAGTTTTTGTGCCTATGCCTCGCACTTGGCTAAGCGTGGCAGTGTCGGCAGTATTGAGGTCAAAAGGTTGTAAGGCATTTTTGATAGCTTGATTGTTTGTGTTAGGGGTTTGTTTAGCGTATTTTGGAGGTCTTGCGTTTTCAGTAGGCAAGTCGATATAAGGCTCAAGGCTTTCGTAAAGTGCTACAGGAAAATAGTAAATCTTTTGTAGGTCTGCTTTTTTTCTGAACTTGCCTCCTTTGCTACGAAACTTCACAATGCTTTTGATAAAACGCGAGGGAATACCCAAACGCTTCAAGCTTTCTTCGGAGGCATCATTGGGATTGAACATAAAACGCTCGCCTACTGCATCTACATTGCTTTCCTTCTCCAAACTAGCAAACTGTGCAGGCACACCCACAGGCGACTCCAAAGTAGCAAAGGCACGCTCCAAGGATTGTGCGCTTGCCTGCGCGGGTTGGGTAGGCAAGGTATCCAAATAGCTCAAAGAAAAGTTGAAAACCAACAACACACACATTCCTACTGTCCACACCCAAAAGCCACGTGCTTCGATGCGGGTGAAACCAAAGTAATTGCGAAGGAGTTGTTGCAGAGTATTGAGAAACATAACGTTCTGGGGCTTATTTATGATGCAAAATTAAGCACCGTTTACCTCGCCTCCAAACGCGGTTTAAAAAAATAGAAAATTAAAACATTGATTATCAATACTTTAATTTTTTAACCCTGAAAAAATACCCTTGCAAGGGTATAAAAATACCATTACAAGGGTAATGCACTATTTTTGAAATAAAGTTTATTTTGATACATTTGTAGGCATTTGCTCAAATGTTTTTTGTGATGACTACATCAAGCTGTTGGAAATACCTCCATCTATTTCTAGGTTTACGCCTGCTACATACGTGCTAGCATCAGAAACCAAGTACAAAATGCCCTGAGCAATTTCCTCATTTTTGCCATAGCGTTTCATAGGAATACGTTGTATCATCATGTCTTTAACAGCTTGTGGGTTGTCGGGGCTTGCACTGCTTTCGAGTCCTGCCATCATGTCGTTTTCAATCGTGCCTGGGCTTATTACATTGATACGCACTCCCATAGGCAAGGCATCTAAGAATGCAGAACGCATAACACCTATTACAGCGTGTTTGCTCGCGGTGTACGCTGTATGCGCCCCAAAGCCACCCGAAGCCGCAACAGACGAAATCAGTACAATCGCACCGCCTCCGCGTTTTTGCATTTCAGGCAAGCTGTATTTGATAGAGAGCCACGCGCCTTTTACGTTCACATTCATCACTTCGTCGAAGTGGTCTTCGCTCATCAAGTGTGTAGGTATCAATTCACGAAAGATACCCGCATTGGCAACACAAATGTCCACACCACCATAACGTTTTACGGCTTCGGCTACATACGCTTCAGCATCTGCGCCTTTCGAAACATCTGCCACAAAATAGCTAATGTTAGGATTGTTGAGGGACTCTACAGTGGCTTTGAGTTTTGCCTCTGTACGCCCTACGATGAGGACTTTCGCGCCCTCTTGGGCTAATAAGTTAGCGGTGGCGGCACCAATACCGCTACCTCCACCTGTAACGATGGCTACTTTGTTATCCAATTTACCCATAAAAAGTGTTTGTAAAGAAAGAAAGGTTAAAAGTGTATGAACAGAAACAATGCTACCCTTTCAAACGATTTCTTGCTACAAAAGGTTTTATTTGGTAGTATTGCTAACTTGCCTGAAAACGTAATTTTGCCTTGCCTACCCCACACAAACGCGCCCAAAAATACCTGAAAAGATACCTTTGGGCGTGTAAGATGCCATTAGAGATGTAAGATAAATTTGAAGAAGATTAAAATTCCTTCTTGATTTTTTCGATAGATTGGCGTTGATTATCTATCTGCAATTTCATGTTATCCAAGTCGGTAGCGGTTTTAGCGGCTTCGTTTTTGGCGTTTTCCATTTTTTGGAGATAGTCTTGAATGTCTTTCTCGAGGCTCAACTTGCGGTCAGACAGTTTTTTCAAGGCACGCTCCATGTCTGCCAATTTTTCGCTTTCTTCTTTGATGCGTGCATTCAGGGCTTCTACTCTGATGTCTTCGCGCAAGGAAGTCATAAAAGCACGGATATTTTGTGCCTCTGTGGGATAGTCGCGTGAGCTAACTACTACATCATAGCCCATCATAGCCACTACAGAAACGGTAGTAACTTTTGATTTGCGGTTTTCATCGGTAATAATGGTAAAATCAATAGCCTTTGAAGAAATAGTGCCTATGGTAGCGGCTTTAGCGGTGTAAGTGCCTTTGCGGTCTTCGTAGCGCACTCCAAGCGTTTTCATTTTTTTCTCAATAGCCGCCGCCACTACATCAGAGGTAGCGTTTACGGTCATTTGAAAGCCGTTTTTCTCTACTTTTTTCTCCAATTTGACGGCTAACTCTGCGATATTGTCTTGCGCAAAGGCTTGTGCAGAAGCTACTAAAGCCCACATACAGAGCGTAAGACGGATAGCGTGCATTTTCATACAGGAAAGGGTGGTTGGTTAGATGATATAAACATGAAATTAAACTCAAAAATAAAGATTTTTATTGTGCTATGCAAAAAAAACATTTTTCTCGTATTTTTGAAGTTCCCCCTAACATTTTTTGCCATGATGCGAAAACTCTGCTTCTTATTTTTTTGCTTGCCTACTTGGGCGTTTGCACAAAGTGGCGTTGGTTCGTGGAACATTTACCACGCCAAAATAGAGCTAAACAGCCGTTTTAGTGTGTTTCTTGAGCCACAGCTTCGCAGTTTGTCGTTTTATCAACAATATCACTACTACGAACTGAAGTGTGGCGTGAATTACCGCCTGAACAACACTTTTGGCTTTTCGCTTGGTATGGGCGACTACAATACGTATCAGGCGGGTGGAAATTTTGTTGAACCCAAGCAAAACAAAGAATTGCGCACTTGGGCGCAAATGAACCTTTACAATTACTTGCAAAAACTGAAAATAGAACACCGCTACAGGGTGGAGCAACGTTTTGGCGTGCATAATTACCAAAACAGGTTTCGCTATCGCTTCTCGATGACCTTGCCTATTTTTAAGCACAAGGTAGAAAAGAAAACGCTGTATATCAATGTTTCTGATGAACTATTTTTGGGAGATGACGCGCCTTTTTTCCAACGAAACCGCTTTTTTGTAGGCTTGGGCTATGAGTTCACGCCTCTCGTAACTTTGCAAACAGGTTGGCTGAACCAATTTGACTACAAAATCAATGACGAAACAGGCAAGAACTTTTTTCAAATCGCCCTCTTGATGAACTTCAGATGGCAGAAAAAAAACCTCGAAACTGTGCCTTCGGGAGAGAATTGAAAAAATACAGCACGCGCCTTAGAAAACAAAAGAATTTGCCTAACTTTGCACGTTTTTTCAAACGTTTGAGAAAACATTTGTGTTTATTTCATTTTTTCGGATATGCAAGAAATATTAGCCAAATTCAACCTAACGCAACTCAACCCTGCCACCTCGACAGGTCAGGCAAAAAGTGCTTTGAATGGTACTGAAGCGCGTACTGTGCTTTCTCCTATAGATGATGCTGTTTTGGGAAAAGTTGAATATGCTACCCCTGCCCAATACGAAGAAGTTATCCAAAAAGCACACGAGGCTTTTGTTACTTGGCGCAAAATGCCCGCGCCTGCACGCGGTGAGGTTGTGCGCAAAATAGGCGAGAAACTTCGCTTCTACAAAGAGGACTTAGGCAAGCTCGTAACGCTTGAAATGGGAAAAATCTTGCAAGAAGGACTCGGCGAGGTGCAAGAAATGATTGATATTTGTGATTTCGCGGTGGGCTTGTCGCGCCAACTGTACGGCTTAACGATGGCTTCGGAACGTGCAGACCACGCCATGCGCGAACAATATCACCCGCTTGGCGTAGTGGGCATTATTTCTGCCTTCAACTTCCCTGTAGCGGTGTGGGCTTGGAATGCAATGCTTGCAGCGGTTTGTGGTGATGTGTGTATCTGGAAACCTTCGGAAAAAACTCCGCTCACTGCCCTTGCCTGCCAACACATAGTAGCAGAGGTTTTGCGCGAAAACAACTTGCCTGAAGGCATTTTTAACTTGATTATTGGTGATGCCAAAATAGGCGAGCTGATGTCGAATGATGAGCGCGTTCCGCTTATCTCGGCTACAGGTTCTACGCGCATGGGCAAAATCGTAGCGAAAACTGTAGCTGGTCGTTTGGGTAAATCTATCTTGGAATTGGGAGGCAATAATGCCGTTATCCTTACGCCTGATGCAGATTTGCAAATGGCATTGCGTTCTACTGTTTTTGGCGCGGTGGGTACTTGCGGGCAACGTTGCACGACTACAAGGCGTTTGATTATTCACGAAAGCATTTACGAAACGGTAAAAGCAAAACTTTGTGCCGTTTATCCCAAATTACCCATAGGCAGTCCTTTGGAAAATACTACGCTTGTGGGTCCACTCATTGACAAACAAGCCGTTGAAATGTTCCAAAAAACATTGGCGGAAGTACAGCGCGAGGGAGGCAAGTTGCTTGTCGGTGGCGAAGTATTGTCGGGAGGCGTGTATGCCAATGGTCGCTATGTAACGCCTGCTATAGTGGAGGCTGAAAATCATTTTCATTGTGTACAAGAAGAAACTTTTGCACCTATTTTGTACCTTATCCGCTATAGTGGGGACGTAGAAAATGCAATCGCTATTCAGAATGGCGTTAGGCAAGGTCTTTCTTCTTCCATCTTCACGCTCAATATGCGAGATGCAGAGCGTTTCCTTTCCTACAGTGGCTCGGATTGTGGTATTGCGAATGTGAATATTGGCACATCTGGCGCGGAAATTGGCGGAGCTTTTGGAGGCGAGAAAGAAACAGGTGGTGGACGCGAGTCGGGTTCTGATGCTTGGAAAGCCTATATGCGCCGTCAGACAAACACTGTAAACTACAGTACGCAACTTCCCCTTGCACAAGGCATCAAGTTTGATGTGGAGATTTAATGAGTTATTGAATTATTGATTTACTGAGTGGGCAAGATTTCGGTTTTGGGAGTCTTGCCTGCTTTTTTAACCTAATTTTAACGTGGGTTCGGAAATAAAAAGGTTGCACACAAGCCCCAGCGGGGCGACATCTTTGTAGCACAACGGTTTAAGTCTTCCAAAGCCCCAGCGGGGTGACATCTTGATAGT